>JBLHMP010000001.1:0-94976 GCA_047623555.1 Granulosicoccus sp.
TCAAAAATCCCATGTCTATCACTCCAATATCCCCCAACAAATCCTGTCAGGAGTAAGGTTGCACATGGGTCATTTCTCGGTGACAATTCTGACCTCTACCGGGTCAGTTTTGAGTGACATTCAACAGGCTCAGCGGACAAATCGAAGATTGCGGCATTTTCACCAGTGACTGCTCTGGGAAAAACAGCAGAGCAAACGAAAGGCACAAGCTGGCGGATTTCATCTCGCTACAACAGAGATACGCAGCCGATTCTTTGGCCCACTATTGAACTGCTTTCTGCGCAATGCACTGACTGGTGTTACGGATTTGGATCAGGCGCATTGCCACCTTGGATACCTGTGGGTTCAATGCAGCTTGTGCCTGCGCCGCGACAGACCATCATATAGTTTGAAAGATACGGATAAGCTCCAAGTTCCGCCATGAAGGCTTGGGCAGCCATGCGGGCGCTCTCAGAAGCTCTACGCGCGTCATCTGCACGTTCTGCGGTTCGGGCACTGGCCTCTTCACGGGCTTCGAGGGCGGCATCGGCTCTGGCCTCAGCCTGAATTAGCCTGTTCTCTGCGGCGTCCCATTTTAATTGGTTTGCTGCACGTTGGTCTATCCTTGCCTGTTCGCGTCGCTTAATTTCTGCCTGTTTCGCCTCTTGCCGTTCGGCATAAGCGCGGTCTGCAATCTCTTGGGCTTTGAGGCTTCGTGCATCTCGAAGCGCTTGTTGGCTCGCGGCTGCTTGCTCTGCACGAGCATTTTTAGCAGCATCATCTGCAGCTTGTTGTTCTCGCCTTTTCTTGTCTTCTTCTTCTTTTGCGGCTTCTGCAACGGCTGCGGCTTGTTGGGCTGCTTCTTTTTTCGCTCGCGCGCGTTCCTCGGCTTTTTGTAGCCGCTTCAGGTCTGCGTCGGATTCGGCATCAGGGCCTGCCACGCGGCCTTGTGGGGCAATACACATGGCATCCTTGCAGTTTTTGAACGGATTACCGCCACCATTGGCTATAATCTCCCAAAGTCGCCAATTTGGTACGATAGGGTCTTCGATGGTTGTACAAATTGCGTCCTTGCATTTGATGACTGCCAGTGATGGCGTGTTAGAAAATGACGGAAGTTCTTCAAGCTTTTCGCGGAAGCAGATGGCAGAGGTGCAATCTGCAGGCAAGCCGCCGCGTAACTGCTCTTCTAACTTTGCCGCCATTATTGCCGCTAATTCGCGCCGTATCCGTTCGGTCTCCCAGTCTGCTGAGCATTTACTATCCACGCAGCCACGAAAACCAATCTCGGGTCGAGGATCATCACCGCTTACTTGCGGTCCAGCAGGCAGCGCATTAGCGAGGCTTAAAGGGGCTGGGGTACTTGGAATTGGCTGTGCCAAGGCAGGCAGCGATACGCAAGTCAATAATATCGCAACAATTTTTCTCAGTTGACTTGACATTTAAGTCATCCTTATCCTGAAATCACCATGATAAGGATGACTCGAAATGTTACAAGCCTTCAAGCATCGCGTTCTCAACCATTAGAGCGAGGATTTGAAGTTCTTGTTCTACCTTATGGCTGAAAATAGAAGTTCATTCCCATTGTTGATTTGAACGGCTCATCAGCGCTTACCTCTCATCCCTCACAACTTCCGCAGCTCGTGAGAGTGTAACGTGCGATCCCTAGGTTGCGAAAAATACGTAGAAAGTAAGGACACAAACGCTTGGCAAAAACTGCCAGCTTTCTTTCACGATTTTGGCTGTGCCAACAAAAGCCGCCATTCGTGCTTATCGCAGCATATTGCACTTTGGGCTGAGAGCCGCCGTTAGACGCGTTTTGCACGAGCGGCAGCTTTGGGCCGAAAGCGCCAGTTGCCTTGATTAACGCGGACGACTGCTTCGTCCCGCTCGTTGGTTACTACTTGCTGCTGTGACGAAGGTCTGCTTTGACGCTGCCACCCAAATTCCGAAGAATGGCCATTTAGGGGAGGGTCAGTGCTCTGGGTTTAAGTTTCACCCCGACTAGCTGACTACTTGACTACCTCGACTTGAAGCCGTTCATGGGCACGCGCTGGACCTCTATCATTCTCATGTCTCTAATATTAATTCATTAAAACATCGGGTTATGCATAGGTGCGGTCCCTGCCGTCGAAGCACATTCGCCTTGATTTTGCGAAGAAAGCTAAGAAACAAAGGTGTCACTGGCTACCTACCAAGTTTTCGACAACCACTTCCTCAAAACATCCTGTTGATATCCGTCACCGTAGCGGCTGGCGACGTCCTTGTTTGAGTGGCCAAGCAGAACCTTGGAAATCTCTTCTGGTGCCTCGACAGATCGCAGTTGGTCCTTCTTTCGGTGCCTCAAAGAGTGGATGCTTTTTAGCGGATCATCGATCACCTTTCGAAGGTGCTTCATCAGAGCAGCAGAGGCATTGGTGTTGCCGCCGACTTTACCGTACCGGACAAACAGTGGTTCGCTGTCTTCCCTACCATGCTTCAACTCGAACAGAAGGTTGTAGGCTCGCTCTGACAAGGGAACTGTTCTCTTGCTGCTGTCTGTCTTGAGTGACCTGAAATGGTTCGCTTGGATGGCCAGGTTACGGTCTTGCAGGTTGATGTCGCCACACAACGCACCAGACACCTCTGCCAACCGAGCACCAGTGTCGCAGAGTGCCACAAAGAGAGCCTGTAGGTCTCCTGTAGGGATAGCGTCACGAACTGCCGCAACGTCTATCTCTGTGAGGCTCTTGCGGTCTCCCGCTGTGCTACCTGACCCCTTGATACGCAGCTTGTTAAACGGGTTGAGGTAGTTGTGAATACCACGTTCGGTGATTGCATGATTGATCACAGCTTTGATGGTGTTGTTGTAGCGGTTCACACTGTTAGGAGAGACCCTAGTCATCAGGGCGTCCCGGTATTTCGTTGCGTCTTTACGCGTGAGCTTTGTCAGCCCTGCGGTGTTCACCTTATGCGTTCCAAGGATTGCCAACAGGTCGGCCTTCGATCGGTTCAGATATTTGCTCAGGTTCTTGTTTGTGGCGGCGTCTTTGTACTCAGCGTACAGGTCGTAAGCATCACTGAGGGTGAATATCTTCTTCGGTACAGAGGCACCAAGAAGGTTGCCTAACACCTCTGGTTCTACATCGTCCTCTAACTGGTGACCCATATCCCAAAGCGCCGCCTCAAAGTTCTCATCGATATCACCCGCTTCCAGTTGGTCTGCTGCATCTCTGCCGTATCTCGCTTCGACCAAGGCAAGGGTTCGGTCTGTTGTATTCTGGCCGGCCAGACGCGCAAAAAGAGCCTCTACCGCGTTGTGAACTAGGGGGAGGGCAGTGATCATTTCAGAGTAGCTGCTACCCAGACTGTGGTAGATTGTCTCTTTGCCAACCTCACCAATGAGGCGTTTTGGTACGTTTCTCTTGTACTGGTACGCTCCCCAAGTCCTCTGCCGGACATACTTCGGTAGCTTCTTTTTGGGTTTGGTTATCACAGTCACACCTCTCTGTTGTCGTTATTGCTGTGTGGTTCAACCTTAGCAAGAGAGCCGGAGAGGAGTGTGTCAAACCCTGACAAGGTGTGGTTCGATTGCGACGCAAAAGGTTCGCAAAACGGTTCGCTTTTAGGTTCGGATAAAGCAGCAACTTCAACCACTTACCTAGAAATCATGAGCAAAATAAGGGGTTTCTGGTGCCCAGGAGAGGACTCGAACCTCCACATCCTTGCGAATACTAGCACCTGAAGCTAGCGCGTCTACCATTCCGCCACCTGGGCAGGTGTCGTGTGCCGTGCAGTAAGCCGAGCCGAGGGGGGTGTCAAACAGAAACTTTGGCTTTTGGGTGACTTGTTTGGTGTAATCCGCAGAAACCGGGGTGTGTTGTCAAATTCGATAGGTATTGCGGCTTGTTTGCGGCTCGTCAGAGGAGTAATCAGCAAAGGAGTATTAGTCTAAGGAGCCTTCGCATGTCGAATCTCGTCACGATTTATGGTGGATCCGGGTTTGTCGGTCGCTATATCGCGCAACGCATGGCAAAAGCAGGCTGGCGCGTTCGCGTCGCTGTTCGGCGTCCCAACGAGGCGCTTTTTGTCAAACCTTACGGTGTGACCGGGCAGGTTGAACCTGTGTTGTGCAACATTCGCGATGACGCCTCGGTGGCGGCTGCAATGGCGGGCGCTGATGCGGTCGTGAACTGTGTTGGCATAGCCTATGAAGTTGGCAAAAACACCTTTGACGATGTTCATATCGATGGCGCTGACCGGGTGTCCAGGCTTGCAGCTGAAAATGGCGTTGGGCGGCTGGTGCATATATCAGCGATTGGTGCCGATGCTGAATCCAACTGTAACTTTGCCCGTTCAAAAGCAGAAGGCGAGGCGGCTGTTCTGACGCATATGCCGGATGCAGTGATTTTACGCCCGTCTGCGATATTCGGCACCGAAGACACGTTTTTCAACTTTTACGCAGGTTTGACGCGACTGGGCCCGATCATGCCGATCGTTGGTGGCCAGTCCTTGTTCCAACCGGTTTGCGTCGAAGACGTGGCCCAGGCTGTCGAAGTCGCTGTTGTCGGCGATGCCGTGTCCGGTGTTTACGAACTCGGCGGGCCAGATGTGGCCAGCCTGCGCGATCTGATTGACAGTATGCTGGGTGTGATCCGGCGGCGCCGTTTGGTGCTGAACATGCCGTTCTTTATGGCGCGGTTGATGGGTTTTGGTTTTGATATGATGCAGGTGATGAGCCTTGGTTTGATTACCAACGCCGTGCTGACCCGCGATCAGGTGCGCGGATTGGCGCAGGACAACAAGGTATCGGATGGGGCCAGGGGTCTGGCCGATCTGGGTATCGTACCGGTACCGATGGAAACCGTGTTGTCTGATTATTTGTGGCGGTTCCGTCCCTCAGGGCAATATGCTGCGATCAAAGAATCCGCGCGCAATTTGCGGACATAACATCGCCGCCTTAGCTATAGGTCCAGGCCAATAGCACCAGTCCAAGAGCGATTCGATAGATCACGTAGGGTGTGAAGTTGACGCTGCGCAGCAGGCGCATCATCAGCGAGAGCGCAATCATTGCTGAGGCAAAGGCGAATACTGCGGCCAATGCGCCGTCGCGTAGGGCGGCGCTGTCGGCGGTGATGGCGGCTTTGGTGCCCACCAGCAAGCCCGAGGCAATGATTGCCGGGATCGACATCAGCATGGAAATGCGGGCCGCATCTTCGCGCCCATATCCAAGGCGCCTTGCCCCGGTGATGGTGATGCCAGACCGGGACGTGCCGGGGATCAGGGACAGTGCCTGCCAAAATCCCATGATAACCGCGTCTTTCAGGGTCCAGTCTTCGGCAACTTTGGTCGACGGGCCGGTGCGATCCGCCCAATACAGAACAATGCCGAAAATCAGCATTGTCCAGCCGATGACCGTGATTGATCGCATGGCCTGACTTAGCCCGCTGAAATACAGGGCCGCCCCCATCAACACGAGGGGCAGCATGCAAACGATCAAACGCAAGGCAAGTTCTGCGCCGGGGGTGTCGACTTTGCCCCGAACCAGCCGCCCAAGCCCGATCAGGCTCATGCGAACGTCACTCCGGAAATATAGCACAACCGCACCCAAAGTGCCGATATGAACCGCGACGTCAATCAGTTGACCCTGATCGTCCAGTCCGGTGAGTTCGGGCAATAGAATCAAGTGGCCCGAGGATGAAATTGGCAGAAACTCGGTTATTCCCTGGATTACGGCCACAAGGATAAGTTGAAATAGCGGCATTTCTGGATTTTCTTGTTGTAAGGATGCTGTTTGGATCAGGTATAAATACCTTGTTTCAAATAGAAAGCGCTGATTTATGTCCGCTTTGATACCTAAAAATGTTGCGATGCAGCAAAAAAATGATGACTGTGCGGAATATTTCTGATTAAAGGTCAGTACAGCTGACTTTTAATCCCATTCGTGATCCTCTAGACAGGCTCAACCAAGCAATCATGGAGTTTGACCAGTGGCCAGGCAACCGATGTTAAAATTTGTCCAAATTGACCGCGACATGCCGACAAAGCGTGACGCAACTGAACGCCGTGCGGATTTTGACGAAATCTATGCTGAGTATGCGGGCGCCAAAGCGCGCGAGCAGGCCAGCCGGTGCAGCCAGTGTGGCGTGCCCTATTGTCAAAGCCATTGCCCATTGCAAAACAACATTCCCGACTGGCTGTACCTAACGGCCGAGGGGCGTTTGCAAGAGGCGTATGAGGTCAGTCAGGCGACCAATACTTTCCCCGAAATCTGTGGTCGTATCTGCCCGCAGGATCGTCTGTGCGAAGGCAATTGTGTGATCGAATCATCGGGCCACGGCACCGTGACGATTGGCTCGGTTGAGAAATATATTACCGATACCGCATGGGAAAACGGCTGGGTGAAGCCGATTGTGCCGATGCAGGAACGCGAACAAAGCGTTGCCATTATCGGCGCTGGCCCCGGTGGTCTGGCAGCCGCGGATGTGCTGCGTCGTGCGGGTGTGCAGGTGACCGTTTATGACAGCCACGACCGCGCCGGTGGTTTGCTGATCTATGGCATTCCCAGCTTTAAGCTTGAAAAAGACATAGTGATGCGGCGCAATGATCAGCTCGCGCAGGGTGGCGTGACGTTTGTGCAAAATTGCACTGTCGGTCAGGATATATCGTTTGCCGATCTGCGCGCCAAACATGATGCCGTTATCATCGCCACTGGCGTTTACAAATCGCGCGATCTAGAGATGCCCGGAAGTGGCGCACAAGGCATTGAAAAGGCGCTTGATTTTCTGACGGCCTCAAACCGCAAAAGCTTTGGTGACGATGTGCCGGACTATGATTCCGGCCGACTGAATGCCAATGGCAAACGGGTTGTGGTCATCGGTGGTGGCGACACAGCGATGGATTGCGTGCGCACATCGATCCGACAGGGCGCGATATCGGTCAAATGCCTGTACCGGCGGGACCGCGCGAACATGCCGGGATCGTTGCGCGAAGTGCAGAACGCCGAAGAAGAAGGCGTGGTTTTTGAATGGCTGCGCGCGCCCAAGGGTTTTGTTGGCAGTGATCAGGTCACCGGTGTGATGGTGCACAAAATGCGTCTGGGTGCTCCGGATGTGTCAGGCCGTCAGGCCCCCGAAGTGATCGAAGGTGCCGATTATGTCGAAGAGGCAGATCTGGTCATCAAAGCACTGGGGTTTGAGCCGGAAGACCTGCCAACCCTGTGGGATCAGCCCGATTTGCCGGTAACACGTTGGGGTACAATTACCGCCGACTTTACCAGCGGCGCCACGGCGATGCCGGGCGTTTATGCGGTTGGGGATATCGTGCGCGGTGCATCCCTGGTGGTCTGGGCGATCAAAGACGGGCGCGACTGTGCCGAGGCGATTTTGGAGCAGTTGTACAGTGCGGGTAAAATTGCGGCCGAGTAGATCACTTTGATAGCAAACGGACCTTGCAGTAGTCGATATACGTCAATCATTCTGACCCACCCAGGGTACAGCAAACAGGAAGGGACAAAACATGGCGGATAAAACCGGGCATTGTATGTGTGGCGCAGTCAGTTTTGTCGCAACCGAAATGGCAGGCAATTTTTCGCGCTGTCATTGCAAGATGTGCCAGCGATGGGTGGGCGGGCCATATAACGGCGTTCAGGTTGATACTGACAATCTGATGCTCACGGGTGCCAACAACATTTCGGTTTTCACCAGTTCCAATTTTGCCGAACGCGGCAATTGTAAGGTCTGCGGCTCGCCGGTTTTCTGGCGGCTGACGGCGGGGCCATATGTGGGCAGGACCAGCATTGCGCTGGGTCTGTTGGACGACACCGATGGCATGGTGATGACATCCGAGTCGTTTGTTGACCTTAAGAACAGCACCAGCACGGTGCCCGAGGACCGGCAACAAATGACGTCCGGCGATGTGGCCAAGTTAATAGCTGAATTTTGTTAGGGGTGGACCAGACGATGGGTGATAAAACAGGTCAGTGCATGTGCGGCGCAGTCAAATTTACCCTGCGCGATGTGAAAACCGAATTTGGCGCCTGTCATTGCGAGATGTGCCAGCGCTGGGCCGGGTCTGCGTTGCTGGCAATCACCGTTCCGCCCGAAACGGTGACGTTTGATGGCGGTGAGAATGTTCAGACGTTCCAATCGTCTGAGTGGGCCGAACGCGGCTGGTGTGGCAAATGCGGGTCCGGGATGTGGTACCGCGTGACCAGCCCGGGGCCTTATGGCGGCACCTATCATATGCCGATTGGCCTGCTGGATGATGCCAGCGGAATGACCCTGACATCCGAGATATTTGTCGACGTAAAAAGCCCTGCGTTTTCCTATGCAGGTGATACCAAAAAGATGACTGGCGCCGAAGTGATGGCACAATTTTCCCCGCCAGAAGGAGAATAAAGACATGATCAAATATGATGAAAACTGGAAAGCTTCCGAGGAAGCCAAGCGCGCCTATATGGCCGAAAACAGCCTGTACCGCACCGAGGACGAGCATTCGTCCTGCGGCGTTGGTCTGGTCGTGTCGATTGACGGCAAGAAAAGCCGGTCTGTGGTTACCGCTGGCATTGATGCGCTAAAGGCGATCTGGCACCGGGGTGCTGTGGATGCGGACGGTAAAACCGGTGATGGCGCCGGTATTCACGTGCAGATTCCGGTTGGATTTTTCTATGACCAGATCGAACGCACCGGCCATACGCCAAACATGGACCGGCTGATGGCCGTGGGCCAGGTGTTTCTGCCACGTACCAATTTTGGTGCCCAGGAAACCTGCCGGACGATTGTTGAATCCGAAGTTCTGCGGATGGGCTATGGCATTTACGGCTGGCGGCATGTGCCGGTTGATGTGACCTGTCTGGGCGAAAAGGCCAACGTCACCCGGCCCGAAATCGAACAGATCATTATTTCAAACGCCAAAGACGTTGACGAAGAGACGTTTGAGCGCGAATTATACGTGATCCGTCGCCGGATCGAAAAGGCTGCGGCGGCCGTGGGCATTACCGAACTTTACATTGCGTCGCTGTCCTGCCGGTCGATCATCTACAAAGGCATGATGCTGGCCGAAGAGGTCGCGGTGTTTTACCCCGATCTGATGGACGAACGTTTTGTCAGTGCGTTTGCGATCTATCACCAGCGCTATTCGACCAACACATTCCCACAATGGTGGTTGGCGCAACCGTTCCGTATGTTGGCGCATAACGGCGAGATCAACACCCTTAGGGGCAACGTCAACTGGATGAAAAGCCATGAAATCCGCATGGCATCATCAACCTTTGGCGACATGGCCGAAGACATCAAACCTGTCATCCCCGGCGGTTCGAGCGATTCTGCCGCGCTGGATGCGGTGTTTGAAATGCTGGTGCGGGCCGGGCGCAGCGCGCCGATGGCCAAAACCATGCTGGTGCCAGAAAGCTGGTCAAAACAGGCGGTCGAGTTGCCCGAGGCGTGGCGCGATATGTATTCCTATTGCAACTCGGTGATGGAGCCGTGGGACGGCCCCGCCGCCCTTGCCATGACCGATGGGCGCTGGGTTTGCGCCGGGCTGGATCGCAACGGGCTGCGGCCAATGCGGTATGTGGTGACGGGCGATGGCCTGCTGATCGCCGGGTCCGAGGCCGGAATGGTGCCAATCGACGAGGCCAACGTGCTTGAAAAAGGCGCGCTTGGGCCGGGGCAGATTCTGGCTGTTGACATGAAAGAAGGCAAGCTGTTCCACGACACTGAAATCAAGGATCAGTTGGCGGCGGCACAGCCCTTTGGCGAATGGGTCTGCAAGATCAACAACGCTGACGCGGCGCTGGCCAAGGCAACTGAAAAGCCAATGTTTACCGGGGCCGAATTGCGCAAACGTCAGATTGCTGCCGGTTATACTCTGGAAGAGTTAGAGCAGATTTTGGCGCCAATGGCCGAGGATGGTAAGGAAACGCTGGCCTCGATGGGCGATGACACGCCGTCGGCTGTGTTGTCCGAAATGTACCGGCCGCTGAGCCATTATTTCCGACAGAACTTTAGTCAGGTGACCAACCCGCCCATTGATTCTCTGCGTGAATTCCGGGTGATGAGCCTTAAGACCCGCTTTGGAAATCTGAAAAATGTGCTCGACGAGGACAGTACCCAAACCGAGATTGTGGTGCTCGAGAGCCCCTTTGTGGGCAACGCCCAATGGGATGTTCTGACCGCGCAATTTAACGCGCCGATGGTCGAAATCGACTGCGCGTCCAAGGCTGGGTCTGGCACGCTGAGCGACAATCTGCAACGTATCCGGCGTGAGGCCGAAGATGCTGTGCGCTCGGGGGCCGGGCATTTGGTGCTGACCGATCATTTCTCGGGGCCCGGTCGTGTGGCGATGCCGATGATTTTGGCGACCTCTGCGGTGCATAGCCACCTGACGCGCAATGGTCTGCGGACGTTCTGTTCGCTGAATGTGCGCAGCGCGGAATGTATCGACCCGCATTATTTCGCCGTTCTGATTGGCTGTGGTGCAACCGTGGTAAACGCCTATCTGGCCGAGGATTCGCTCGCCGACCGCATTGAGCGCGGCTTGATTGACGGCAATCTGACCGACGCCGTTAGGCGCTATCGTGCGGCGATTGATCAGGGCCTGCTCAAGATCATGGCCAAGATGGGCATCTCGGTGATTTCATCCTATCGCGGCGGTCTGAACTTTGAGGCCGTTGGCCTGAGCCGGGCCATGTGCGCCGAGTATTTCCCTGGCATGACCAGCCGGATTTCTGGCATTGGTGTCAGCGGCATTCAGATCAAATCTGAAAAGATTCACCATCGCGGCTGGGAATCGGGTTTGGACGTGCTGCCCATCGGTGGCTTCTACAAAGCCCGCAATTCTGGCGAAACCCACGCGTGGGAGGCCACGTCGATGCACATGCTGCAAATGGCGTGCAACAATGCGTCGTTTGATCTGTGGAAGCAGTATTCCGCCAAGATGCAAAGCAATCCGCCGATCCATCTGCGCGATTTGCTTAAAATCAAACCTCTTGGCAAACCGGTGCCGATCGAAGAAGTCGAAAGCATCACCGCGATCCGCAAGCGGTTTGTAACACCGGGCATGTCGCTGGGGGCGCTGTCGCCTGAGGCGCATAAATTGCTGAACGTGGCGATGAACCGGATCGGCGCAAAATCTGATAGCGGCGAAGGCGGCGAAGACCCGGTGCATTTCCATCCGGAACCCAATGGCGACAATCCCAGCGCCAAGATCAAACAGGTGGCTTCGGGGCGTTTTGGCGTCACGGCGGAATATCTGAACCAATGTGAAGAGCTGGAAATCAAAGTCGCACAGGGTGCCAAGCCAGGCGAAGGCGGCCAGTTGCCCGGTCTGAAAGTGACCGCGCTAATTGCCCGTCTGCGGTTGTCGACCGAGGGCGTGACGCTGATTTCGCCGCCACCGCACCACGATATCTATAGTATCGAGGATCTGGCCCAGCTGATTTACGACCTGAAACAGATCAACCCGCGCTGCAAAGTGACGGTGAAACTGGTGGCGGCGTCTGGTGTTGGTACCATTGCCGCCGGTGTGGCCAAGGCCAAGGCCGATGTGATCCTGATCTCAGGGCACAATGGCGGCACAGCGGCCAGCCCGGCGACCAGCATAAAATATGCCGGCCTGCCGTGGGAAATGGGCCTGACCGAGGCGCATCAGGTTCTGGCGATGAACAAGCTTCGGGATCGTGTGACATTGCGCACCGATGGCGGTTTGCGCACCGGGCGTGATGTTGTCATGGCGGCAATGATGGGGGCCGAAGAATACGGCGTCGGCACCGCCGCATTGATTGCGATGGGCTGTATCATGGTGCGCCAGTGCCAGTCCAACACTTGCCCCGTGGGCGTGTGTACGCAGGACGAATCGCTGCGCGCCAAGTTCACCGGAACTGCCGACAAGCTGGTCAACCTGATCACGTTCTATGCGCAGGAAGTCCGGGAATTGCTGGCCGAAATCGGTGCGCGGTCGATGGATGAAATCATCGGACGGGCGGATTTGCTGGCGCAGGTGTCACGCGGATCGGCGCATCTGGACGATCTGGATCTGAACCCGCTGTTGATCACAGTCGATGGCGCGTCTGACATCGTTTACAACCGCAATCGTGGTCGCAACGAAGTGCCTGACACGCTGGACGCCGAGATCGTGCGCGATGCGGCGCGGTTCCTTGAGGATGGCGAGAAAATGCAGCTGTCCTATGCGGTGCAAAATACGCACAGGACCGTCGGCACCCGCACATCGAGCCTGATTGTCAAAAAATTCGGCATGAACAATTCGTTGCAGCCGGACCATCTGACGGTGAAACTTCAAGGCTCTGCCGGACAATCGCTGGGCGCCTTTACCGTGGCTGGGCTGAAACTCGAAGTGTCCGGGGATGCCAATGATTATGTTGGCAAAGGTCTGTCCGGTGGCATCATTGTGGTGCGACCGCCGCAGAGTAGCCGGTTGGTTGCGGCCGACAATACCATCATCGGCAACACGGTTCTGTATGGCGCAACCAAGGGCTTTTTGTTTGCTGCCGGGCGTGCGGGCGAACGGTTTGCGGTGCGCAACAGCGGTGCATCAACCGTTGTCGAAGGCTGTGGGTCAAACGGCTGTGAATACATGACCGGCGGTGTTGCGGTAATTCTTGGCGAAATCGGCGCCAACTTTGCGGCTGGGATGACGGGGGGTATGGCCTATCTTTATGACCCGCACGGGACTGCAATAACCTTGATGAACATGGAGACCGTGGTGACCTGCCCGGTGACGGTTGATCATTGGTTGTCTGAGCTCAAAACGCTGCTTGAAGCTCATGTCGCAGAAACCAACAGCCGTAAGGCCGCAGATATCCTGCGTCATTGGGACATGGAAAAAGGCAACTTTTTGCAAATCTGCCCGACAGAAATGTTGGTTCACTTGCCTGCGGCTTTGACGCTGGAAAAAACGGCAATTCCGGCCGAATAACCACCTCAAATCTTGACCTTTCGCGCCGAATTGTGGCGCGAGAGGTCACAAAGTGTCCATATTTTTCCTGATTTCACCATCTTTCAGGCACTTAGTTGTGCGTTTTTCTGAAGTTGAGCAGCCGCTATTCTTCAGGAAATATTTATGCCAACCCAATATACTGACCAGTTCTTAGTTATGGACCCCGGTAACCCTCCGGGATCTGGTACGTCGCTGACCGTGCAGAGTTTCAATTTCACGGATGTCGATGATGACGGGTTTATTAGACCGGGTGATACCTTTAACGGTGGAGTCATAAATTCTGTTTGGGTGGATGATACCATAACAATGTTTGTGCCTGGCATTGGTAATATTACCATTACTGGCGTGACCTTTTACGTGGATGGGCAGTCTACAGTTTTCACACCAACAGACGGTACAATTCTGGCGGACGGGACTTTTATCAGTTCGACGTTTGTGTATACAAGTACGCAAATTTCGGTGGGTGATCTGTTCCCGGCCTGTTTCACGCCGGGCACGCTCATCGATACGATTGACGGCCTGCGCCCGGTTGAGGAAATTTGCGAGGGCGATTTGCTGCGCACTGCCGATGATGGTTATCAGCCGGTTGTGTGGATTGGGCGCTGCAAGGTGCAGGCCCGAGGTAAATTTGCCCCGATTCGAATTGCGGTCGGCGCGATGGGCAATACACGTGATCTGATCGTCAGCCCGCAGCACCGGATTTTGGTCGAAGGCTGGGCAGCTGAACTTTATGCCGGGCAAGAGTCCGTTTTGGTTGCGGCGCGACATTTGGTTGACGGTAAAAAAATACACGTGATGGAAGGCGGCGACGTCGAGTATATCCACCTTGGATTTGCCGGCCATGTGCTGATCAAATCAGAAGGAATCTGGACCGAAAGCCACTTTGCCAGCGTTGCTGGGGTGGCCCAGGCTGATGCGCTGTTTCCCGGTTATGTTCAGGGGGCCAAATTGGTACGACCTGCGGCGCAAAAACACGAATCCAGCCTTATCGCGGCTTGCATGCTTTCCTGACCGGGCTGCTTTGCCTATAAAATTGGTATGGCCAAAAAAACCACAACCAAACCTAAAGCACCGGTCAAAAAGGCCAAGCTTCGGCGCCCGTTTCGGCCATTGCGCTGGATTGGGTTCATTGCGTTGCGCAGCACAACAATTATTATACTGGGCGTGCTAGCGTTGGTGTTGTTGTTTTCGGTGGTCAATCCGCCGATCACCTATACCATTTGGTCAGAGCACCGCAGGTTGGGATCTGTTGATCGTGAGTGGGTTCCTATTGACGATATTGCGCCAGTGATGGCGCGATCGGTCGTCGCCGCTGAGGACGCTGATTTTTGCCTGCATTGGGGATTTGACGTTGAGGCGATCCGGGCCGCAATGGAACAGGGCGGAACGCGCGGCGGCTCATCAATTACCCAACAAGTGGTGAAAAACGTGTTCCTGTGGCAGGGGCGCAGTTGGATTCGCAAAGCGCTTGAGACGGCAATCACCCCGGCGGTTGAGGCGATCTGGTCTAAACGGCGTATCGTCGAGGTGTATTTGAACGTCGCTGAAATGGGCGAGGGGGTGTTTGGCGTAGAGGCCGCAGCCCGTAACAATTTTGGCGTCGAGCCGGGTGTGTTAACACTACGTCAGGCTGCGCTGATTGCCGCTGTATTACCTTCGCCGCGCAAAAGATCAGCAAAACACCCCACGGCCAGGGTGCAAAAAAGGGCGCGGGCCATTGCAGACGGTGCGGCCACCATCCGCACAGATGGCCGCGCTTTGTGTTTCGAGGATTGAAAACCGCGCCGTGTCGGGGCATTGGTAACTGAGTTGTCTGTTTTAACTGGAATACCATGGCCCGCCTGTTTCACGTCCCGTTGTCCCCATTTTGTCGCAAAGTGCGGCTGTCGCTTGCCGAGAAAAAAATCGAGGTTGAGCTCGTTGAAGAACGCTATTGGGAAGGGGACCCGGATTTTCTGCGCCGCAACCCGGCTGCCAAAGTTCCGGTATTGAAACTGGATGGTAAGTTGATGGCCGAAAGTGCTGCGATCTGTGAGTACATAGAAGAGACCCGTTCCGGCCCGTCGCTGATGCCATCTGATCCGGATGCCCGGTACGAAGTGCGCCGTTTGGTTGGTTGGTTTGATGACAAGTTTCATCACGAAGTGACGTCCAAGTTGCTGTACGAGCGGATCAGCAAAAAGATCATGGGGTCAGGCTATCCCGACAGTCGTAACATCAAGGACGGCGCTAAGGCGATCAAGTATCATCTGGATTATATGAGCTGGTTGCTGGACCATCGTCGCTGGCTTGCCGGGGATGATATGACCCTGGCCGATTTTGCTGCTGCGGCACATTTGTCGTCGCTGGATTACATCTCGGATGTAGATTGGAACCGCAGTTCGAGCGTCAAGGACTGGTACGCTAAGATCAAGTCGCGCCCGGCGTTCCGCTCATTGTTAGCCGATCAGGTGTCAGGGTTCCGACAGCCGCCGCATTATGCCGACCTTGATTTCTAAAACCGAACTGGCGCGGGGGGCTGTCTGCCCCCCAACGTTCAAAATGCAGGCATTTTGCGCGTTCCCCCCCGAGGATACTTTTGAACAAAAGAATTATGAGTGACGCGCTGAAATCCAGGCTTGTAACGCAAGCAAAGGCTGAAGGGTTTGTCGCTGTTCGCATTTGCCGTCCGTGGGATGTGCCCGAGGTTCCGGCGCGTTTGGCGGCGTTTCTTGAGGCCGGGTATCACGGGCAGATGGGCTGGATGGCCGAACGCACCCATTGGCGGGGTGATCCGGCGGCTTTGTGGCCCGAGGCACGGTCGGTCATTATGCTGGCCGAGAGCTATGCGCCCGACCATGATCCAAGGGATGTTTTGGCAATGCCGGATCGGGGGGCAATTTCGGTTTATGCGCAGAACCGGGATTACCATGACATGGTGAAGAAACGGCTCAAGCGGCTGGCGCGCTGGTTGATTGCGCAAGAGCCGTGCGAGGTAAAAGTGTTTGTTGATACCGCACCGGTGCCGGAAAAGGCGTTGGGGCAGGCGGCAGGGTTAGGTTGGCAGGGCAAGCACACCAATCTGGTCAGTCAGGATTGGGGCAACTGGGCTTTTATCGGGTCGGTGTTTACCACGTTGGATTTACCCGCAGATGAGGCAGAGGTTGATCATTGCGGATCATGCCGGGCCTGCCTGGATGTATGCCCGACAGATGCATTTGTTGCACCTTATCAATTGGACGCACGACGCTGCATTTCCTATCTGACGATTGAGCATTCCGGCCCGGTGGACGAGGAATTGCGCGCGCTGATGGGCAATCACATCTATGGCTGTGATGATTGTCTGGCGGCCTGTCCGTGGAACAAGTTTGCTGTGGCGGCCAGTGATATACGCTATGCGGCACGGGCCGAATTGATGGCGCCAAAACTGGCCGAACTGGCGGTTCTGGATGATGCCGCATTCCGGGCGTTGTTTTCAGGATCGGCGGTTAAACGCATTGGCCGGGATCGGTTTGTGCGCAATGTTCTGTATGCGATCGGCAATTCACAGGACCCGGCCTTGCGCCCCATTGCGCAAGGTTTGGTTGATGATGCGGATCTGGCGGTAGCGGATGCCGCGCGCTGGGCCTCAGGACGCCTTGGCGCGTTTGGGTAGCACCCAATCGGGACGCGGAAAGTGGCAGGTATAGCCCCGGGGCAGGCGTTGCAGGTAATCCTGATGTTCCGGTTCGGCCTGCCAAAAATCACCCACCGGTTCGACCTCGGTGACAACTTTGCCGGGCCAGATGCCCGAGGCTTCGATGTCGGCGATGGTGTCGATGGCACCTGCCTGCTGGGCCTCGTTCTCAAAATAGATTGCCGAGCGATAGGCAAGGCCACGATCATTGCCCTGTTGGTTCATCGTTGTCGGGTCGTGGATCTGAAAGAACAATTCCAGTAGGTCACGATAGCTGAGCACGGCGGGATCAAAGACCACTTCGATGCCCTCGGCGTGGGTGCCGTGATTGCGATAGGTTGCATCGGCCACATCGCCGCCAGTGTATCCAACACGGGTGGACACAACGCCGGGGCGCTTGCGGATCAAATCCTGCATACCCCAGAAACATCCGCCTGCCAGAACGGAGCGTTCTGTATTGCTCATGTTATGTCCTCGATCTGATTGATGTAGTCGCCATAGCCCTCACCCTCCATCTCGGCGCGCGGCACAAACCGCAGCGAGGCCGAGTTGATGCAATAGCGCAGGCCACCCCGGTCAATGGGGCCATCGGGAAAGACGTGACCCAAATGGCTGTCGCCATGGGTGCTGCGCACTTCGGTGCGGATCGTGCCAAGAGACGCGTCAATGAGTTCTGCAACATGGGCGGGTTCAATTGGTTTGGTAAAGCTGGGCCAGCCACAGCCGCTTTCGTATTTGTCGGCCGAGGCGAACAGTGGCTCGCCTGAAACGATGTCGACATAAAGCCCGGCCTCAGTGGTGTTCAGCAATTTGCCGGAACCGGGGCGTTCGGTGCCGCTTTGTTGTGTGACGCGGTATTCTTCGCGCGACAGGCGGGCGATGGCGTCGGCGTCTTTGGTATATTGGGTCATAATGTCCTCGCGCGTTGGGTTTGGGTAATAGATCGGGTGAGTTTGCAAATATCAAAGGGTTATTTCAAACAGATCGCGGTTGTGTGACAGGAACCCCTATTTATTTTGCCGCGACAGTTGCACCGCAAGGATGCCGGATGTGACAATAAGCAGACCAACAATGTCTAATGTGCTGATACGTTCACCCAACAGCGCGGCGGCAATGGCGACACCAAAAACCGGGTTGAGAAAGTGAAACGTGGCGGCGCGGATTGGGCCTATACGATCCAGCAGCATGAACCAGATCAGCGTCGCAGCAAGGCCGGGAACCAGCGTTGTATAGGCGAATGCGATGGCCAAAGGCAGTGTCGGGTTGATACGGATGGTTTCAAATATCGGTGCGGCGACGAACAAAATGGCCGAACCCACCAGCATTTGCAGGCCCACAATCATCATGAAATTGCCACCTGATGTGGCGCCGCGCACCGCGAGCGTGGCGAATGCCAGCGCCAGAACACCAATGCCGCATAGGGCAATCCCAAACAGGTCAACACCGGCATTGATGCGCGAGCCCATGATGATCGTCACGCCAATGACACCGGCGATCAGACCAAGGATGCCCATTGGCTTCAGCCGTTCCTTGAACCACAGCCAACTGACCAGTGCGACGAGCAACGGCATGGTCGAGGCGATAATCGAGGCAAGCGAGGCCTGAATCGTTTGCATGGCGACAAAGTTCAGCCCCAGATACAGCGCGTTCTGACAGAGGCCAAACAGGATTGTGGCGTACCATTGCGGCCGCGTCAGTCGCCAGTTTTGGCCCATGAACAGCGCGATGCTGACGCCAAGGATGCCCGAGATTAGGAAGCGCAGGGCGAGTGAAAACAACGGTGATGCATCGACAACGATGATCCGTGCAGAGGTAAAGGCCGAAGACCACATCAGGGCAAAGATAAAGCCCATGAAGAGTGCGCGTTTGTCCATTTTGGGTCCGTTCTTCAGGTCAGCCGAGCGATCAGGATGCGCCAGCTTGCGGTGGCAAAGGCGGCTGCAAACACCGCCTCTAGCGGGCGGCGCAGACGCAGATAGCTCTTGGTCAATGTGGGGTTGGAAAACATCAGGGCATAGCCATGAAAAACCAGACAACTTTGAATGCCTATCGCCAAAACGACGATAATCAGGTCCTTGGCCGTCGTGTCCACAGGCAACCCAATGGCATAAAGTGAGCCAAAAAAGAGGATCGCCTTTGGGTTGGTCAGGTGCAGGGCAAGGCCACGCCCATAGGCGGCGGACAGGGCCGGGGTTTGCACCGATACCGGAACGGGTGTGCCGGGCTGTAGCGCGGATTTAGCGGACCGATAGGCCAGATACATCAGATATCCGGCACCAAAATAGCGCAGGATTTCAAATAGCCAGACATTGGCCCGCATCACCGCACCCAGGCCAAAGGCGGCAGAGATAGACCAGATGAACGACCCGGTTGTGACCCCTGCGGCCAACGCCAAACCCGCAGCGCGGCCTTGCTGCATCGACGTGCCTGCGATGGCCAGGGTGGCCGGTCCGGGGCTTGCCACAGCCAACAGGGCGGCGCCCAAAATCAGGAAAAGGTTGATGTCGTACATGTCGATGTCTCGTGGTGTTAGGTTTGCGCCGCTGGGCCCGGGGGCCACTAAACTGGCGCCAACGAAAAAGGGCCACCCGTTAGGGCGACCCTTTCCTAATTCGTAGCAAGGTGCAAGATCAGCCGTTAACGCTGTCCTTGAGGGCCTTGGCGATGGTCATTTTGACCACCTTGTCGGCGTCTTTTTTGAACTGCTCGCCGGTCGCTGGGTTGCGCACCATCCGCTCTGGACGTTCACGGCAATAGATTTTGCCAACACCCGGAAGGGTGACTGCGCCGCCCGCGGAAACTTCGCGAGTGATCAGGCCACAGATTGCTTCCAGAGCAGCTGTGGCGGATTTCTTGTCTGTATCCATGTCTTCGGCCAGCGCGGCGACGAGCTGGGTCTTGGTCATTGGTTTTGCCATTTTAGGTCTCCTTATTTGCCCGATGTCTAGGGCCTCATGGCGAGATAGTAACGGGATATGGTGTTGGAACACAACAAATAGTGGCATTCAAAATACCAAAATCCGCAGTTTTTCGCCTATTTTTATGCTTTAGAGGAAGGCTGTCTCGTCAAATGAGCGTAATTTCCGACTGTGCAGGCGCTCCAGTGGCATTCCGCGCAGCATTTCCATCGCTCGTATGCCGATATTCAGATGTCGCGAAACCTGTGTTGTATAGAAATCCGAGGCCATTCCGGGCAATTTCAGCTCACCATGCAGGGGCTTGTCAGAGACACAAAGCAAGGTGCCATAAGGCACGCGGAACCGATAGCCATTGGCGGCGATTGTGGCGCTTTCCATGTCCAACGCGATGGCACGCGATTGCGACAGGCGTTGCACCGGGCCGGATTGATCGCGCAATTCCCAGTTGCGGTTGTCGATCGTGGCGACTGTGCCGGTCCGCATAATGCGTTTCAGCTCGAAGCCTTCGAGCTGGGTCACTTCGGCCACCGCGTGTTCCAAAGCGATCTGAATTTCCGCCAGCGCCGGGATTGGTGTCCAGACCGGCAAATCGTCATCCAACACATGGTCTTCGCGCAGATAGGCATGGGCGAGGACAAAATCACCCAAGGCCTGTGTATTGCGCAACCCGGCACAGTGGCCAACCATCAGCCAGGCGTGCGGGCGCAGCACGGCGATGTGGTCGGTGGCGGTTTTGGCATTGGACGGACCGACACCGATATTGACCAAAGTGATGCCAGAGCCGTCGGGCCGTTTCAGGTGATAGGTCGGCATCTGTGGCAGTTTTGGCGGTGTTGCAATCGGGGTGTCGGGGTCCGTTATTTCGATATTTCCGGTGCTGACAAAGCTGGAATAACCCGAGTCCGGATCGGCCAGTTGGCTGCGGGCATAGGCCTCAAATTCAGACACGTAGAACTGGTAGTTGGTGAACAGAACATGGTTCTGGAAATGGTCCGGAGTTGTTGCCGTATAATGCGACAACCGGGCCAGCGAATAATCAATACGTTGCGCGGTGAATAATGCCAGCGCACCGGTGCCATCGTCAGATTTATGGGTGCCGTTAACAATGTCATCATTGGTGGTGGCCAAATCGGGCACATCAAACACGTCACGCAGGGTGAAATCGGTGGCGCCCTCTTGTGGAACGCTGATGTCGGAATTGCCGGTCATGGCGAAATGCACCGGCATCGGTGTGTTGGACGCGCCAATGGTCACCGGCTGGCCGTGGTTGCGGATCAGCAGGCTGATCTGTTGCGTGAGGTAGGCGCGAAACAGGTCGGGCCGGGTTAGCGTCGTGGCATAGGTGCCCGGACTGGCGACATGGCCAAAACTTAGCCGGGTATCGACCTGCGCATAGCTAAGCGTGGTAACGCGAATTTCCGGGTAATAGGCCCGAATATGACCCTCGGGCGGGCCGTTTTTCATGACCTCGACAAACTGCTCAGATAGAAAATCAACGGCCTCGGCGTATAGCTGCTCAAGGCGGGCAACGGCGGCGGCAGGGTCGGTAAACGACTGCGGTTCGGTGGTTTCAGGGGTTATATACTGGGTCATGTGTTCGGCTCTAACAAATCAATTCTCTCAAACTTTCGGACATCAACAAGGCCAAGGTCCGAGATACGTAATTCTGGAATCACCACCAGCGCCAGCAGCGAATGTTGCATATAGGCGTTGTTTAAATCACAACCGCAATCGCGCATTGCCTGCATCATTCGTTCGGCATCTGCCGCCACCTGTTTGGCCGGGCTGTCGGACATCAATCCGGCGATCGGCAGGCGGACAAGCGCCAGTTCCTTGCCGTCTTTGAATACGGTGATGCCACCACCGACCTCGGCCAGCCGATTGGCCGCCAGCGCCATTTGCGCGCGATCTGTGCCAACGACGATCATATGGTGGCTGTCATGCGCCACGGTCGACGCCATTGCCATACGGCCGTTATATCCAAACCCGGACACAAAGCCGTTAACCACGCCGCCGGTGGCGCGATGCCGCTCAACCAATGCAATCTGGCAAACGCCGTTTTCGCCCTCGACCAACCCGTCTTTGACCGGCAAATCGGCCTGCAGCGCCTTGGTCCCGGCCTGATTTTCCACCACGCCAATGACGTTTGCGCGGGCTGTATTGGCGCCCTCTGGGGCGAGGATATCAAAGTCGCTGTTGGTCAGATCATGGCCCAGATGCACAGTGTTGCGCGCCGTGTCGGGCCAGTTGTAATGCGGACATTGCACCAGACATTCGCCATCCTCGGCGACGATTTGGCCGCGGGCGATGACCTGCTCAATCGGTAGCGTGGTCAGGTCCGATGTCAGGATCACATCGGCGCGACGACCGGGGGTGATTGAGCCAATCTCGCGCTCCAGCCCGAAATGTGTGGCCGTGTTGATCGTTGCCATTTGCAGGGCGATCACCGGATCACAGCCACAGGAAATCGCATGGCGCACAACCCGGTTCATGTGGCCTTCGTTGACCAGGGTGCCGGAATGGCAATCATCAGTGCACAGGATAAAGCTGCGCGAATCCAGTCCCTTTTCGGTGATGGCGGTGATCTGGGATTCAACGTCATACCAAGCACTGCCCAACCGCATCATCGACCGCATACCCTGACGCACCCGCATGATAGCGTCGGCCTCGCAGGTGCCTTCGTGGTCATCGGCCGGGCCGCCAGCGACATAGGCGGCGAAATTAGGCCCCAGATCGGGCGAGGCATAATGCCCGCCAACGGTTTTACCGGCGCGTTGAGTGGCGGCGATCTCGGCGAGCATCTTGGGGTCGGCGGCCGACACTCCGGGGAAATTCATCATCTCACCAAGGCCGATAATGCCGGGCCATGACATCGCCTCGATCACATCGTCAGGGCCCAGTTCAACGCCGGTTGTTTCCAATCCGGGGGCAGATGGGGCGCAGGATGGCATTTGGGTGAAAATGTTCACCGGCTGCATCAACGCCTCGTCATGCATCATGCGCACGCCGGGCAGGCCCAGCACATTGGCGATTTCATGTGGGTCGGTGAACATCGACGTGGTGCCATGCGGAATAACCGCGCGGGCGAATTCGGCCGGGGTCAGCATGCCCGATTCGATATGCATATGCGCGTCGCAGAGGCCGGGGATCATATAGCGCCCGTTGGCCTTGATCACCTGCGTGTCCGGGCCGATGCAATAGGCTGCATCAGGGCCAACATAGGCAATACGGCCCGCGACGATGGCGATATCGTGGTCAGGCAGCAGTTCGCGGGTGTGGACGTTCACCCATGTGCCGCCCTGAATGACCATATCGGCAGGCGCGCGTCCTGCGGCGACTGCAATCAGTTGGGGGGCGGTGTCGGGCCAGCTTGGGAATGTGTTATTTACCATGTTCCAATTGTTCTGATTGTGGGGTTGGGCGCAACCCCCGTTTCACGTATCGACGGAAAGCCTTGCCCGACGTCAGGTTCTGGGTAAATCTAGGGCATGGATTATGAAACAATCAAAGCCGACGCCTTTGGTCTGTCCCTGCACGGTGTCGGCCTAAATTTGCTGGTGCGGGATGTGCCTGCGCAATGCGTGTTTCTGGACACGGTGTTTGGGCTGAAATCGCATCAGGTGACGTCGGATTTTGCCATTGTCAGTTATGGCGATCAGGTGTTCCAGTTGCACAGTGATGGTACCTATCACGCCAACCCGTTGCTGGGATTGCTGCCGGAAAACCCGCCGCGCGGCGGTGGCATTGAAATCCGCCTGTATGACAGTGACCCGGATGAGGCCGCCGCCACGGCGGAGGCCGCAGGCGGTGTGATCCTGCAAAGCCCAACCGACAAACCACATGGCCTGCGCGAGGCATATATTTTGTGCGAAAATGGTTACGCTTGGGTGGCAAGCCGGGCGATTTAGTCCAAAGTATTACCGAGCCATAAGATAAACTAATGGCAAAATCCTGAATTAATTGTTGGTCAAATTTGATCGCAATAGGCAGGGTCGCGCCTGACATGGAGGACGTCCAAATGACCATCACAGAATCACGCCCTAACATCGAAAATTGGCAAGAACGCGTTGATCTGGCCGCTGCATTCCGCTGGACCGCACGGCTAAATATGCACGAAGGTGTGTCGAACCATTTTTCGCTGGCGATCAATGATGATGGCACCAAGTTCCTGATGAACCCAAATCAGGTGCATTTTTCGCGGATCAAAGCCTCGGATTTGATTGTTGTGGATGCCAATGATCCCGAGACCTTGGAAGGGCCGGATGCACCGGATCCGACGGCCTGGGGATTGCATGGCGGTATTCACCGTCACTGCGCCCATGCGCGTTGTGCGATGCACGTGCATTCGATTCACGCGACGGTTCT
This sequence comes from Granulosicoccus sp., assembly GCA_047623555.1. Taxonomy (GTDB): domain Bacteria; phylum Pseudomonadota; class Alphaproteobacteria; order Rhodobacterales; family Rhodobacteraceae; genus NORP181. The sequence continues at coordinate 23,854 of JBLHMP010000001.1, forward strand.
GGCCAGTCTAGCGGATAGCCGTTTGCCGCCGATCGACCAAAATTGCGCGACATTTTTCAACCGCTACGTCATTGACGATGGCTATTCCGGGTTGGCGTTTGAGGACGAAGGTGAGCGTTGTGCGACGTTGCTGACGGACCCAAAGAAAAAGGTCATGATCATGGGCAATCACGGCATCATGGTGATCGGCGATACGGTGGCCGAGACGTTCAATCGGATGTATTTCTTTGAGCGCGCTGCCGAGACCTATATTCGGGCGTTGCAAACGGGTCAGCCTTTGCGGTTCTTGTCCGATGAGATCGCGGAAAAGACCGCACGCGAGTTAGAAGAGTACCCGGAGCAGGATATGCGGCATCTGGCCGAGCTCAAGGGTGTTTTGGACGACGAAGGGTCCAATTATGCCACCTAAGGCACGTGGGTTTCACCCACCCTACACACCATGCGAACAGAAAGCCCCGGCATGCAATATGGTCTGACAGACGAGCAGGAAATGATCGCGGCAACCGTACGGTCGTTTGTTGAAAACGAAATTTATCCACATGAAGAACTGGTTGAACAGACAGGCGAAGTCCCGGCTGAAATTGCGCAAGAAATCAAGCGTAAGACGATTGAGTTGGGGTTTTACGCCTGCAACTTTCCCGAAAGCGTTGGCTGTGCGGGCCTGAATCATATGGATTTCGCGCTGGTTGAACGGGAGCTGGGGCGCGGGTCGATGGCGCTCAATCATTTCTTTGGGCGGCCGCAGAATATTCTGATGGCCTGCGAAGGTGAGCAGATTGAACGGTATCTGATGCCCGCAGTTCGCGGTGAGCGGATGGATGCGCTGGCCATGACCGAACCGGGGGCAGGGTCGGATGTGCGCGGCATGAAATGCGCGGCGGTACGGGATGGTGGTGACTGGGTTGTGAACGGCACCAAGCATTTCATCTCGGGCGCGGATCACGCGGATTTTATCATTGTGTTCATTGCGACGGGTGAGGATCAGACGCCAAAGGGTCCGAAAAAGCGGATCACTGCGTTTTTGGTGGATCGGGGAACGCCAGGATTTACCATTCGGGATGGCTATAAATCGGTGAGCCATCGCGGTTACAAAAACATGATCCTGGACTTTGACGATTGCCGCCTGCCAGATGCGCAGGTTCTGGGCGAGGTCGATGGCGGGTTTGCGGTGATGAATTCGTGGCTATATGCGACGCGGATTACTGTGGCGACCATGTCGGTGGGCCGGGCGCGGCGGGTGTTTGACTATGCGTTGGATTATGCAGCGACGCGTGAGCAATTTGGCCAGAAGATTGGCAAATTTCAGGGTGTGTCATTTCAGATTGCCGATATGATCACCGAGATTGATGCGGCGGATTTGCTGACATTGGCGGCGGCGGATCGGTTGGACAAAGGTCTGCCTGCGAACCGCGAGATTGCTTCGGCCAAGTTATATGCATCGGAAATGTTGGCGCGGGTCACGGACACCGCGATTCAGGTGCATGGCGGTATGGGGCTGATGGAGGATTATCCGTTGGAACGGTTTTGGCGTGATGCGCGTGTTGAACGGATCTGGGACGGTACGTCGGAAATTCAGCGTCATATTATCAGTCGGGAATTGTTGCGGGCATTGGGCGCGTGATGGCGGAGGTTGCGCTAGAAACCGCACATAAATGTGCGATGCCTTCGGCGAGGATATTTAGGAACAAAAGAAGACAGGTTCAGCCCCCCGTCTGCGACACGCAGGACAAGGGGCCTTCTCTTGTTACGGCCATCGGCGTCCCCGCCTGTTCCACCTTTGAACTTTCGCTGATTAACCTTAACAAAACCCTTCTTTGGAACCTATAATTCAATGTCTGACTTGAGACGGTTGTTTAACCCGCGCCGTATTGCGGTCATTGGGGGGGGCGCCTGGTGTGATTCTATCATCGGGGCCGCACTGCGTATTGGGTTTGAGGGCGAGATCGTCCCGGTCCATCCCAGCGGCAAAGTGATTGCAGGCAAGACATCCGTATGCCGTGTGGAGGATGTCGCAGGACAGATTGATGCGGCGTTTATTGGTATTAACCGACATGCTACGATTGAAACCGTAAGGTCGTTATCTGCCCTCGGGGCCGGCGGTGCTGTGTGTTTTGCATCCGGTTTTTCCGAAGCGTCAGCCGAGGATGCAGCCGGGCATGACCTACAGGCGCAATTGATTGAGGCCGCTGGCAATATGCCTGTTCTGGGACCGAATTGTTATGGGTTCATCAATGCGCTGGATCGGGTGGCAATTTGGCCGGATCAGCACGGAATGCACCCGGTTGAGAGCGGAGTTGCCATCCTAACCCAATCGTCAAACATCGCGATTAATCTGACGTTGCAGCAACGGGGGCTGCCGATTGCATATATGGTGACCTGTGGGAATATGGCCCAGACCAGTCAGGCGGCGATTGCGAGTAGCCTGCTGGACGACCCTCGGATCACGGCGATTGGCTTGCACATCGAAGGCTTTGGCGATCTGCGCGAATGGGAAGCGCTGGCGCAAAAGGCATACGCACGGGGCGTTCCACTGGTGGCGATCAAGGTTGGTGTGTCAGATCAGGCGCAGCGGGCGACGGTTTCGCACACGGCCTCGCTTGCCGGTAGCGATGCGGGTGCGCAGGCGTTTCTGGATCGGTTGGGCATTGCGAGATTGCGGGATTTGCCGGCGTTCCTTGAGACGCTAAAACTGCTTCATTGTACTGGCCCGCTGGCGTCCAACAGGATTGCCTCAATCAGCTGTTCTGGCGGCGAGGCGAGCCTGATTGCCGATTTGGTCGAGGCGCGTGACCTGGAATTTCCGGCTTTGAGCGTTGGCCAGACAGAACGGCTTCGCACGGCGTTAGGGCCGATGGTGGCCTTGGCCAATCCGTTGGATTACCACACTTATATCTGGCGGAACTCTGCGGCCATGACCGAGGCCTGGTCTGGCATGACGGGCGACGGCATCGCCATGACATTCAGCATTGTTGATTATCCGCATACCGACGCTGACGACTGGGAATGCGCGACACAGGCGGCGCTGGGCGTGCGTGAAACCGGGGCTCCATTTGCCGTTGTGGCGACGTTGCCGGAACTGATGCCGGAACATATTGCGCGCAGGCTGATGGACGGTGGCGTTGTGCCACTACTGGGGCTTAGCGAAGCCCTGGCTGCAGTCGAAGCTGCGACGCGTATCTGTGAACCCGATGCTGACCCGGTCTTGCTGCCGGGGGCTGTAGAGGCCAACACAACCCTGTCTGAAGCCGAGGCAAAACAGGCGTTGCGCAGTCACGGGATCACCATCCCAAAGTCTTGTGTGGTGGGTCTAAATGACGTCGGGCTGGCGGGAGACTTACAGCCGCCTTTGGCGATCAAGGGCGTTGGGCTGGCGCATAAGACCGAACAAGGGGCTGTGCGGCTGGGTCTGAAAATGGATGAAATCGCCAAAGCGGCCCGCCAGATCGGCACAGCTGAGGTTCTCATCGAAGAGATGGCAACCGGCGGTGTCGCCGAAATCCTGATCGGGGTCACCCGTGATCCTGCGCATGGGTATGTGCTGACGCTGGGGGCCGGGGGCGTGTTGACCGAAATCCTTAGGGATACGGTGTCGTTGCTGGTGCCTGCCCGCCCAGAGCAGATAAAAACCGCTTTGATGCATTTGAAATGCGCGCCATTGTTGGCGGGTTATCGCGGCAAACCTGCTGCCGATTTGGTGGCTATTTTGACGGCTGTTCAGGCTGTTCAGGACTATGTAATTGCGAATGCTGACACTGTCAGTGAAGTAGAAGTTAACCCGCTGATCTGCACGCCCGATGGGGCCGTTGCAGTCGATGCGCTGATCCGAAAGGCGATTCTATGACCCCTGTAAAAACCGAACGCAAAGGGGCGATCCTGCTTGTGACGCTTGATCGACCCAAGGCCAACGCCATTGACCTGAAAACCTCGCGGATCATGGGTGAAACGTTTCAGGCGTTCCGCGATGATCCGGAATTGCGGGTGGCGATCATCACCGGCGCTGGCGAAAAGTTCTTTTGCCCGGGTTGGGATCTCAAGGCGGCTGCAGATGGCGACGCGGTGGATGGCGACTATGGTGTTGGCGGCTTTGGTGGCCTGCAGGAACTACGCGATATGAACAAACCGGTGATTGCTGCCGTCAACGGTATCGCCTGCGGTGGCGGGCTTGAACTGGCGCTAAGTGCCGACATCATTCTGGCCGCCGATCACGCCAGTTTCGCGCTGCCCGAAATCCGGTCCGGCACGGTTGCCGATGCGGCCAGCGTTAAGCTGCCCAAACGCATCCCCTATCACATCGCAATGGAGCTGTTGCTGACCGGGCGTTGGTTTGATGTGGACGAGGCGCGTCGTTGGGGGCTGGTGAACGAGGTGGTGCCAGCGGCGCGGTTGATGGAACGGGCATGGGAGTTGGCGCAGCTTCTCGCCGGTGGTCCGCCGCTGGTTTATGCGGCGATCAAAGAAATCGTGCGCGATGCTGAGGACGCCAAATTTCAGGACGCGATGAACCATATTACCGGTCGACAATTGCCCAGTGTTGATGCGCTTTATTCATCCGAAGATCAGCTCGAGGGCGCGCGGGCCTTTACCGAGAAACGTGATCCGGTCTGGAAGGGGCGCTAATCCGTCGCGCCAACTTTGTCATCATAAAAATCAACAAGCTCGGTTAGTTCTGCCATCAGATCTGACCGGGCTTTGACCAACTTTTCGGCCAGGTTTTTACGGGTTCGCAACACCACCCAGGCGCGGAATTCGTGGGTCAATCGATATCGCAAATCGTGGAATGTCAAAGACAGACGTCCGGTGAGGGGGCTTGCCAGCAATACGCCGATTCCGGTTATCCATCCCCAGGGTGGTCCAAACCAATGGGCGCTTAGGGCGCTGGCAATCACCGCTTGCAGGGTCCAGATTACCGGAAACACCAAAACGCTGGAAAAGATCGACCAAGTGGCGCGTTTGTCCGGGTCGTTTGGGCGCCCGATAAGTGCGGAAATCTGGAACGGGATCAGGTTTAGGATGGTTCCAATGGCAGATAAAGGCAATTGTATTGCCAGCACTAAGGTTGAGTGCAGCACAAACCTTAATGCGGAAAAAACCGGGTAGGTGGCCCCGACCTGTTGATCCCTTAGGCCCGCTGTTGACAAAAGTTGCTCATATTCAGTCAGGGTTTTTCGGAATGCGGTGGTGCGCTCGGGGTGGTTTTTGTGCAACCAGTGATAGCCTTCTGCAAACATTCTCCGACGTTCTATGGCCGCGATGAAATCGCCGGTTTCTGGCTGGCCATGATCTTGCCGGCCCCAGATATCAGCGGTTCGCCCAACCAGCCGAGCCTCTTCCCAAGTCTCAAAATTAGGTGAGACCGCGACCAGTGCATCGTGAATGCGTTGACTTAATTGTTGAACACATTTTATGCGCCCCAACTGACCCGCCTGGGTGTAGTTTTCGACAATATCCCCGATTTCCAGAGGATCACCAATCTGCATCAGAATCCGCGACCGGAATTTGCTCTTGGCCTCAAAATTCAACCCAATGGGTACAATTGAAATGTTAAGCGGGCCGCGCTGCCGTTCGGCCTCAAGCACGATACGCGCGGTGCCGGATTTCATCGGCTTGATGAATGGGTCATTGTGGCTGATGCCTTCGGGAAACAGCGCCAGCACCCCGCCTGCGGCCAACAAATCCCATGACGCGGTTAACGAGCGTCTGTTCAGGACGGGGTCGGCTCTTTGATCTTGGACGCGATACATCGGAATGACCCCGGCGGCGTCCAGCAGCGGGGCCAGAGGTTTATAATCCCAAACCGTACTTGCGGCGAGAACCCGCGGCATGCGCGGGAAATAGGTTGAGATAATTCCGCCATCGACCAGACTGTTTGCGTGTTTGGCGACAATGATAACAGGCCCGGTTTCCGGTCTTTGCCGGTGATTTCGATCTGACGAAAAAAAGCAGTGAACACATAGCGGCCCATCCATCGCAAAAAAGCGTCGGTTTTTGGTCGGGGTGGCTGATTTCCTGCGCGGGGTTCATGCATTGGAAAGGCAAAGGTCTCTGGTTAAACATATACGATAAAACAATGTCAGACTATGTGGTGTCTGGGCAGGTGATCAAGGTTGTATTGGCGTAACTTAAACCCTTATGACTTTTCAAACAATGCAATCAAGGCGATGTCGTTTTTGTGATTTCCAGCGGCCAAATCGCCGTAAATCCGTTTTTCAGGTAGGGTCAATTTGTGGATTTTGCCCTTTTCCAGCGCTTGAAATTTCGCGGCAAATCCCGATGTCTCAAAATGTTTGATATGGATTGAAATGGCAAATTGTGCGCCAGGGCGGGCCACACGCAACAGTGCATCAATCGCGTCCGGGCCAACATGGCCGGTGGTAAATGTGCCCGATGATACGATGCCGGAATAGCTCTCGGGGGGGGCGGGAATCCCGTGGTTCAAATCCGCCTCAATCGCATCGCGATAGATGTCTTTGCGCATCGCCTGCTGCAACATTTCGGCGCTGATATCTGTGGCATCGACCGGGCCAACCCCAAGGCCGACGAGAACAGCGCCGCATAACCCAGTGCCAGCACCCACGTCCAGAACCGGACCCTGACCGCCAGCCGCCACAAAGGCACGGGCGGTGTGGATATGCAGTTGGTAATCTTCGCGCGCCGCGAAATCGGCGTCATAATCGCCCGCCCATTCGCCATAAAGCCGTTTGGAATCATCCGGCGTTTTGAGCGCATAGGCGGCGTTCAGGTCAGGTGTTTCATCAGCCATGTTTCCATGAAACGCCGAAACCGGGTCAGAAATCAAGCGGCGTCAAAATCCAGCACCAGATCGTCAGAGGTCGGGCGGGTCTGACAGGCAAGGGTAAACCCGGCCTCAAGCTCCCATTTCTCAAGCGAATAGTTGGTGGCCATTTCCGCCGTTCCCTGCGCCACTTTGCACCGGCACGTGCAACACATGCCGCCCTTGCAGGAAAACGGCAGCTCCAACCCCTGGCGCGCGGCGGCGTCCAGCACCGTGTTATCCCCGGCCTCAACCTGGAATGTACGCGTGGTACCGTCCAGAACCACAGTCACCGACACGCCTTCGGCAGCGGCGGCAAGGGCGGCGTCTGATGGTGGGCGTTGCGCCTCGCCATCTTGATAAAACCGCTCAAAATGAATCAGCGACTCGGCGATGCCACGATCGGCCAAGGCCTGCGTTACATCTTCGATCATCTCGCCGGGTCCGCACAGGAACACGCCGTCGGCTTGTTCAAGGTCAATCGCGCCGGCATTGGCCAGCGACATCACTTTGTCCCCCGTGACGCGGCCATTAAGTAACGCCACATCCTGCGTTTCACGGCTTAGGATATGGATCAGGCTAAAGCGGTTCAGATACTTGTCTTTCAGTGCATCCAGCGCCTCACGAAACATAATGCTGGCGGTTTTGCGATTGCCATAAACCAGCGTCACATTGGCCCCCCGCGCCAGCGCATCTGACGCAATGGCGACCATCGGTGTGATCCCCGAGCCGGCCGCGATTAGCACGATACTGGCCTCATCCTTACACACAAACCGGCCCTCTGGCGGCATCACCGACACCGTAGCACCGGGTTTCAGCCCTTGGGCAAAGCTGGAAAACACACCATCCGCAACCTGTTTGACGCCTACGGTCAACGCCGCGCCGGGGGCGGATGCGATCGAATAGGACCGGCGCACATCGTCGCCCTCCACTGTGGCGCGCAATGTCAGATATTGCCCCGGTTGAAAGGCAAATATCTCGGCTAAATCTCTAGGCACATCAAAGCTGATGGCGACAGAATCGGATGTTTCGTTGCTAATTTCGCGGATGGTCAGGTCGTGGAACATATCAGCCCCTTCAGATACATTTGAAATAGTCGAACGGTTCGGCGCATGCGGTACAGCGATACTGTGCCTTGCACGCGGTCGAACCAAATTCTGAGAGTTTTTCGGTCGCCGTACTGCCACATTGCGGACAGGCCACCGTGGTTTCGCCAAACAGTGACATTTTAGAACCGGATGTCTTTTCAGGCGGCGCAATGCCATAGGCGCGCAATTTTTCGCGGCCAACGTCTGAAATCCAATCGGTGGTCCAGGGCGGCGCCATTACCCGCTCGATCCGGGCTTTAAACCCGGCGTGTAGCAATGCGGTTTCTATCGCCAACTCAATCGCCATAACCGCCGGGCAGCCGGAATAGGTTGGCGTTACACCTGCAACGGCGACCCCATCCTCAATCCGCAACCAGCGCAGAATGCCAAGCTCTTCAACGTTGACGCAGGGCACTTCGGGGTCAGGAACCGCCGCCGCCGTCGCCCAGGCCCGTGCTTGTTCAGGATGGGCCCGATCCGGATGGACTTGCGCCGCTACCACGAGGCCCCCGGATGGGCGCGATACACCGACTGCATTTCAGCCAACAAATGGCCAAGGCCTTCGCCGTGAATGCCACTGCGCCCGCCTGTTTGTGGGAACTTGGTCTCGGGCAACTCAAGCCCGGCCTCAGCAAATATATGGGCCACGGTGGCCGTCCACACGGGACGAATAGCGGCGCGATCCGGAAGCACGCTGACACCCTTGGCCGCGCCGTCTTCAAACAGTTCATCGACGTAAATCGCCAAAGCAACAACCGCGTCCTGCATCCGCCGTGCGCTTTCCTCGGTGCCGTCACCCAGCCGGATCATCCATTCGCCGGCATGACGAATATGATAGGCCATTTCTTTGACCGCCTTACCGGCAACCCCGCACACAACCTCGTCTTCGCTGCTCAATGCGGCCTGCCAATAGGGCTCCATAAACGCGGCAAAAAACAACTGACGCAGCATGGTATGGGCGAAATCACCATTCGGACGCTCAACCAGCAGACAATTGCGATACTCTCGCTCACCGCGTAAATAGGCCATGTCATCCTCGGACTGGCCTTTGCCCTCCAACTCAGCAGCATATTCATAAAGCGAGCGTGCCGTGCCAATCATATCCAGCGCCATATTCGGCATCGCCAGATCTTCCTCTAACATCGGCGCATGGCCGCACCATTCCGACACCCGATGCCCCAGCACCAGATGATCGTCGGCCAACTCAAGAACCGCGTCCGCCAAAGCCATCACATATGCCCCACTTCGTCAGGGATCTCATAAAATGTCGGATGCCGGTAAATCTTGTCGCCGGTAGGTTCAAAATTCTCAGCCGCCTGATCCGGATCGCTCGCCGTGATCGCCACCGACGGCACCACCCAGATCGAATTGCCTTCGCCGCGCCGGGTATAAACATCGCGCGCCGCATGCAACGCCATCACCTCATCCGCCGCATGAAGCGACCCAACATGTTTATGCGCGAGCCCGTTACGTGGCCGGATAAACACTTCCCAAAGCGGCACTTCATTGCCCATATCAATCTCTTTCTATTTTCCAAAAATATCCCGGGGGAATCCCCAATTGGGGATGGGGGCAGCGCCCCCTCTACTCGGCCGCCATTTTGCGGGCCCGGCGCTTCTCGGCATGTGCCAAAGCTGCCTCCCGAACCCAGGCACCATCGTCCCAGGCCTTGCGCCGATCCCGAATCCGGTCGCGTGCCATCGGTCCGTGACCTTTGACAACCGCCCAGAACTCATCCCAGTTGATCGGCCCGTGATCATAGCCACCTTTGTCGTCGTTCCATTTCAGGTCCGGATCCGGAAACGTCAGCCCCAGATACTCCGCCTGCGGCACCGTTGCGTCGATGAATTTCTGCCGTAGCTCGTCGTTGGAAAACCGTTTGATCTTCCACTCCATGTTCTGGTCTGAATGCTGACTTTCACTGTCATGCGGGCCAAACATCATGATCGACGGCCACCACCAGCGATTCAGACTGTCCTGTGCCATTTCTTTCTGCGCAGGCGTACCTTGCGCCAGCGCCATCACAATCTCATAGCCCTGTCGCTGGTGAAAGCTCTCTTCCTTACAGACCCGGACCATCGCCCGTGCATAAGGTCCATAGGAACAACGACATAATGGGATCTGGTTCATGATAGCAGCACCATCCACCAGCCAGCCAACGGTGCCCATGTCGGCCCAACTTAGCGTCGGGTAGTTAAAGATCGACGAATATTTCGCCCGCCCATCCAGCAACTCCTCGGTCATCTGCGCGCGCGTCACCCCCAGCGTTTCGGCGGCGGAATACAGATACAGCCCATGGCCGCCCTCATCCTGCACCTTGGCCAACAACGCGGCCTTGCGGCGCAATGTCGGGGCGCGGGTGATCCAGTTGCCTTCCGGCAGCATGCCGACAATCTCAGAATGCGCATGTTGACCGATCTGGCGCACCAATGTGCGGCGATACCCGGATGGCATCGAATCATTCGGCTCAATCTTTTCCTCGGCGTCAATGCGTTTCTGGAACGCGGCAAGGAACTCGGGGGTTTCTTCGCTGCTGGTGTCTGAACCGATTAAGCCTTGGGAATACATGTGGGTCTCTGCCTCCGGGTTGGGCCTTCAAACTGATAAAAACAGTATATGTTACGAAAAACCACAAAGCAACAATTTTTGTAACACTTGTAAAAGGCGCAAACTAGGATCATCTGGTCCCATGACTAAGACATTGCTTTCATTCGGACACGGGCTGTCAGCCCGCACGCTCGCCCCGCATTTGCTGGCGCAGGATTGGCGCGTTATCGGCACCAGCCGCAGCGCCGACAAGGCCGAGACGATTCGCCAAACCGGGGCCGAGGCGCTGATTTGGCCGCCGGACGATTGCGCGACTGCTTTGGCTGACGCCACGCATCTTTTGATCTCGGCGTCCCCTTCGGCTGAGGGCGATCCGGTGTTGAACGCATTGGCTGAAAAGATCGCATCTGCGACTAATCTAGAGTGGGTCGGGTATCTGTCCACCACTGGCGTTTACGGCGACCATCAGGGCGGTTGGGTTGATGAAACAACACCGCTAAGCCCGTCCACAAAACGCGGTTTATGGCGCCAAGAGGCCGAGGCGGCATGGGCTGCGGTCCCCAAGCTGCCACTGCATATCTTTCGTTTGGCCGGCATCTATGGCCCGGGTCGCGGCCCCTTTGCCAAATTGCGCAACGGCACGGCACGGCGGATCATCAAAGACAATCAGGTGTTCAGTCGCATTCATGTGGATGACATCGCGCAGGTGTTGCTGGCCTCAATCGCGCGGCCCAACCCCGGTGCGATCTATAACCTCTGCGACGACAACCCGGCCCCACCACAAGAGGTTATCGCCTACGCGGCCGAATTGCTGGGCCTGCCGGTGCCACCAGCCGTTGCCTTTGAAAACGCTGAAATGACCCCAATGGCCCGCAGTTTTTATGCCGAGAGTAAAAAAGTACGGAACAATCGGATCAAGGATGAGTTGGGGGTGACGTTGAAATACGCGACCTACAGGAATGTTTTGCAGGCGATGTTGGACAGTGAACTGGGTCAGACATCTGAAAAGTAGTCCTCGTCTACAGATCGCAGAACATAGGTTTCGCGGGCTCTTACCCCAACTTCGTGTTTGATCATCAGGCGGGCTAGGTCCTGACCGTTGATAAGAACAATACGTTGCTGCACGCGTGAAACATATTCCCGGGCGTGGCTTGAATAATCCGATGTTGTAACAAAAACACCTTTTGTGGCCCCTTCTCCCGTTAACGACCCGACAAATGCATTTAGCGCCGGCCGCCCAACGTTGTTTTCCGGAGCATAGCGTTTGGCCTGGATATAGACGGCATCAAGGCCCAATTCGTCCTCGTTTATGATACCATCAATACCGCCATCACCAGACAGGTTGGTCTGTAATCCGCGCTCAAGGTCACCACCGCCATATCCCATGGCCAACAACAGATGGACGACAAGCCGCTCAAACCGGGCAGTTGATAAGGACAAGACTGCTTCGATTATCTCATCGGCCAAGACACTTTTGATTTCAGAGAAAGCTGTACTTATCTGATCCTCGGGCGTTTTTTCAGGTGTTGCGAGGACCGTCAATTCGTTGTCAGCAGTTGTGGCCTTGCTATTGCGGGGCATCTTGGCAGCCGCCGCCACCCAGTCCGTGAAACTTTCTATTTCCGAAAGCGCCCCATTGTCGATTTTGCCGGGGTGGCGTTCGAGAAACGCCTTTCCACTGCTTGTGATCTCGTGGTGGTTTCTTTTGACGGTCTGTATCAATCCTGCTTTGGACATATAAGTGCGCGCCCAATGTGCCCTATCGCTTAGCAGAGTTTTCTTGCCGCTGGGCAGCAGTTCTTCGGCGTCTTGCGGCGTCAGGTTTAGCTGAGAAATTACAGTGGGCAGGGTCTCTTTCACATTTTTGGCGCCTTGCGAAAACCCAAGCAAAACAGGTCGCATCATAGTCTGGTAATCTGGAACTGGCATTAAGCCCGCTTTTCCCCAATCGTCGCAACACCCAGCACATTCAGTACTTTCGCCTCGATCTGTTCGGCGTTCATACCGGCAACCGCATACATATCGGCAGGGTTCGACTGATCGATGAAGGTATCCGGGAACACCATGGAGCGGTATTTTAGCCCGCTATCAAACACGCCCTCATCCGCGAGCAGTTGCGCCACATGGCTGCCGAAACCACCAATTGCGCCCTCTTCGACGGTAATCAGCGCCTCGTGATTGGCGGCTAATTCAAGGATCAGATCACGGTCCAGCGGTTTGGCAAATCGCGCATCCGCAATTGTCGGCTTAATCCCGCGTGCGGCCAAGGCCTCGGCGGCGCGGCGCACCTCTCCTAGTCGGGTGCCAAAGGACAGGATCGCCACGCGACTGCCGCGCTGGATCATCCGACCTTTGCCGATTTCCAGCACTTCGCCCTGTTCCGGCAGATCAACGCCAACGCCTTCGCCACGTGGATAGCGGAACGCGATGGGGCCGTCGTCATGCGCCGCCGCTGTGGCGATCATATGCACCAACTCGGCCTCGTCCGCCGCCGCCATCACCACAAACCCCGGCAGGTTGGCCAGAAACGCGATGTCATAGCTGCCGGCATGGGTCGGACCATCGGCGCCGACCAATCCGGCGCGATCAATGGCAAAACGGACCGGCAGGCGCTGGATGGCCACATCATGGACCACCTGATCATAGCCGCGTTGCAGGAATGTCGAATAGAGCGTGCAAAACGGCTTCATCCCACCGGCAGCCAAAGCCGCCGAAAACGTCACGCCATGTTGTTCGGCAATGCCAACATCAAAGCAGCGGCTGGGATAGCGTTCCGCAAACAGGTTCAGCCCGGTGCCATCGGGCATCGCCGCCGTGACCGCGCAGATTTTGTCATCCTTGGCGGCCATATTGACCAGCGTTTGGCCAAAGACCGACGTGTAACTGGGGGCGTTTGACGGTGTTTTTTGCTGCTCACCGGTGATCACATCAAACTTGGCTGTGGCATGGCCCTTGTCGCGCGCGGCCTCGGCGGGGCCATAGCCTTTGCCTTTTTTGGTCAGCACATGGATCAGGATCGGGCCGGTGGCCCGTGCCTTGACCGTGCGCAACACCGGCAGCAACTGGTCCATGTCGTGGCCATCAATTGGCCCGATATAGGAAAACCCAAGCTCCTCAAACAATGTGCCACCAACGGCCATACCCTTGAGCATTTCCTTGGCCCGGCGCGCACCTTCGCGAAACGGCTCTGGCAGCAAAGACACAGCGCCTTTGGCCGCGGCTTTCAATTCCTGAAACGGTTCTTCGGCATAGAGCCGCGACAAATAGGACGACAATGCCCCAACCGGCGGTGCGATGCTCATCTCGTTATCATTCAGGATCACAAATAGACGCTTTTTCAGATGCCCGGCGTTGTTCATCGCCTCAAATGCCATGCCCGCGCTCATTGCGCCATCGCCGATCACCGCCACAGCATCGCCGAGCCCTTCGGCGGTTACGCCGCCCAGATCGCGGGCAACAGCGAACCCCAGCGCGGCACTGATTGACGTCGAACTATGCGCCGCGCCAAACGGGTCATAGGGCGATTCACTGCGTTTGGTGAAGCCGCTAAGCCCGTCTTTCATTCGCAGGGTGCGAATGCGGTCGCGCCGCCCGGTCAGGATTTTATGCGGATAACACTGGTGGCTCACGTCCCAGATGATTTTGTCGCGCGGAGCGTCAAACACCGCATGTAACGCCACAGTCAGTTCGACCACCCCAAGACCTGCGCCCAGATGGCCGCCAGTCACGGATACAGCCGATACCGTTTCGGCGCGCAATTCGCCCGCCAGTTGCGTCAGCTGTGCGTCACTAAATTGCTTTAGGTCAGCCGGTCGCTGGACCTGATCCAGCAGGGGGGTGTTTGGAATATCAGTCATCTGCACCTCCTTTGAGGCCATGGTTATCTATCGCGTGAAATAACGAAACGGGCGGCATCCTGCAAGGTCGCAGCCTCGGTTCCATAGGGTGAAAGTGCATCACAGGCCTGTTCAACCAGCTCCCGTGCGCGGAATTTTGCGTGTTTAAGCCCCAAAAGCGAGACAAAGGTGGCTTTGCCAGCCTCTGCATCCTTTTGTAATCGTTTACCGGCCTTGGCAGCGTCGCCTTCGATATCCAGAATGTCGTCGGCGATCTGAAACGCCAAGCCTAAGGCTTTGGCATATAGTCCAAGCGACTGTGCATCCTCTTGGGCCAATCGCGCCCCGGCACAGGCCGACCATTCGATCAAAGCGCCAGTTTTCCCGGCCTGCAATGCGGTTATCTGCGCAAGATTTAGCGCCGTATGCGCCGTTTCTGCCGCGATATCCAGCGCTTGGCCCAACACCATACCCTGTGCGCCGCTGGCGCGCGCCAAGGTCAAAACCAAATCAGCGCGCACCTCGGCAACGCCGCATTCCGGGCGGGCCACCAGTTCAAAGGCCAGCGTTTGCAGGGCGTCGCCAACCAGAACGGCCGTCGCCTCGTCCCATTTGATGTGCACCGTCGCACGACCCCGGCGCAGGTCGTCGTCATCCATGCAGGGCAGATCATCATGCACCAGCGAATAGGCATGCAGTGCCTCAATCGCGGTGGCGGGCCAGATGGCGCGTGCCGGATCAATGCCGTGCAATCGTGCGCTTTCCAATGCCAGAAACCCGCGCAGGCGTTTACCGCCAGTGGTCGCATAGCCCATGCCAGCAACAACCGGCAGATCGTCGAAATCGCCCAGAACAAGGTTAAGATGCGTTTGTATCTGCTTTGCCGCGTCGTTCAGCCGTTGCTGAAACATTCAAAGCCCTTCGACGGGTGTGGTTCCGGTTGGCGCGCCATTCTGGTCGAGCGTGATGGCCGCAACCTTTTCCTCGGCGCGCTTCAGTTCATCTTCGCACCGTTTTTTCAGGGCTGCGCCGCGTTCATAAAGCGTGATCGACTGATCCAGCGCCACATCACCACGTTCAAGCTGATCCACCACGGTTTCCAGCTCTTTCATGGCGGTTTCAAAGCTCATTTTGTCTACAGGAGTATCGGTCATGTCGCGGCCTTTATCAGTTCTTCTACATGCGCGCGTGCGGCGGCGCTTAGGGCGTTCAGATCATAGCCACCTTCCAAAGTCGACACGATTTTACCGTCGCATAACTCATCCGCCAGCGCGCAGATTTCGCCCGTTAGCCATGCAAAATCCTCGGTTGACCAGTTCAATTGCGCCAATGGATCATCCCGATGTGCATCAAATCCGGCGGAAATAATGATCAGTTCGGGTTTGAATGCGCGTAGGCGGGGAAAGGCCTGTGCCTGATATTCCCGCCGCATGGTTGTGCCGTCGCTGTCAGGTGGCAGCGGGATGTTCAGGATGTTGTCAAATGCACCATCCTCATCGGCGCGACCAGAACCGGGCCACAGCGGCATTTGCTGTGAGGTAATGAACAGCGCACGCCGTTCATCCCACAATATGTCCTGGGTGCCATTGCCATGATGCACGTCAAAATCCACCAAGGCGACGCGTGATAACCCGTGATGCTCAAGCGCATATTTCACGCCCAACGCGGCATTGCCAAACAGGCAAAACCCCATCGCGGTGTCCTTTTCCGCGTGGTGGCCGGGCGGGCGCACGGCGGCAAAAGCATTCTGTGCCTCGCCCCCCAGTACCATATCGATGCCGCGAACCATTGCCCCGGCACCGCGAAACGCCGCATCCAATGATCGTGGTGACAACCACGTATCGGCATCAATGGCGTGCAATTCCCTGATCGGTGAACTGCGCCGTAAATCGGCCAGATACGCCGCTGGATGAATGCGCAAAACATCATCATCTGCGGCCAACGGCGCCGTTACCCGGACTAAATCCAACGGTTCAAGGGCATGTAAAACATGTTCAAGCCGCGCCATCCGCTCGGGATGTCCGTCAGGCGTAATATGTTCCAGGCAATCGGCATGGGTAATTAAGGCTGTGGTCATGTGTGATCCTGATCGTCTGTTTGGTACATAAACGAAAGTAGGTTCATTGATATTGGAACTGCAAGCCCGATGTTTACAGCGCAAGGAAAGACGCGCGCCGTATCAATCGATCGGTGACAATAATTCTGGTGCGGTCACCAGTTGACGCACGCCCTGACTGTGGTTTTCATCAAATACATTGCCATTTTCGACCCATGCATTCAGCGAATTATAGCTGACCTTGGCGCAATTTGGTCGAACACTCCAAGTGACTTGCAGAGGCGAACAGATCGCATCAGTGAAGGTGGACCCAGTTGTTGAGCCTGTGAAAACTACCGGTGTTCCAGTGCCAGTTGGCAATGATTTGGGCTGATGCAACCCATTTGCTGAGTTAGCATTATAGTCGAAATCTCTGAAATCCAGAGCGTTGTCGTCATTCACAACAAGAAAGACCTGGGTTTCTACGCGTAGCGTTGGGTTGGCACAGCTTACGCTGGAGCAAGCCGCTAGCCCTGCACCCGGAGTGACCTGACAAGAACTGAAAGCCCAGTGGACCTCAATCGTATCACCCGGCTTTATGCCAAAAAACGCACCCTTGCCATGACTTGGGTCTTCCAATTCAGCTGCGGTCAGTTGATCGGTTTCATTGCATCTAAACCCACCATGGTCCCCTTCGCCCGCAGAAACTGAAAACCCAGGGCCTTTGTGTTCAGCATTTGTATGAGTGTGCAGGTTGCACAAGTTGAGTTCACTTGAGGGCGGCGCGAACGGAAAACTCTGAGAGTTGGTGCCTCTTGAGTCAGTTATGTCGCGTGGGGTTTGTGGACCAAAACCGTGACATATGTCGGCGGCAAAAACAGGACTGGCCGTGGGTAGCACAATGCCTGCAATTAAAATTGCAATACTTGCGAATTTCATGTCATTTCCTTCTGTGTTAGCCGTAGGTTTCTTCAGTTTAGAGACAACCCAGAAAAAATATATGTAATCCGTAACAATACCGGTTTAGGCTTTTGGGGCCTAATCCGGGGCCAACATATACCCGGCACCGCGCACCGTCTGCAAATACCTTGGTTGCTTTGGATTGGTCTCAATCTTGCGCCGCAGCCGGGTGATCTGAACATCCACGGCGCGTTCCTGCGCCTGACCGCGATCACGCCCCAGATCCTCGACCAGTTTGGCACGGCTGACCGGTTCATGCGGGCAGGCGGAAAAGAACTTCATCAACAGGCTTTCGGTGGCGGTCAGGCGGACCAGTTGGTCGCCTTGCCACATTTCGCCGCGTTCAATGTCATACCGAATCGGCCCCAGTTGCAGGATTTTTGGCACCGTATCTTCGGCCGGTGTATCTGGCATCCGACGCAAAATTGCGTTGATGCGCAGTAACAGCTCTTTGGGCTCAAATGGTTTGGCCAGATAATCATCGGCCCCAGCCTCAAGCCCGGCAATCCGGTTTTCGGTTTCGCCCCGCGCGGTCAGCAACAGAATCGGCGTGTTCAGGGTTTCGCGCAAAGATCGGGTTAGCGAAATGCCGTCTTCTCCGGGCATCATCACATCCATCACGATCAAATCAAAATCCAACCCGGCCAGAATGCGCCGTGCGTGGGCGGCGTCGCGTGCCGCAGTCACCAGAAATCCGTGACGGATCAGGAATTTTTTCAACAGATCGCGGATGCGTTCGTCATCGTCAACGATCAGCAAATGGGCGTCAAGTTTGCTCATGTTGGTCCCTCACGTAAACGGATATGGGCGCGGCGCAGATCTGTATCCATCATAGCCTCAAGTACTTGTTTAAACCCGGCAACCGCGACCGGCCCTGCATCACGAAACGCGGTGCGCATGCGGGCGCGCTGGGCATCTGACAGGCGGCTCTCCAGATCGCGGCCCGGTTCTGTCAAATGCAAATGACGTTCACGTTTGTCGATGGTGCCAACCCGGCTTTCGACTAGGCCATCCGAAATCAATGTGCGTAAAACCCGGTTCAGCGATTGTTTGGTGACGCCTAAAATTGCCAGTAAATTGTTTACCGTCGTTCCCGGTGCGCGATTGATGAAATGGATCGCTCGATGGTGCGCCCGACCATAAGCGAGTTCGGTTAAAATGCGATCTGGATCGGCGGTAAAGCCGCGATAGGCGAAAAACATCGCCTCGATTCCCTGTCGCAGCTGTTCATCTGTCAGAAACAGCAGGCTATCACTGCCATAGGCCTGTGCTGTGCGTCCATCTGCCATGATATCCCTCATGTAACATAGCTCACAGCTTATGTCAGTCTTGTTGACATTCCAAGAGTGAAGCGGTATCGAATTGCAGTTTTGGCGTAATAAAATGTCTGTATCTGACGTGAAATGCGCAATTAATGCAAAGAACGATACTTTCGGGAGGACGGGATATGTCGGGATATGATGACCGCGATGGTCAAATCTGGATGGATGGCAAGCTGATCAATTGGCGTGATGCAAACGTCCACATTCTGACCCATGCGATGCATTATGCCAGCTCTGTCTTTGAGGGAGAGCGGGCCTATAACGGTAAAATCTTTAAATCGCGTGAGCATTCCGAACGCTTGCGGCGCTCGGCGTCGATGGTTGATTTTGAGATTCCTTATACCGTGGACGAGATCGAGGCCGCCAAGGTCGAAGTGCTGGCCGCCAGTGGTCTGAGTGATGCCTATGTGCGTGCCATTGCCTGGCGCGGCGCGGGCGAAGACATGGGTGTTGCATCCGAGCGTAATCCGGTGCGGATGGCCATCGCGGTGTGGGAATGGGGTGCCTATTATGGCGACGCCAAAAGCAAGGGCGCCAAGCTGGACATTTCCAAGTGGAAACGCCCCAGCCCCGAGACCATTCCGTGCCACGCCAAGGCGGCTGGCCTATATATGATCTGTACCATGTCCAAACACGCGGCCGAGGCCAAAGGCTGCTCTGATGCATTGATGTTTGACTATCGCGGCTATGTGGCCGAGGCGACGGGCGCCAATATTTTCTTTGTACGGGATGGCGAAGTGCATACGCCGGACCCGGATTGTTTTTTGAACGGCATCACCCGGCAGACTGTTCTGGGTATGCTTAAAGAGCGCAATATCAAGGTGCATGAGCGCCATATTATGCCTGATGAGCTTGAGAGTTTTGAGCAATGCTGGCTGACCGGCACAGCTGCCGAGGTCACGCCGGTGGGGCAGATTGGCGATTATCGTTTTGAGGTCGGGGCGTTGGCACGGGACATTGCGGCCGGTTATGAGGTTTTGGTGCGCGAATAGGTCGGCTGTTATTCGGCTGGGTTATTATTAGATTGAGGCGAGCCTGAAGGCTCGCCACGATATTTCTTTTGCTATTTCCCGTGCCGGAAAAGGCGCAATTGATGCGCGCCGCGCGGAGGTATTTTTGACGAGAAGAAATTGGGCTGATTTGTATCGCTTTGGGGGATGAATGCGTGGATGACGCCATTGCCAGTTCGGGTCTTGTCAGCGGCGGGACGATTTCGTTTCATCATCATTTGCGCAATGGCGACACCGTCATGTTTCAAGTGTTGCAGGCCTGTCATGAACTGGGTCTGCGGGATTTGCATATCGCCCCGTCATCCCTTTTCCCGTGCCACGAAACCCTGATCCCGTTTCTGCGTGATGGGACCGTTACCCGCATTACCACGTCTTATATGAATGGCCCGTTGGCGGATGCCGTGCGTGCGGGTGTTTTGCCCAATCCGGTGATCCTGCAAACCCACGGTGGTCGGGCCGCGGCCATTGAATCGGGTCGATTGGTGGTTGATGTGGCGTTTATTGCGGCCCCGGCGGTGGATGAAAATCATAACTTGACCGGTGCAATTGGCCCAGAGGCCTGTGGGCCGTTGGGCTATGCGATGGTTGATGCAGCGCATGCCCGGCGGGTGATTGCGGTGACTGATTATCTGACCACAGATTTGCCAAGGATCTGCATTCCGGGCACGCAGATTGATCAGGTGGTTCAGGTTGATAGCATCGGCAATGCGGCGCAAATCGTGTCCGGGACCACCGGCCGCGCGCCTTCTGACAAAGGCCGTGTCATCGCGGAGCTGACAGCGCAGTTGATTGAGGTCTCGGGGTTGTTGCGCGATGGTTTCAGTTTTCAGACCGGGGCAGGGGCGACATCGTTGGCGGTGGCGCATGTATTGGGTCCGGTTATGGCAGCGGGTGGGATTACCGGTGACTTTGCCGCGGGTGGGATTACCGCGCCCTTGGTTGCGATGTTTCATCAGGGTTTGTTTCAGCGATTGTGGGATGTGCAGGCCTTTGATTTGGTTGCTGTTGCGTCGTATCGCGATGACCTGGATCATCACGCCATGTCTGCCGCTAACTATGCCAGCCCGGACCGCGCTGATGCGATTGCCAACCGGTTGGACGTAATGATTTTGGGCGCGGCTGAGGTTGATGCCGCGTTTAGTGTTAACGTCACACTGGCCAGTGATGGCCGTATCATTGGTGGTTCGGGTGGGCATTCTGATACGGCAGTGGGGGCGAAACTGCCGATTGTGACGACGACACTGACGGCAGGTGGGTTTCCCAAAATCGTAGAACGCCTGAGCTGTTTGACAACGCCCGGCGACAGCATCGGGGCCGTTGTCACCGAGGTTGGAATGGCCATTCATCCATCGCGTCCGGATCTGGAAAAACGGGCGCGTCAAGCCGGGTTGCCGGTCTTGTCGATCGAAAGTTTGCGCGACAAGGCCAATGCCTTGGCCACGCCCCCGGAACGTTTGCCTGCTGATGGGCGCATCGTTGCGATCTGTGAGTACCGGGACGGGTCGGTGATTGATGAGATCCGGCAATAACCGTTAACTTTTGGGGTCGATGACCGCACGGGCTTTGCCGCGCTCAAGTCCCAGTTGATGTTCGCGCCAGATCACCAGAATGTTGCCTGCAACAACCAACGTTGCGCCGGCCATCATTACCATTGTTGGCAATTCATTGAACCAGACATAGCCGATCAGGATCGCAAAAACCATGGACGAATAATCAACCGGTGCCAACATTGATGCGGCGCCGAAACGGTAGGACGAGGTGACCATAATTTGCGCCACACCGCCGAGCAACCCAGCCAGAACAAGCAAAAATGCAGTGTAAAGGTCGGGTACAACCCAGCCAAACGGGATGGTCAAAAGCGATAAAACCGAGGCGGTCAACGAAAAGTAAAACACAATCGCAGCGGTGTGTTCGGTCTGAACCATCATGCGGACGTGGATCTGTACAAATGCCCGCGCGACAGTGGCGCCCAGGATCAGCATCGCGCCAAGCGTAGCGGTATCGCCCAGATCAGAGCCGCCGGTCAATCGTGGCCAGACCATGATCAAAACGCCAACCAAGCCGATGGCCACAGCCGAAATTCGTACCAGGCGAATGCGCTCTTTGAGCATGACTGCGGCCAGAATGACGGTAAAAATCGGGGTCGCATAGCCAATGGCGGTGACCTCGGGCAGGGGCAGCATACCAAGGCCGGCAAATGTCATGCCCATCGCCGAAGTGCCTAAAATTCCACGTATAAAATGGCGCATGGGCTGGCGTGTTTTTAGGCCATGACGCAAATCACCCCGTGTCATCAACCAGATGATGATGATCGGAAAGGAAAAGAACGACCTGAAAAACACGGCTTCGCCCGGTGGCACCTGATCTGATGTGGCTTTGATCAACGCACCCAGCAAAATGAACATGAATATTGCGCAGGTTTTCAACGCAACGGCCAGCACGGGCCGGTTTGAAGTCATCATTTTCGCCATGTGCGAACCCTGCGCCGACACGCCCGAAAGATCAACGGGTGGAATTGCCCAATGGATGGTTTTGGTCCCGGCAATAAAGGTATACCCCCCGTGATACGGTCGCTAAATAGCGCACACACACTTAAAAGGATGATAAGATGTTCAAGATTGCCTGCGTTATTCTGGCCGCAGTACTGGCTGTGCCTGCTTCGGCCCAGACATTGGAGCGGATCAAAGAGACGGGTGAGCTGAAATTGGGGTATCGCACCGATGCTGCGCCGCTTTCCTTTGCCGAGGCAGATGGCAAACCGGCCGGGTATTCGCCTCAGGTTTGCGTTTCGGTTGCTCAGTATATTGCCAATCGTTTTAAGATGGAAAACCTGAACGTTGTTTTTGTTCCTGTGGACACCAGCGATCGGTTTGAAAAAGTGGCCAGCGGCGAGGTTGATTTGTTGTGTGGTGTTTCAACGATCACCCTAGAGCGCCGCGAGCTGGTTGATTTTTCGGTTCCAACATATGTTGACGGCACTGCGGTCATGGTGCCCAAGGGGTATGAAGGTGGTCTTGAATCCTTTGCTGGCAAAAAGGTTGGGGTCCGCGCCGGAACCACCACGTTTGATGCCTTGACCGGGTCGCTGGCCGATGCCGGTATTGAGGCCGATATCATTGCCTTTGACAGCCATGATGCTGGGGTGGTCGCACTCGAATCCTCGCAGATTACGGCCTATTTTGCCGATCAGTCGATTTTGCTGTTTTTGTATATCAACAGCGGTTTGCAGGATTCTCTGATGCTATCGGATGAGATTTTGACGATTGAAAAGCAGGGTTTGGCATTGGCGCGGGGCGATGCAGATTTCCGTCTGCTTGTGGATGCTGCCCTAAGTCAGATGTATTTTGACGGCACAATGGAAGAGATCTTTAAAACCACTTTGCCAGGGGTTACGCCGGGCGTCGCCATTCAGGCGATGTATCTGACGTCTCCGACGAACTAATCCGTCATCAGATTGTGGGCCGGGCCATTTGTTTGGCCCGGTTTACCTATTTATGGGCCATCGCAACGGCGCGGATGGCGTTTAGGGTGTTAACCTCAAATTCAGTGTTCAGGAAATCCGGGAAGGTCGAGAGCTTGACCGCAACCAGATTGTCCTCGGGCGAGATATAGATCATCTGGCCGAACACACCCAAAGCAATGATCGTTTGTCGCGTGGTGTCTTCGATCCAGAATTTGTTGCGATAACAGAAATTTGGCAGAGTTTCTCGGCCAAAATCATCAAATAATCCATGTGGGCCGCTGCGGGTATCGTCGATCCAGGATTTGGGGATGACCTGGTTATCGCCGATTTTCCCGTCGTTCAAATGCAGCAGACCAAAGCGCGCAAAATCGCGCAAAGTGGCGCTGAACCCGCCATCTGCAAGCGCATATCCGGCGGGGTCTACCGTAAAGAACGCATCATTCTCAGCGCCAATTTTTGACCAAAGCTCATCGCTGACCAATTGGGCAAGGCCCTTGCCGGACGCTTTTTGCATCACAAAGGCCAGCACGTCGGTTTCGATGGACCGATAGTCAAATCGCGTTCCGTGTTCGGCAACCTGAACTTTTAGCGACAGGATTTGTTCCCACATAGAAGCGGGCCAATGGGTTGCCGGATCGGCCCCGGTGGGGATTGGTTTCCAACCGCAGGCAACGTCGGTCTTGGCGATATCGGAATCGAGTGCAGTATACGTTTCGTCAAATTTTACGCCGGAGGTCATGTCCAGAACATGCTGTAACAGCGCGCCATTCCAGGCGGTGTCGGCCAGCTCGGGTAAAACGTCAGTGACAGGGCGTGCCGGGTCAAGCAGGCCACGCCCGATCAGAATGCCGGCAACCGTCGACACCACGGATTTGGACACAGATTGCGCCAAATGCTGCGTGTCAGGTGTCATGCCATTGTGGTAACTTTCGTGGATCACTTTGCCATCCACGGCTATCAGGAACCCGTCGGTGAACGTATCCTGCAGCAGTTGGTCGACGGTCATTTGCGATCCGTCAACTGCGCCAAATTCAACGCCACCTATATCGCGTAAATCCTGCGGCATTGGGATCGCCGGGCGTGTTCCCCGACTGACATCTTCCGTTGGCAGGATTTTGCGAATGTTCTGAAAACTCCAACGATTCCACGGCGCACGATCCCAATCGGCTGGGGGAATGTCGGCCGGATCCAGATTGGAATTACCGGTAATTTGAGGCGTGGAGGGCATGAGACATCCTGTGATTGGGAAAAATGGCCCGGCGTGAACCGGGCCTTTTGGACGTCATTTATTCAGTTCGGTCCAGATCTGCGTATAGATCTTGGTCACAGCCGTAGGGCAAGTGATGGCGACATAACCGGCGGCGCGATGTTCTTCGGGAATGTTCACCTCGGGTGCGGCTTTCATTTCATCCGACATATAGGCCTCAGACCCGGCGATGCCATTGGCATAGCGGGCAAATTCAGAGATCAGGGCCGCGTTTTGCGGGTCCATGATAAAGTTCTGGAACAGTTTTGCGTTCTCAACATTCTTGGCATCCGCCAGCACGACAACGTTGTCTGACCAGATCGGATAGCCCTCTTTTGGATAGCCATAGACATAGTTGTCGTTCTGCAACCGCACCCGCATAGACGACCCGTTCCAGTTGGTTCCGGCGGCATAGTCGCCTTTGACGAACTTCTCGATATTGCCGTATTCAATTGCCAACCATTTCGGTTTTGCCGCCACCAAGGTATCACGCACCTTACGCAGGACGGTCTTTTCTGACGTACATTGCTCGCCGCCAACATAGCGGATCGTCAGGGCCATGATGTCGGCCATTTCTGGCACCACAACGATTTTTCCAATCAGCTCTTCTGGTGGATCAAGAAAGATCGAGGAGGTGTTTGGATCACCGGAATAGACCGACGTATCAACCGTTAAACCGATGGTGCCCCACTGCCATGGCACCGAATAATGGCGGCCCGGATCGTAAGGCACATCAACCTGACCCTCGGCCATATTGCCAAAATTTGACATCTGGTCGGGGCGGGTTTCAAGCAGCAGACCCTCGTTGATCCAGATCGGAATGAATGTTGCCGATGGCACCACGATATCATAGCCATGACCGCCGGCTTTGACCTTGGCCAACGCGGTGTCGTTTGAATCGTAATCAGTTAGCGTGACGTCGATATCATACTCGGCTTCGAATTTTTTGATCAGGTCAGGGTTGGTGTAATTACCCCAGTTGAAAATGCTTAGCTCGCCTTCGGCCAAGGCCGGTCCGGCAAATGCCAGCGCGGCGGCGCTGACCAGTGTTCCTAGTTTTCTCATTGTCGTAGTCTCCCTTTGGTTGGTTATTTTTTCCATTTGGTAAGGAAAAAGAACAGCGTCACGATCACCACAGATAGGGCGAGAAACACCGATGAAATGGCATTGATTTCTGGCGTCACCACGCGGCGTAGTTGGCCCAGCATATAGGTTGGCAACGTATCCTGGCCGCTGGATTTGACGAATTCGGTGATCACCACATCGTCCAGCGAAATAACAAACGCCAACATCGCCCCGGCCAAAATACCCGGTGCGAGGATCGGGAACGTCACATGGCGAAATGTCTTCCACGGTGGCGCGTAAAGATCGGCGGCGGCGGTTTCCAACGTCAGGTTCATGCCCTGCAATCGGGCGCGGATCGGCATATAGGCAAACGGGATGCAAAACGCCGAATGCGCAATGATCAGATAGGCCAGCCCGGTGTATCCGGTCTTGACCTTGATCACTGCGAAAAAGATTAGCAACGCCACGGCGGTAACAATTTCCGGCACCATAAGTGGCTGATTAATAAGCGCAAAAACCGTTGTTTGGCCGCGATATTTCTTGACCCGTGTGGTGGCTAGCGCCGCCATTGTAGCCGCAGTTGTGGCAATGGCCGAGGCACTGATCGCGATGACAAACGACCGGATCGAGGCCTCTTGCACCTGTTCATTGTGCCAAGCAGATTGATACCAGCGCAGCGAAAACCCTTCCCATTCGGCGAGGTTGACACCTTCGTTAAAGCTAAACGCCACTAGGATCAGGATGGGCGCGTACAGCAGGAAAAAACAGGTCAGCGCGATAAAGCCAAAGCCCGGTTGTTTGGTCAGGGAAAACGACCTTTTAGCCCCGAATTTAACCATGTCCGTTGTCCTCTCCGGCGTTGCGCACATAGCTGATTAACGCCACCATCACGATCAGTAACAACGTCATGGACAATGCCGCGCCCAGTGGCCAGTTGCGGCCCTGGCCGAACTGCAGTTCGATCAGATTGCCGAGCATCAACTGCTTGCCACCGCCCAGAACACGTGGGGTGATATAGGCGCCCAGTGAGGGCACAAAAACCAGAATAGACCCGGCGATAACCCCCGGTTTGACGATGGGCAGGATGATCTGGCGCAGCACCTTTAGGCGTGTCGCATACAGGTCAAACCCGGCCTCGACCAAAGTGAAATCGAACTTTTCCATGGCGGCATAGATCGGCAGCACCATCAGCGGCAGATAGACATAAACCATGCCAATCATGATGGCGGTGTCGGTAAACAGGATCTGTATCGGTTCATCAATCACACCGGCCCAGATCAGCACATTGTTGATGATACCTTTGTTGCGGATGATCTCAAAGATCGCAAATGTGCGGATCAAAAGGTTGGTCCAGAACGGAATCGTAATCAAAAACAACCACAAATCGCGCTGTTTTGGCGGTCTTGTTGCCATGAAATACGCGGTAGGAAAGCCGAACAGCAGCGCCAGCACCGTGGTAAATAACGACAGCCGGACCGAGCGCCAAAAGATCGACAGATGCGCGTCGGCAAAGCCCAACGTGTCGTCAAAAATATCGCGCTGCATAAAGACGTTGAACCAGCCATCGGTCGAGAATTGCCAGATAACGCCGCCATAGTCTCCAGCCGTCAGGAACGAATAAATCAACACGATCAGCAGCGGGCCAGAGGCCGCGAAAATTAGGATGATCAACGCCGGGGACAGCAGGAACCAGCGGCGGCGGGTTTCGACCTGATCGCGCTTTGTGGTGGCGTCGGCGTTGCTTAGGGGGGGATGTGACATCAGATCAATTCCGCAAAATCTGAATGTCTGCGGCGCGGCAGCTTAGGCCGACCTGTTCGCCGTTTTCAAAGCTGCTGCCATCTGATCGGTTTTGCACGCGGGCGATAAAATTGGTGTTCTCAAACCCATCCAACGTCAGATGGACATGGGTGTCGGTGCCAAAATAGACCGCATTGGTGACGCGCCCTTTGGCCAGATTGCCGTCGCCTTTTGCCAGCGTCACATGCTCTGGCCGGATCGCCAGCGTCACAGGGCCCAGGGGAACATCGTTTGGCACCTGGGATTGCACCACAGTGCCCGAGGGCAATTTTACCGTGGCTATCCCATCGTCAACCGACACAAGGGTGCCGCCAAGAATGTTGGTTTCACCAATGAAATCAGCGACAAAGTGATCTGCCGGATGGTCGTATATCTGCCGCGGGCTGCCAACCTGAAGAACCTGACCATTACGCATGACGGCGATGTTGTCGGACATTGTCAGCGCTTCTTCTTGGTCGTGTGTGACAAAGATAAAGGTGATGCCTGTCTCATGTTGCAGGCGCTTCAACTCGATCTGCATTTCTTTGCGCAGTTTTGAATCCAACGCGGATAGCGGTTCATCCAGCAGCAACACCTTGGGTCGCGGTGCCAATGCCCGGGCCAATGCAATTCGCTGCTGCTGGCCGCCCGAAAGCTGGGCGATTTTGCGGTCTTTCATCGCCTGCATCTGCACCAGTTGCAGCATCTCGGCGACGGTCGCGGCGATTTCAGATTTTGGGCGGCCCTGCATCAAAAGCCCAAAACTGATGTTTTCTGAGGCGGTCATATGCGGGAACAATGCATAGTTCTGAAACACCGTGTTGATCGGGCGTTCATAGGGCGGCAACAGCGAAATATCATCGCCATGCAGCATGATTTGCCCGGATGTCGGATGATCAAACCCGGCGATCAACCGTAACAATGTGGTTTTGCCACAGCCCGATGGGCCAAGTAGCGTAAAGAATTCGTTCTGTTGAATTTCGATGGACACATTGTCTAGTGCGACAACCTTACCAGCCCCCTGACCAAAGATCTTTGACACACCTCGGGCATCAATTGCTGCCGTCTGATCTGGCTTGGTCGTCATAATGGTCTTCCCCTTTTGGTCCCTGATTGTAACAAAACCGCAGGTGTCCGGTAAAATAAATAGCCCCATTGGGTCATATCGGGTTATTATCGACCCAAGACGAACCACGAGATGCGTATGAACATACCTGAACGGCCCATAAATGCGGAAAGTCAATGCCTTGGAAACGCCATTGCGGCAGTAGGCTCGACGCATTTCCCCGAATGCCTCGCTGAATTAATCCATCAAAACAGTCCCTATGACCGGTTGTTCATTTCATCGTTGTATCCGCATGGCCCGCCCGAATTTCTGTCAAGCAATTTGCCTGAACACCCTGATGTTGCCTCGATGGAGTCCTATCTGACCGCCAGTTTTCTGCTCGATCCGTTTTACCAGATGTATTTGGATGGTGTTGATGCGGGCGTATTCAGGTTGGGGGACTGCGTGCCTCACGATTTCTTTGTTGGCGACTATTTTTTGCACTTTTGCCAAAAATTTAGGCTGATGGACGAATGTGCCATTTTGGTGCCTTCGGCTGATGGGTCCTGCATTTTTCTGTCCACCGGGTATTGCGATCCCAGCCGATTGCCACAAGGCGGGGATACTGATGGCTTGGTGGCCATTTATCCGGTTATCAAAGCGCTATGCCAACAGCATTGGCCTGCCTTGAGCCGAGGCGATGGGGAAACAACCGGACAGATCCGGGCACATCTGAACACCGCGTTTCAGAATTTCGGGTCTACTGTTTTAACGCCGCGTGAACGCGAGGTCGTGCATTTGATTTTGCGGGGGCATTCCGGCAAATCCCTGTCACAAAAGCTGGGGATCAGCCTGCAAACCGTCAAAAATCACCGCAAGAGCATTCACGCAAAGCTTGATATAACCACCCAAGGGGAGCTGTTTTCGATCTTTCTAAGTGCTGTCACCGAGTCGCCCGTCGGCAGCATGAACGACCCGTTGGAGCATTATTTGCGCGCCTCATAGGTGACGCGACCGCCACATATTGTGGTTACCGGTTTTGCGGTCCCCAACTGGTCCGGTGCCATTGCCACCAAATCATCCGACATGATTACCACATCCGCCATCATCCCCGAAACGAGCCGCCCCTTGCGGG
The DNA here is from genome assembly GCA_047623555.1 of Granulosicoccus sp. Lineage (GTDB taxonomy): Bacteria > Pseudomonadota > Alphaproteobacteria > Rhodobacterales > Rhodobacteraceae > NORP181. The sequence continues at coordinate 53,157 of JBLHMP010000001.1, forward strand.
CCTCGTTGAATTCCGCATAGGCGCCGCCGGAGGTATAGCTCTCCAATGTTTCTATCAGTCCCTGACTGTTATCCGCCCAGTTGCCGCCAAGGTCGATGGGCGACACCGCGCCCGCAACGCCGGGCATCACATCAACCGGGACAACCGGCCAGTCAGACGAGAATATCAGTTTTGCGCCGCTATCGCGCACGGCCTTCCACGGGAATGCCATGGGTTTTTGGTGGTCATGCAGAATTTCACCGTCTTCCATCAGCGGCAAAAGACCACCCGCTGGGGAATGCAACGGCTGCATCGACGCAATCACATCCAGCCCGGCAATTCGCGGCAGATCATCGGGGTGCATCACCTCGATATGTTCAACCCGGTGGCGACTGTCGCGCAGCCCATTGGCGTCGCGTGCGGCTTCATAACCATCCAACGTGCCGCGCACCGCCGCATCGCCAATCGCATGGACGCTGATCTGCAATCCCATGGCATCGGCACGCACACAGATTTCGTTGAATTGCTCGGGTTCAAACAGCGGTAATCCGGTGCTGTCGGGCCAGTTTGGATAGGGCTCTAGCATCGCCGCCGTGCCGGATTCGATCACCCCATCATGGAACAGTTTCAACCGGTTGGACCACAGCCAGTCCGAATTATAGCGTTGCCGCATCTCGTCGGCCTCGGCCAACCGGTCAATTGGATCAAAGTTTTTCAGATGAAACGGAATCTGCCCACGACACAGCAAATCGCCGTCTGCCTCAAGCTCGGAGAGCAGTTCAAGTTGATAGAAGTTGCCGTCCATATTGTGAAACGTGGTAATGCCGTTTTTCGCTAGATGGTTCAGCCCGGCGCGCAGTGCGGCCTTGTCTGCGGCGCGCTGCTCAAAGGTGGCAGGGGGCACTGGATCGGCGCCGGTCACCAGCCCCAGCGCGTCGCGCCCACCAAGCGGGGTTTTCGCCAAAATATACTCAAACGCGCCGGATTCCAGCAGTTCGCCCGTTGCAACCCCGTCACTATCCAGTGTGATCTGGCTGCCAAACGTGACAGGTGCGCCGTGTTCGATGCCCACCAATTCAAGCGCTTTGGTGTTGGCCCAAACGGTGTGATGATCCATCGCCATAATCGCAAACGGGCGGTCCGGCAGCGCCTGATCCAGATCGTGACGCGTGATGTTATGCCCGAGCATCTGATAATCTGCGCCGATGGCCAGCAACATGGCGGAATTTGGATTTTCGCCACTGTATTTGCGCGCCAGTTGGTTGAACTGGTCCTGACAGTGGCAGTCCATCAGGTTTAGCAGGTCCAGTTCGGCACCACCGGAAAACAAATGCACATGGCTTTCGATGAACCCGGGCAAAACGCTGTTGCCCTCGGCATCAATCACCTGGGTACGGCTGCCACGCAATCCGTCCATCTCTGCGTCTGACCCTACCGCAACGATGGTCCCGCCGGAAATGGCAAGAGCGCTGGCAGTACCGTCCGCGATCAGCAGTTTTCCATTAACAATGATAAGATCGGCGTTGCTATCTGACATGGTGTCCTCCGGGGTTTAGCCATTTCACAATGTACCCGGCCTGCCTGCCGCGCAAGTGGCGCTTTGATGTCGAAATGCCGAGGGATCGAGGGGGTTGAATTGTCAGATACACCTGCATCTGTGTCCACAGATGTTGGGATGGAACGCGTAGATGACGATAGAACTGGTAATATTTGATTGTGACGATGTCCTTATCGACAGCGAGGCGATCAGCGCTGGGCTGGCCGCGGGAATGGAGGCCTGGCGATTTACCGGCAGAAGCCATACTTGAGATTCGGATTACCAAGACCCAATGTCCCAATAGGTGCATTTTGCGTTTTCGGATTTCGCCGCGTTTTTCGACCACGCCCCGGCGTTGAAACGAACCCGGGGTTGATGTGGCCATACGCCCAGATACCGACACCAAAGTAGAGGACGAAGCGGCGCGGGCCGGTTGGTTGTACTATAACGGCGGACTGAAACGATGGGCTGGCGCAAGACCAGATCGCGGTTGAGCTTGGCGTGTCGCGCTAACGTGCACAGCGACTGGTGGCGCGTGTCATTACCGATGGCCTGATCCGACTACGGATCGAACATCCGATCACTGAATGCCTAGAACTTGAACGCGCGATGATCCGTAAATTTGGCCTGACCCTGTGTTGCGTCGCGCTAAATCTGTCCGAAGGCGTTGACCTGATCAATGCCATCGCACCAGTCGCCGCCAGCGAGATTGAGCGTATTTTTTCCAGCACCGAACCTTTGGTGATTGGCCTGGGAACCGGGCGGACCTTGCGATCTTCGGTTGATGAAATGCGCGCCCTGGAATGCAGCCAGCACAAGGTGGTGTCGTTGATCGGCAATGTGGCCCCGGACGGATCGGCGTGGTTCTTTGAGATGATCATGCGCATCGCCGACAAGATCCGGGCGCCGCATGTGCAAAACACCCGAAGTCTGGCGGATGGCGCTGATTTTACGATTGTTGGCATTGGTCAGCTGGGCGATGACGCGCCGCTGGTGGTCGATGGCTTTGTGACGCCCGAGGAAATGACCGACCTAAGCCAATCCGGAGCTGTCGGCGAAATCGTTGGCTGGGCGTTTGACGCGATGGCCGCTATTTGCAAAACGGCATTAATCGGCGGCTGACCGGCGTCTGTGTGCCGCAGAATAATAATCCGATTATTTGCATCTGTGCCGGGGTTAGCAAACAGGTACCGTTGCTCGCAGCCCTCAATGGGCGGTTGATTACGGGGCTTATCACCGATGAATCAACGATAAAATACCTCTTAAAATAAACAGCTTAGCGCGGATTGTCGCCTTTGGGCGACAATATCGTTGACTCAGTGCATGTCTTTGAATGAAAAATTGCCCGCTAACTGAACCTATGCTCACAATAAGGGCATGGGAGGAAAACAATAATTTTAGGATACGCACGCTGCTTAGCGCGTGCGCGATTACTGCGCTTTCAACCGCTGCAATCGCTGAAACAATCACCATCGCAATGGTAAACAACGGCGACATGGTCCGGATGCAAAAGCTGTCCGGGGGCTTTACCACCAAACATCCGGATATTGACCTGGAGTGGGTTACGCTGGAAGAAAACATTCTTTGCCAGCGCATCACAACAGACATCGCCACCAAAGGCGGTCAGTATGATGTGATGACAATCGGCACCTACGAAGTGCCGATCTGGGCCAAACAGGGCTGATTGCTGTCGCTGAATGACCTGCCTGCCAATTATGACATTGACGATATCCTGCCCGCGATCCGCGGTGGCCTGTCGGTTGATGGCAAACTGTACGCCGCACCGTTTTACGGCGAAAGCTCGAGGGTTATGTACCGCAAAGACCTGATGGAAAAGGCCGGGCTGGAAACGCCGAAGGCCCCAACATGGGACTTTATCGCCAAAGCGGCGCGGGCCATGACCGACAAAGACGGCGAAATCTATGGCGCGTGTTTCCGCAGCAAAGCCGACTGGGGCAAAAACATGGCGTTCCTTGGCGTGATGTCCAATTCGTTTGGCGCACGCTGGTTTGACATGGACTTGAACCCACAGTTTGACAGCAAGGAATGGGCCGACAACCTGAATTTCGACGTTGATCTGCTGAACGACGCGGGCCTTCCTGGTGTTCCAAACAACGGCTTTAACGAAAACCTTGCCCTGTTCCAGACTGGCCATTGCGGCATCGTTCGTAACCAACGCCGAAAACCAAGGCTGGGCGAACGTGCCTCCGGGAACACGTACATCGCTGTCTGAGAACCCTGAGTGCGCCAAGGTTCCGTTAGCCAAAATGACACTCGACAGCATCAATTCGGCGGACTCGACCAACCCAACGGTTGATCCGGTGCCGTATGTTGGTGTGCAGTTTGTTGCCATCTCAGAATCTCAGGGCATTGCAACCTCAGTCGGCCAGCAGTTCTTGGCCGCACTTGCGGGCACCAAATCAGTCGAAGGGGCGCTTGCGGCGGCTCAGGCACTGACGGTGCGCGACATGACCAGGGCTGGTTACATCAAGTAACCTTCCTCCCTCGGGGCCGCCGGGTTTGTTTATCCGGCGGACCTTTGGCTGACCTTACAGGGAATAGATTAATGGCAGTCGCAGAATCTAAATCCGCCGCAAAGTGGATGCTTTCACCTTCGGTCCTCTTGCTTTTGGGCTGGATGATTATCCCGCTTTCGATGACGATCTATTTCTCGTTTCAGCGATACAATCTGCTGACGCCGCAACTGACCGGCTTTATCGGATTTACCAATTACAAATACTTTCTGACCGATCCGGCGTTCTTTGACGCGCTGTTTAACATCTTGTTTCTGGTTGTCGGCGTGCTGACGATCGGCATCATCGGCATCATCGGCATCATCGGCATCATCGGCATCATCGGCATCATCGGCATCATCGGCATCATCGGCGGCGTGGCTCTGGCGGTTTTGTTGGCCCCGCCGATATGGGTACAAGGCATCGTTCGTGTTCTTGTTATCGCGCCGTCCTTTGTTATGCCAACCGTGTCCGCACTGGTCTGAAAGAACATGTTCATGAACCCGGCGAACGGCTTATTTGCCCACGCAGCCAAGGCGCTTGGGCTGCAACCCTATGATTTCTTATTACAATCACCTCTGGCCTCGATCACCTTGATCGTTGCGTGGCGGTGGTTACCGTTCGCGACACTGATCCTGCTGACCGCGATGCAATCGCTGGACCAGGAACAGCACGAAGCCGCCGAAATTGATGGGGCAACCGCCTGGCAATGGTTTTATTACCTGACGATCCCGCATTTGTCGCGGGCCATCACTGTGGTTGTCCTGATCCAAACATATTCCTGCTGTCGGTCTTTGCGGAAATCCTGGTCACAACCAATGGCGGGCCCGGTACGGCATCCACCAACCTGACCTACCTTGTCTACAATCTATCGTTGTTACAGTTCGACGTTGGCGGCGGCTCTGCCGGTGGAATTGTGGCTGTGATCCTCGCCAACATCGTCGCCTTCTTTTGGATGCGCGCCGTTGGCAAGAACCTGGAGACCTGACCCATGGCCTGCGCAATTCCAAACAGAACCAAGGTAATCTATACAATAGCCGCTTGGGCAATCGGATTGGCGATCTTCTTTCCGATCCAGTGGACCACCGAGAGCTATAACGAGATGCTGGATCGGTCTCCGTATTTCCGCCATTTTATGAATTCGGTGGTGGTGTCGCTTGGCTCAACCCTGATTGGGTTGCTGATCGCGGTGCCTGCGGCCTGGTCCATGGCGTTTAATCCGACCAAGACATCAAGAACCTGCTGATGTGGATGTTGTCAACCAAGACGCTGCCACCCGTGGGTGTGTTGATCCCGATCTATCTGATTTTCCGTGACACCGGATTGGTCATTGTTTTGACGCTGATCAAACTGCCGACCATCATCTGGATGCTGTACACCTATTTCAAGGAAATCCCCGTTGAGATCCTCGAAGCAGCCGGGATTGATGGTGCTAGCCTGCGCGAAGAGATCAGGTATGTGCTGACGCCATTGGCGTTGCCGGGCATCGCGTCTACCATGTTGCCCAACATTATTCTGGCCTGGAACGAAGCATTCTGGACCCTGAATCTGACCGCGGCAAACGCGGCCCCACTCACTGCGTTTATCGCCAGCTATTCCAGCCCCGAGGGTCTGATTTGCGCGAAACTTAGCGCGGCTTTGACAATGACGATTGCGCCAATTCTGATCATGGGCTGGTTCAGCCAGAAGCAACTCGTCCGCAGTATGACCTTTGGCGAGGTTCAGGTCATCCCACCACTGGATCTGGAAATCAACGGAGGCGAATTCGTGGTGTTCGTTGGCCCGTCGGGCTGTGGTAAATTCACTCTGCTGTGGCTGATTGCCGGGCTTGAGGATACCACATCTGGCATGATCCAGATTGACGGCAAAGACGCCACTGCCCTGCCACCGGCAAAAAGTGGTCTGGCAATGGTGTTCCAGTCCTACGCTTTGTATCCGCATATTTCGGTGCGCAAGAACATCGCGTTTCCGTTGAAAATGGCCAAGATGTCCGAGCTCGAAATCCAGTAACGTATTGATTAGGCGGCGGGTGTTTTGGGCCTTGCCGACTATCTTGATCGCAAACCCGGTCAGTTGTCTGGTGGTCAACGACAGCGCGTTGCCATTGGCCGCGAACGGTCGGCGTTTTTGTTTGACGAACTTTTATCCTACCTTGATGCGGCCCTGCGCGGCAACATGCGGATGGAAATCTCCGAACTGCAAAAATCGCTAAAAACCACCATGGTTTACGTGACCCACGACCAAGTCGAAGCCATGACCATAGCCGATAAAATCGTTGTGCTGCATGATGGTTATATCGAACAGGTCGGCAGCCCGATGTAGCTTTGCCGTGCCCTGGCCAACAAATTTGTCGCGGGCTTTATCGGTAGCCCCAAGATGAACTTTATCCAAGGTCAGACCGCCGCTGATCTGGGCGCGCCAACCATTGGTATCCGCCCCGAGCACGTCAATATTATCAACAGATAACGGTGACTGGAAGGGCATTGCTGGCGTCACCGAACGTCTGGGGGCTGACACCTTTATGCGGGTTGAGGCGAATGGTCTGCTGCAAAGCGGCCATGATCCTGCGTGGGGTATTCGCCGCGCAGGACTGGCTAAGTAGCGTTGTGCAAAACGACGCCTCAGGCATGACCGTGTTAATCACCGGCTCGATGATCGACTTTCTGGCGGTTCAGGCCGGGCACAGGCCGACTATTGAGACCATCACCGCCGATGAAACCCGCATCGTGCCGTTGACGGTGACCGAAGGTGGATATTTTGTTGATGCGTCGACCGAATCATTTGATCCGGGCCAATATTCAGAACCCAACAAAACCGCTCACGGTATTTGGGGCTATTGTTGCCGGGCTTGCCGCGCGACGGGGCGATTCAGGCACAGCTGTCACGGTAATGTCCTGCGATAACCTGCCGGGGAACGGCGTTGTGGCGCGGGCCGCTGTTTTGGGTGTGGCGCAGGGCCAAGACCCTGATCTGGCCGCGTGGATTGCCGATAATGTGACCTTTCCCAACGGCATGGTTGACCGCATTACTCCGGCGACATCTGGCCGGGAACGGGCGATCCTGCGGCGAAATTTTGGCGTCAAAGATGCCTCACGGGTGTTTTGTGAACCGTTCCGCCAGTGGGTGCTCGCGGACAGCGTTGCCGATGGTCGCCCCGAGTTTGAGGCCCCGAGTTTGAGGCGGCTGGCGTCACTATTACCAACAGCGTCCGCGACTTTGAAGCGATGAAAATCCGGGTGTTAAACGGCGGTCACGCGATCATCGCCTATCCGGCGGCTTTGGCCGGGGTTGAATACGTGCACGACGCGATGAATGTGCCCGAGATTGAGGCATTTCTGCGCAAAGTCATTCTGGATGATGTCGCCCCAAACGTGAAACCCGTTGGCGATCAAACCCCTCAGGCGTATATGGCGCAAACCATCAAACGGTTTAATAACCCGGGCGTTGCAGACACGATTGCACGCCTGTGTCTGGATGGAGCCAACCGTCAGCCGAAATTCATCGTGCCCTCTATTCGTGACCGTCTGGCTGCTGGCCATACGCCGTACGGATTGGCGCTATGCTGTGCATTCTGGTGCCTGTATCGTGTGGGGGTGGATGATCAGGGCCAAATGATCCCAATTGGGACGCATTGTCTGCTGCGGCCAAAACCGCAAAAAATGATCCGTTGGTCTGGCTTGAACAGGAGGATATCTATGGCAACCTTCGCCAGTCCGAAGATTTCTGTCAGGCGTTCACGGCAGCCCTGAAATCGGGTACAGGTGTCGGGGCCCTTGCCGCCATCCGGGTTTATCTGACCCAGACGGCTTAGGGCCGCCCATAATTCCCAGCGGAATACGAAAGGCGCATCACATGATACTTTGCTGCGGCGAAGCCCTGATTGACATGATCCCGGTGCAGGACGGCACCGGTGAACCCGTATTTTCCGCCCGCCCGGGTGGCTCAGTGTTCAACACTGCTATTGGTTTAGGGCGGTTGGGGACGGACACCAGTTTTCTGTCCGGCCTGTCCCATGACCTGTTTGGTAAACAACTAATGCGCAGCCTGGCCGAAAGTAACGTGAGCACCGATCTGGTCATGTTGTCTGAGCGCTCTACAACGCTGGCCTTTGTTGAGTTGAACGATGGTCAGGCCAGTTATTCGTTCTACGACGAAAACACCGCCGGGCGTATGTTGTACCCGGACGAATTGCCCCTGTTGCCTGATACAATTACTGCGCTGTATTTCGGCGGTATCAGTCTAATAAGCGAACCCTGTGCCGATTTTTACGCCGCCCTGATTGCCCGCGAACATCCGCAGAAAACCGTCATGGTTGATTGCAACATTCGCGCTGATTTTATCCACGATACAACGGGGTATACTGATCGTCTGATGCGGATTATATCGCTGGCTGACATCGTGAAAGTGTCCGATGATGACCTGAACTGGGTCTTTCCTGATGCGGTGTCTTTGACGGACAAGGCGTTGCGCCTGCGCGAACTGGGCCCAAGCGTTGTCATTTTGACCCGGGGCCAGAACGGTGCCACGGCGCTCTTTGGTGCGGATCAATCCGTGAATGTCTCTGCCGTAAAGGTGGATGTGGTGGATACAATTGGCGCAGGTGACACGTTCAATTCGGGTCTGCTGGCCAATCTGGCACAACAGGATCGGCTGGCAAAACCGGCACTGCGTCAGATAACCCAAGGCCAGATAACCCGCGCATTGGACTATGCGGTCAAGGTTGCGGCCATTACAGTCTCGCGTAAGGGCGCAAACCCGCCTTGGGCGTGGGATGTCTGATAACAAGGGCCATGTGCCTTTAAAAAACCGTGAACAACTGCAATGACACCGCTGAAATCGCGTTTTTTGGATGAATAAGAATGTTGCAAAGTAATACCCCAACGACCAACGCCGCCACATTACAAGCCGAGGTTCTGCGCCATCTGACCTATTCGCTGGGCAAGGATCAGGCGCATGCGTCACGGTATGACTGGCGGATGTCGCTATCGCTGGCTCTGCGTGATCTGGTGGTGGACCCTTGGTTCGCCAGCACCCGCAAGACCTATGAGGCACAAGCAAAACGGGTTTATTACCTGTCGATGGAATTCCTGATTGGCCGTCTGATTGAGGACGTCGCGATCAATCTGGGGGTCGAAGATATGGCGCGCGAGGTCATGACCGCATTGGGTCAAGACTATGAAGCGGTTGTTGCAGATGAGCCGGACGCCGCCCTTGGCAATGGTGGTCTGGGCCGGTTGGCCGCGTGTTTCATGGATTCACTTTCGACCCTTGGTATTGCGGCCTATGGTTACGGAATTCGCTATGAACACGGGTTGTTTGAGCAGCATTTCCAGGATGGCTGCCAGATGGAAACCGCCGAAGACTGGTTGGCGCAACGCCACGCGTGGGAGTTTGAACGCTCCGAAGTTTCCTATTGCATCGGCTTTGGCGGTGAAGTCGTCGAAATAGACGGCTCACCCACCTGGAAACCCGCAGAAACCGTTATGGCCAGCGCCTATGACACGCCGGTTGTTGGCTGGCAGGGGGCATGGGCCAACACCTTGCGGCTTTGGGCTGCAAAATCGACCAAACCGTTTGATCTTGAGAGCTTTAATCGCGGTGATTATCTGGCGGCGAGCGCGCCTGAATCGCTCGCCCGGACGTTGTCACGTGTGCTTTATCCCGATGATTCCACCGATATCGGCAATGATTTGCGACTGAAGCAAGAGTATTTTTTCACCGCAGCCTCAATCTGCGATTTACTGCGGCGGTTCCTGTCTGAGGGCCTGAGCCTTGCTGATCTGCCGGATCATGTTGCGATTCAGTTGAACGACACGCATCCGGCGATTGCCGGGCCGGAACTGGTGCGGCTGTTGGTGGATGTGCATGGCATCGACATCGACACCGCGATCGATACCGCGCGCGGCTGTCTGGCCTATACCAATCACACGCTGCTGCCCGAGGCGCTTGAGCGTTGGGGCGAGGGCATGTTCGCCCGCATTCTGCCGCGTCATTTCCAGATCATTCAACTGATCGAAGAACGGCATCTGGCCCAATCAGGTGGCGCGGTTAGGATCATCGAAGACGGCTCGGTCAAGATGGGCGAACTGGCCTTTGTCATGGCGCATCACGTCAATGGCGTGTCGGCGCTGCATTCCCATCTGGTCAAACAAACGGTGTTTTCCGAACTGAACGCGATTTATCCGGGCCGCATCGTTAACCAAACCAACGGTATCACACCGCGGCGCTGGCTGTATTCGTGCAACCCGCCACTGCGGCAGCTGATTACCGATACCATTGGCGCGGATTGGCCGGGTGATCTGGAGCAATTAATCCGGCTGGAACCGCATGTTGAGGACGCCGCCTTTGCCGATGCATTTCGCGCGGCCAAGGTGCAGAATAAAACGCGGATGGCGGCGTGGCTAAAGGATCGTCAGGGCCTGATTGTTGATCCGACGATGATGTTTGACGTCCAGATCAAACGGATTCACGAATACAAACGCCAACTGCTGAACCTGCTGGAAACCGTCGCTCTTTGGAACGACATCAAGGACAATCCAAACGGCAATTGGACGCCCCGGCTCAAGGTATTCGCTGGCAAGGCGGCGCCGGGATATGTGGTGGCGAAAGAGATCATTCATCTGATCAATGATGTTGCCAAGATGATCAATGCCGACCCGGAGACCCGTGATGTTTTACAGATGATTTACCCGGAAAACTATAACGTGACGATGGCCGAAATCCTTGTGCCGGCGGCGGATCTGTCTGAACAAATCTCGACCGCTGGCAAAGAGGCATCCGGTACTGGCAACATGAAATTCGCGCTGAACGGGGCGGCCACAATCGGCACGCTTGATGGCGCGAATGTGGAAATTTTAGAGCGCGTCGGGGCCGATAACTTCTTTCTGTTCGGCCTGACCGCGGCCGAGGTTGTGGCCCGCCGGGAAGAACCCGATTTTGCCCGCAACGCGATTAACACAAGCCCGCGCATGTCGCGGGTGATTGATCAAATCGCAGCGGGTGTGTTTTCGCCCAGCGACAAGGCGCGATATCAGGGTTTGGCGGCACGTTTGTATGAGCATGACTATTTCCTCGTGACCTGTGATTTTGACAGTTATTATGACATGCAGCGCGTGGTTGATGTGGCGTATCAGGACACAGCAAGCTGGACGCGACTGACCGCATTAAACACCGCGCGGATGGGGTGGTTTTCGTCAGACCGCACAATTGCCGGCTATGCGCGTGACATCTGGAATGTCACATCCGGCCTGAGCAGGCCCGCGTCGCAAGAGACGCCGCAATGACCAACCTGACCCCACAAGATGCAGGCCAAATCGTCAACGGAACGCACAGCGACCCGTTTTCGGTGCTGGGTTTGCATCTAAGGGATGGCAAATGGACGGTAACGGCCTTTGTTCCGGGGGCGATTTCGATTGACGTTCTGGACGCCAAAACCGACCGGAAAATCGCCAGTTTGAGCGCGGTCGATGGCCTGTTCACCGGCACTATTGCGCGGCGTAAAATCGCGTTTCCCTATCGTTTACGTATCTCTAGCGATGATCACACATGGACTGCCGATGATGCCTACCGGTTCGGCCCGGTTATGGGGGAATTGGATGAACATCTGATGAACGAAGGCGCGCACCGGCGTCTTTGGGATATACTTGGTGCCCATGTCATCAACCATGAGGGCCGCGACGGAACCCATTTCGCCGTCTGGGCCCCCAATGCCAGTCGAGTGTCAGTTGTTGCGGATTTCAACGGTTGGGATGGTCGCCGCAATGTGATGCGCAAGCGCGGTCAAAGCGGCATCTGGGAGATTTTTATTCCTGGCATCGGCGAAGGCGAATCCTATAAATATGAATTGTTGGACCAGCAGGGCAATCTGTTGCCACAAAAGGCCGACCCCTTTGGTTTTGGCGCCGAATACGCCCCCAAAACCGCCTCGGTCGTGCGCCAGCTTAAAGCGCATGACTGGGCTGACAAAGGTTGGATGGATAAACGCGCGGCCCTGCAACGTTTTGATCGCCCTATTTCCATCTACGAGGTGCATCTTGGATCGTGGCGGCGTGTCCCCGAAGACGGCAATCGGCCGCTGTCCTATATCGAATGCGCTCATGAATTGGTCAGCTATGCCAAGGATATGGGTTTCAGCCATATTGAGCTGATGCCCATCACCGAATTCCCGTTTGAGGGCTCTTGGGGCTATCAACCAATCGGGTTATTCGCCCCAACCGTCCGCCACGGCACGATTGAGGAATTCCGCGCCTTTGTTGAGGCGTGTCATGCCGCTGACATCGGGCTGTTGCTGGATTGGGTGCCCGGGCATTTCCCCGAGGACGCGCATGGGTTGGGTCTTTTTGATGGCACACATCTTTATGAGCATGCCGACCGCAAAGAGGGGTTTCACCCGGACTGGAACACGCTTGTGTTCAACTTTGGCCGTCGCGAAGTGGTGAACTACCTGACCTCAAACGCCATTTATTGGCTGCGCGAACATCACGTTGATGGGCTGCGTGTCGATGCGGTGGCGTCGATGTTGTACCGCGATTACTCCCGTGCTGAGGGCGAATGGGTGCCCAATATTCACGGCGGGCGTGAGAACCTCGAGGCGATTTCGTTCCTGCAAGGCATGAACGTCGCAACCTACGGTGACATGCCGGGGATCATGAATGTGGCCGAGGAATCCACCGCCTTTCCGGGTGTTTCTGCGATGACCGATCAGGGTGGCCTGGGCTTTGGGTTCAAATGGAACATGGGCTGGATGAACGACACGCTATCGTACATGTCCGAAGATCCGATTAACCGCAAATACCACCACCAAAAGATGACATTTGGGCTGCAATACGCGTTTTCGGAAAACTTTATCCTCCCGATCAGCCATGACGAAGTGGTGCATGGCAAGGGTTCGATGATCCGCAAAATGCCCGGCGACACAGCCGAGAAATTCGCCAATTTGCGCGCCTATTACGGCTATATGTGGGGCCATCCGGGCAAAAAATTGCTGTTCATGGGCTGTGAATTTGGCCAGGATGCCGAATGGAACCACGACGCCAGTCTGGACTGGCATTTGCTGGACAATGATCAACATCGCGGCGTGCAATCACTGGTCCGCGATCTGAACGGTCTTTATGGCACGACGCCCGCTTTGTTTGAGCGTGATTGCGATGCATCCGGGTTTGAATGGATCGCCGAGAACACCGCAGAAGAGTCGGTATTTGCGTGGGTCAGACATGGTAATAACAACGCCGCGCCGGTTCTGGTGGTGTGCAATCTCACCCCGGTTGAGCGTTTGGATTACCGCATTGGCGTGCCTGATGCCGGGCAATGGCGCGAAAAGCTGAACACAGATTCCGAACATTATGGTGGTGGTGGCCGGGGCAATTTCGGGGCGGTGAGCTCTGACCAGATCGCCGCTGATGGGCGGGCCAATTCGATCAGCCTGACCTTGCCACCGCTGTCGACGATATTCTTTGAATTGCACCGCGAGTGAGCACATTTTAATAACGAGGGACTGACTATGGAATTTGAAACGCAAAGACTGGCCCAACAAACAATGGCATTTGTACTGGCCGGGGGGCGGGGCAGCCGTCTTCAGGAACTGACTGACATACGTGCCAAACCAGCGGTGTATTTCGGCGGCAAAAGCCGGATCATTGATTTTGCGCTTTCTAATGTGGTTAATTCCGGCATTCGACGCATCGGCGTGGCGACGCAATACAAGGCGCACAGCCTGATCCGCCACCTGCAACGCGGTTGGAGTTTTTTCCGCGCTGAACGCAATGAATCGCTTGATATTCTGCCAGCATCCATGCGGCTGGGCGGCGACAATTGGTACAAGGGCACGGCGGATGCGGTGACGCAAAACCTTGATATTGTCGAAGCGCTTGATGTCAAATACATCCTGATCCTCGCGGGCGATCACATTTACAAACAAGACTATTCGCTAATGATCAAACAGCACGTTGAGAGTGGCGCCGAGGTCACTGTTGGCTGTATCGAAGTGCCGATTAATGAGGCCAGCGCCTTTGGCGTCATGGATGTGGACGAAAACGATCGCATCCTTGAGTTTGTTGAAAAACCAGAAAATCCACCTGCGATGCCGGGTGATCCTGATCAGGCATTGGCCAGTATGGGTATTTATGTTTTTGAAAAGGATTTCCTCTGTGATCTGCTGCGCAAAGACGCCGAGAACCCGAAATCCACCAATGATTTCGGCCATGATCTGATCCCTGATCTGGTTCGCAAAGGCACGGCTGTGGCGCATCCGTTTAGTCGGTCCTGTGTGATGACGGGCACCGAGACCAAACCGTATTGGCGCGATGTGGGCACGATTGACGCCTATTGGCAGGCCAATATCGACCTGACGGATTTTATGCCGGAACTGGATCTTTATGATAACTTATGGCCAATCTGGACCTATTCGGAACTGACCCCGCCTGCCAAATTCATTCACAATGAGGACGGCCGTCGCGGGCAGGCGGTATCGTCCATGGTCTCGGGGGGCTGTATTATTTCCGGCTCAACGCTGAACCGATGCCTGTTGTTTACCGGGGTCAAAACCCACTCTTTCTCGGAATTGACTGGCGTTGTGGCAATGCCCTACGCCGAAGTTGGCCGCCGCGCGCGCCTGACCAATGTGGTGCTGGACCGCGATGTAGTGATCCCGCCGGAATTGGTGGTCGGCGAAGACCCGGAATTTGACGCATTGCGGTTTCGCCGGACGGAAAATGGTATATGCCTGATCACAAGAGCCATGATCGAGAAACTGGACCTTTAATGAACGTACTTTTTGTCGCTTCGGAATGCGCTCCGTTTGTAAAAACCGGAGGTTTGGCAGATGTAATTGGGGCCGTGCCCAAGGCATTGGCCCGCATTGGCGTTAGCGTCAAAATCCTGCTGCCGGCCTATCCGGCGTTGGGTGCGGTCAAAGCCAAGGGCAAAGTCGTGATGACGATCGCCGACCTGCATGGCGGCCCGGCGCAGCTGATCGCGGTACAGGCTGAGGGGCTGGATTTGCTGTTGCTGGACGCGCCGCATCTGTTTGACCGTGCGGGCAACATTTATCTGGACGAGAACGGTAAGGATTGGGCCGACAATCATCTGCGCTTTGGTGGGCTGTCAAAGATTGGCGCTGATATTGCAATCAATGGCGTCAAAGGCTGGAAGCCCGATGTGGTGAACGCCCATGATTGGCAGGCCGGCCTTGTCGCCGTCTATCTGCATCAAAGCGGCAAAAAGACGCCGCCGTGTGTGCTGACCATCCACAATATCGCCTTTCAGGGGCTGTTTAGGGCCGACATGCTGGGCGTTCTGGGCCTGACATCCGAGGTGTTTGCACCCAAAGGCGTCGAATATTTTGGCCAGATCGGGTTTCTGAAAGGTGGCATTGCCTATGCGGATAAAATCACCACCGTCAGCCCGACCTACGCGCGTGAATTGCTGTTGCCAGAGTTTGGTATGGGGTTGGACGGGTTGATGAAATCCCGCGATGCGGATTTGACCGGCATTCTGAACGGCATTGATCTGGATATCTGGAACCCGGAAACTGACCCTGCACTGGTGGCGCAATATTCAGCCACCCGGCCTGGCAATAAGAAAAAGAACAAAGCCAGGGTCGAGGCCCGGTTTGGGCTGACCTCCAATCCCGACGCGCCGTTGTTTTGTGTGATCAGTCGCCAAACATCGCAAAAGGGGCTTGATCTGTTGATTGACGCGTTGCCGGGTTTGGTTGGGCGCGGGGCACGACTGGCGGTGTTGGGGTCGGGCGATGTCGCGCTTGAGGCGGCGCTGATTGGTGCGGCGCATCAATATGCCGGATCGGTGGGCGTGATCATCGGCTATGACGAAGCGCTGTCGCATCTGATGCAGGGGGGCAGTGATGCCATCCTGATCCCGTCGCGGTTTGAGCCTTGCGGTCTGACCCAGCTTTATGGTCTGCGCTATGGCACCTTGCCTGTCGTGGCCCGCACTGGCGGCCTTGAGGATACGGTGATTGACGCCAATGACGCGGCTTTGGTGGCCAATTGCGCCACCGGGTTTCAGTTTGCGCCGATCACGGCACCGGCCTTGGACAACGCCATCGGGCGCGCCTGTGCGCTGTATTCACAACCCAAAATCTGGTCGGCAATGATGCGCCGCGCTATGCGGCATCCTGTGGGATGGGACCGGTCCGCCGTGGCCTATCGCGATCTTTATGCCGGGTTGGTAAAGCCGTCTAACTGATGACGCAAGACACGCAACCTTATGTAATTCGCAACGGCAGCCCGCATCAGTTGGGCGCGCGGTCTGACGGCAATGGCGTCAATTTTGCGGTGTTTTCAGACCATGCCAACCGTATAGAACTGTGCCTGTTTTCGCCTGACGGGACGACCGAAATCACCCGGCTTTTGCTGCCGCAACGGTTGGGGCCGGTCTGGTATGGTTATGTGCCGGATTTGCCGGTTGGCACGTTATATGGCTATCGCGCTCATGGCAGCTATGCGCCGGAACAGGGCCATCGGTTCAATCCGAACAAGCTGCTGCTTGACCCCTATACCCGCGAATTGCACGGCACATGGGCGCGTGACACGGCGCAACTGGGTTATGATGCAAATGCGCCTGAGTTGGACCTGTCCTTTGATGCCCGCGATTCTGCACCATCCGTGCCCAAATCGGTGGTTTCTGACCCGGCTTTGTTTGAATTGGTCGATCACCATCCCAAGGGCAATTGGGATGCGGGCCTGATTTACGAGGCGCATGTTAAGGGTCTGACCCAGCAACACCCGGAGGTGCCGGACGCGGTAAAAGGCAGCTACGAAGGTCTGGCCTCAGGCGCGATGTTGGCGCATCTGAAAAAGCTCGGCGTGACAACGATTGAACTGTTGCCGGTGCATGCCTTTATTGACGATGATTTCCTGCAACAACGCGGGTTGGTGAACTATTGGGGTTATAACACGGTCGGTTTTTTCGCGCCCGAACCGCGATATTTCGGGCCGAACGGGCTGATTGGGTTCCGCCAAATGGTGCAACGGTTCCATGAGGCCGGGATCAGGGTCATTCTGGACGTGGTCTATAATCATACCGCCGAGGGTGATCAGCGTGGGCCGACCCTGTGTTATCGGGGGCTGGACAACGCGTCGTATTATCGCCTGATCGCCGGGCAGCCGCGGTATTATGTGAACGATACCGGCTGTGGCAATACGTTGAACATCGCGCACCCGTATGTGTTGCGCATGGTGATGGATAGCCTGCGATTTTGGGTGCAATGTATGGGTGTTGATGGTTTTCGCTTTGATCTGGCGACGACATTGGGACGCGAAGATCACGGCTTTGATCGGCGCGGAGGCTTCTTTGACGCATTGCGGCAAGACCCGGTTTTGTCAGGCGTACAGTTGATTGCCGAACCTTGGGATATCGGTCCGGGAGGCTATCAGCTTGGCCAGTTTCCGCCTGAATTTAGTGAATGGAATGACCGGTTTCGCGACACCGCGCGCCGCTATTGGCGCGGCGATGCCCATAGCGCGCAGGAACTGGGCGCGCGGCTGTTGGGATCGGCGGACAAATTTGATCGCGACGGGCGACAGGCCTGGGCCTCGGTGAATTTGCTGACCTCGCATGACGGGTTCACGCTGGCCGATGTCACGCGCTTTAACGACAAACACAACCTTGCCAATGGTGAGAATAACCAAGACGGGCATGGCGCAAATTACAGCGATAACAACGGGGTTGAGGGCGATACCAACGATCCTGACATTATCGCGCAACGCACCCGGCGACAGCGCAATATGCTGGCAACGTTGTTCCTGTCGCAGGGCACGCCGATGGTGCTGGCCGGCGACGAACTTGGCAATTCGCAGGGCGGCAACAACAACGCCTATTGTCAGGATAGCGCCACCAGTTGGGTAGACTGGGCCGGGGCTGACCGCGAATTGCTTGCGTTTGTTGCACATCTGTCGGCGTTTCGCGCGGACCATAAATCGGTCCGCCAGACGCATTTTCTGCACGGCGCGGCCCGTCCCGATGATGGCTTTGCCGATGTGGATTGGAGCGATTTTGAAGGCCGCCCGCTGCAATGGCGTGATTCCGGTCTGTCCAATCTATGCCTGACCCTGCGCTGCTCTGCAGAGGCCCCGGCGTTTGAAGCGGATTTTGATACCGTGTTCATTGTGTTCAACCGCGATGCGGCCCCGGCCGAAGTCACCTTGCCCGCCGCACCTGACGCACAACACTGGGTGCGCGGAATTGATACCGCGTCAGGCGGCGGCCTTCCGGTTTGCGAGATTGGGCCGCAAACATCGCTGATTGAGGGGCAATCGGTTGTGGCATTCGTGCTGAAACATCAGGACGATGCGCCATGACCCTAGCCAAGGCCCTGAATGATCTGGCCACCAGATACGGCATTCTGCCGACCTATTTTGACCTGTCCGGAGCCGAGCGTTTGACCAGCCCGGACACACAAAAGGCATTGCTGCGCGGCGCTGGGCTGGTGTTGGACAATGACGCGATGATCTATGAGGCGCACGACGCGATTGCTGCGCAGCAGGACGGTCGGATTTTGGCGCCCGAAATAGTGGTCCAATCGGGACAGGCAACAAGGCTTGTATGTTGCGATGTCGTGACGTGGCGGGTGACGGCGGACCAGCAAGAGGTCTGCGCCGGGCAGGGTGCCGTTCATATTCCGGCGTTGCAATCGGGTGTTTACCAGCTCGCGGTGACCACCAGTTCAACCCAACAAACGACGTTGCTGATCGCCAGTCCGGCGCATTTGCCGACTGTGCGCGATATCACCGGAAACACCCGGATTTGGGGCGTTAATCTGGCGCTTTATGGTTTGCGCTCTCAACACGATGTCGGATTGGGCACGTTCAACGATTTGGCTCAGGTCGCCCAGGCTGTGGCGTCACAGGGTGCCAGTTTTGTCGGCATCAACCCGGTGCATGCGCTGGGCTGGACCAACGCTGGTACCTACAGCCCCTATTCGCCGACCCATCGTGGGTTTCTGAACACGGCACATATTGCGCTCGATCGCATCGTAGGGTTTGAACAAACCGAGACTGACCCGGATGCTGACACTGTGCAGTATGACGTTCATCAAACCTATCACCAGATGATGCTGAAACGGCTGTTTGCGAAATTCAGCGAACAGGATTCTGCCGCGTTTGACGGGTTCTGCCGTGAACAGGGCACAAGCCTTGCGACATTTGCACTGTTTGAGGCACTTGCTGAAATCCACGGGCCAAATTGGCACCAATGGCCTGCGCACTTACACGACAGTAACGGCGCGGCCGTCGCGAAAGCAGAACGCGACCTGCGCCCGTGTATTCGGTTTCATTGCTGGTTGCAGTGGCTCGCCGATGCGCAATTGTCTGACGCCCAAAAGCAGGCGAAAGATGCCGGAATGGGGTTGGGTCTGTATCTTGACCTTGCGGTTGGACCACGACGCGGCGGCGCCGAGAGCTGGTGCGAGGCGGCAACCGCTGCCCATGGCGTTTCTATCGGCGCACCGCCGGATCATCTGAGCCCCGCAGGCCAGAACTGGGACCTGACGGCCTTTGCCCTGGCAAAGCTGTCAGCCGATGGTTTCCGCGGTTGGCAACGTACAATCGGGCAGGCCATGTGTCATGCCGGTGTGTTTCGGATTGATCACGTTTTGGGGTTGAATCGCAGTTTCTGGATACCGGATGATGGCAGTCCCGGTGGCTATATCCGCCAATCCGCAGACGTGTTGTTTGGGCTGATCGCGATTGAGGCCGAACGTACCGGCACCATTGTCATTGGCGAAGACCTTGGGTTGGTGCCGCCCGGATTTCGTGAAGATATGAGCCAAAAGGGGTTCTATGGTTACAGCGTGCTGCAATACGAAAAGGATACCAATGGGCGGTTTCGCACAGCGCATGATATGCGCCCGCAATCGCTCGCCTGTTTTGCCACCCATGATACGCCAACCCTCAAAGGGTATTGGCAGGGGCGCGATATTGACTGGTGGCAAAAACTGGGTTGGATTGATGCGAAAAAGGCCGAACAGGCTCGCCATGACCGGACTGCTGAGATCGCTGATTTAATGGGCAGTGGGTTTGAAAAATCATCGGACCCAGTTGATTTTGACGATTTCCGCGATAGGGTTTATGGGGTACTGGCACATTCTCCGGCGGTGATGGTATCGATCCAGATGGATGATCTTCTGGGCCATAGCGAGGCGCAAAACCTGCCCGGAACGGTTTTGGAACACCCAAATTGGCAGCGTCGATATGGGGTTACGATGGAACACCTTTGGGCACTTGCAGAGCTCGTAAATGTCAGCCAGATCATGGCTGATAACGGGCGAAATTTATATAAAGTTCACGACGAGGAGACAGATAATGAGTGTTGAAACCATTTCCACGACGCCGATTGACGGACAGGTCCCCGGGACATCGGGTTTACGCAAAAAGACCGCTGTTTTTATGCAGCCGGGATACCTCAAGAACTTTGTGCAATCCATTTTCAACGCCATCGGCGGTGCTGCGGGCAAGACATTTGTCGTCGGCGGCGATGGTAGATTCTTTAACGCTGAGGCGACCCAGACCATTCTGAAGATGGCGGCGGGCAACCGAGCGGCCAAGGTGATTGTCGGTCAAAACGGTATTCTGTCGACCCCAGCCGCGTCGCATCTGATCCGGCTGAACAAAACCGACGGTGGGCTGATCCTATCGGCGAGCCATAATCCCGGCGGTATAACCGAGGATTTCGGGATTAAGTTCAACACGCCAAACGGCGGTCCGGCACCTGAAATTGTCACGCATGAGATCACCCGCCACAGTGCGTCGATAACCGAATACAAGAGTGTGCAGACGGATGATATTGATCTGTCGGCTATTGGAGATCAGACCCTTGGCGATATGCAAATCAGCATTGTTGATCCGGTGACTGATTATCAGGTTTTGATGCAGCAGATTTTCGATTTTGACAAAATCCGCGCGCTGTTTGCATCGGGGTTCAACATGCGGTTTGACGCCATGCACGCGGTGACTGGCCCCTACGCCAAGGCGGTGCTTGAGGGCGCATTAGGCGCAAAAGCGGGCAGTGTTGTGAATGGCACGCCGTTGCCTGATTTCGGCGGTGGCCACCCCGACCCGAACCCGGTTTGGGCCAAGGCGTTGATGGACGAGATGATGGGCGACGCGGCACCAGATTTTGGCGCTGCATCTGATGGCGACGGTGATCGCAACATGATCGTTGGGCGCGGCGCCTATGTGACGCCGTCCGATAGCCTGGCGGTGCTCACCGCAAACGCGACATTGGTTCCGGCCTATGCGGGTGGTTTGGCCGGGGTGGCCCGGTCAATGCCAACCAGCGCCGCCTGTGATCGTGTCGCTGATAAACTGGGCATTGAGGCCTTTGTAACGCCAACCGGCTGGAAGTTTTTTGGCAACCTTTTGGATGCGGGCCGTACGACGCTTTGTGGCGAAGAAAGTGCCGGTACTGGGTCGGACCACGTGCGCGAAAAAGACGGGCTTTGGGCGGTGCTGATGTGGCTGAATATCATCGCAGAACGGCGTCTGTCAGTGGCCGAAATCCTGTCCGATCATTGGGACAGTTTCGGGCGCAATTTCTATTCGCGCCATGATTACGAGGCGGTGAATGCAGCCGCCGCCAATGAGCTGATGACGATGCTACGCGATTTGGTTGATACCTTGGCAGGGCAACGGTTTGGCGGCCTGACCGTGACCAAAGCTGAAGATTACGCCTATACCGACCCGATTGATAATTCGGTGAGCGAACATCAGGGCATTCAAATCTGGTTTGATGGCGGCAGCCGCGCGGTGTTGCGATTGTCAGGCACCGGAACCGAAGGCGCGACGCTGCGGATTTACCTAGAGCAGTTTTCGGCGGATGCGTCTGAGCATGGGCTTGAGACGCAATTGGCGTTGGATTCTGTTCGCGATGCGGTTCTTGAAATCGCTCAGGTTGAGAAACGATTGGGGCGCATTGAACCGGATGTGATGACCTGAAGTCCTTTAAATACTGGCCATCAGGTGCCTGGTATAGGGGTGTTTCACATTGCGCGTGCGCATGTTTTCGACGCTAATAATCTCGACAATTTCGCCGTGTTGCATCACCGCGATATTGTCGCAGATGTGACCAACGACGGCCAGATCGTGGCTGACCATGAGATAGGTCAGTTTACGTTCCGCCCGCAGATCGGTCAGTAAATTAAGGATCTCGGCCTGCACCGAAACATCCAACGCCGATGTTGGCTCATCCAGCAACAGGATCGAAGGTTCAGCGGCGAGTGAGCGCGCAATTGCGACCCGCTGGCGTTGACCACCTGAGAGCTGGTGTGGATAGCGAAACCGAAACGACGGACCAAGGCCAACGTCATCGAGCAATTTTCCGATGCGTTTATCGACATCTTTGAAGCCATGCAGCTGCAGCGTTTCGCTGAGCACCGCATCCACCGAATGGCGCGGATGCAGAGACGCATAGGGGTCCTGAAATACCATTTGCACCTGGCTGTAAAACGCGCGACTGCGGCTATGGTCAAGGGGTTCGCCCTGCACTTCCATGCGGCCCGACCAATCCGGGGCAAGGCCGGTAATCGCGCGCAAAATGGTGGATTTCCCCGATCCGCTTTCACCAACAAGGCCAAAACTGCCGCCCTCGGGCACGGTGAATGTGGCATTTTTTACCGCATCGACGCGTTCTTCAAATTCGCCAAACCATACGTTCAACCCGTCCAGAATTATTCCGCTCATAGCAGTCCACTCACACTTGGTTCGTCGCGCCATGCCGGGTCACGCACCAGCACCTCAAGCCGGTCTTTTGGGGCCTCAAGACGTGGCAGGGAATTTAGCAATCCGCGCGTATAGGGATGTTTGGCCTCGTGCAGTTTGTCGGCCTGCAGGGTCTCGACAATGCGGCCGCAATACATGATCAGCACCCGGTCACAAAAGCTCGACACCAGATTAAGGTCATGGCTGATAAAGATCAGGCCCATGCCACGTTCACGCACCAGTTTGTCCATGATCTCAAGCACCTGCATCTGCACAGACACATCAAGCGCCGAAGTCGGCTCATCCGCGATCAGGATTTTAGGGTTCGGGATCAGCATCATGGCGATCATGATGCGCTGGCCCATGCCGCCGGATACTTCGTGCGGATACATGCGATACACCCGTTCCGGATCACGGATCGATACCGCATTGAGCATCTCGATTGAGCGTTTCTTGGCCTCGGATTTGGACACATCCGCATGCAGGCGCAGCGCCTCGGCGATCTGTTCGCCAACGCGCATCACCGGGTTCAGCGAAAATTTCGGGTCTTGCATGATCATCGAAATTCGATGGCCCCGCACGGCGCGCATTTGGGCTTCGGATTTGCCCAAAAGGTCTTCGCCTTCCAGCTCCAGGCGGTCGGCGGTCATCATCCCCGGTTTCCGCACCAGTTTCAGGATCGCCCGCCCGGTCATGGATTTGCCCGAGCCACTTTCGCCCACAATACCAAGCCGTTCCTGACCTAGCGAAAAACTGATGCCTCGCACCGCATCAAAGACGCCATTGCGGGTTTTGAACCGCACCCAGAGGTTTTCAATGTCTAACAGGTTGCTCATTGGGATCCGTCCTTTGGATCAAGCACATCACGCAGCCCATCCCCCAGCAGGTTAAACGCCAGTGATACCGTGAAAATTGCCAGTCCCGGCATGGTGGCGACCCACCAGTGGTCCAGAATGAACTTGCGCCCCTCAGAGATCATTGCGCCCCATTCCGGCGATGGTGGTTGCGCGCCAAGACCAAGGAAACCAAGGCCGGCAGCCGCCAGAATGATCCCGGCCATGTCTAGCGTCACCCGCACCACAAGCGACGAAATGCACAGCGGCCAGATGTGTTTGGTGATGATCCGCATCGCACCCGCCCCTTGCAGGCGAATGGCGTGAATATAGTCGGAATTGCGAATGGTTAATGTCTCGGCACGCGCCATCCGGGCATAGGGCGGCCATGCGGTGAGTGAGATCGCCAGAACCGCATTTTCAATCCCGGCACCCAGTGCGGCGACAAAGGCCAGCGCCAGTACAAGGCGCGGAAAGGCCAGAAAAATATCAGTCAGCCGCATCAGGACCGCGTCCGGCCAACCCCCAACGTATCCGGCGACTGTGCCAACCAGTAGGCCGACCACCGGGGCCAATAACGTGACCATCGCGACGATATACAGCGTGATACGCGAGCCATAAATCAACCGGCTAAGGATGTCGCGGCCCAGACTGTCAGAGCCAAGGAAATACCCCTCAGACAACGGCGGTTGCAGCCGCGCGGCAAGGTCCTGGGCCAACGGATCGTGGGGCGCCAGCCACGGCGCAAATGTCGCGACAAAAACCAGCAGAAGCAGAATGCCAAGGCCGATCATCGCCATGAAATTGCCGCGAAACGCCAGCCACGCCTGATAAAATGCCGCCAGTTTTGCCTGCCGCCGCGATGTTGGAACATCGCTGGTCAGCCATTGGCGCAAAGTTTGCTCTGAGCTCATTTCGCCCTCGGATCGAAGAATTTATAAAGAAGGTCCGAAAAGATATTCAGACAGACAAAGACGAGCCCAACCACCACTGTGCCGCCCATGACCGCATTCATATCTGCCGACAGCAATGATGTGGTAATGTAGGATCCGATGCCGGGCCAAGAAAAAATGATTTCAGTCAGAACCGAGCCTTCGAGCAGACCCGCATAGCTAAGGGCAATGACGGTAACCAGCTGTACTTTGATGTTGGCAAAGGCGTGACGCCAGATCACCGTGCTTTCTTTCAAACCCTTGACCCGGGCAGTGGTGACATATTCTGCGCTTAGTTGTTCCAGCATGAAACTGCGGGTCATGCGGCTGATATAGGCCAGCGAATAATAGCCCAGCAGGCTGGCGGGCAGGATGATGTGGGAAAACGCATTGCGGAAAATCGTCCAGTCCCCGGCAAGGGCGGAATCAATCAGGATCATGCCGGTTACCGGTGGGATTATGTCCTCATAAAAAATGTCGAGCCGCCCGGGGCCACCGACCCAGCCAAGGATGCCGTAAAACACCAATAGCCCGATCAAGCCAAGCCAGAACACCGGCATTGAATAACCGACTAACGCCACGACACGGGCGACCTGATCAACCCAAGTGCCACGTTTGACGGCGGCAATAACGCCAAGCGGCACACCGACAAACACACCGATCAGGGTGCCCAGCGTGGCCAGCTCTAGCGTCGCTGGGAACAGGCGTTTGATGTCTTTGGAAACCGCAAAGCCGGTGCGCAGGGATTTGCCAAAATCACCCTGAACCACGTCCGTCACATAGGTGAAAAACTGCACGATCAGCGGCTTATCAAGACCCAGTTTCAGATAGGCCGCATCATACATTTCTTTGGTCGCACGTTCGCCGACCACTGATAAAACGGGATCAACAGGCATCACGCGGCCAATAAAGAAGGTGACAAAAAGCAGGCCCAGCATAGTGACCGCAATGGCCCCCAGCGTCTTTGCCGCTTTGATCAGAAATTGTAAAAAGGGCGACCTGCGCCGCCCTTTCATATTCACGTCAGCCAATGCCATTACTTAGTGACATCCCAATATGCTGCACCGGTGATCGCGCCACCGGCGCTCCAGCCGGCAACTTTTGCCTGAAGACCGGACTGTTCAACCTTTTGGAACATGATCGCAAAAGGTGATACCTTTTGGTGCTCGCGCTGAATGGCCTCGTACATGGAGGCACGTTTGGCACGGTCACCTTCAACAACTGCGGCCAAAGTGTCGTTGGACATTTCTGGGATACCCCAGGAATTGCGCCATGCCAGCAGGCCAGTTGCCGCCGCTTCGTCCGAGTTGTCGGGGTTGAATGCGAATGTACCAGCGTTGGTGTTGGGATCTGGATAGTCCGGGCCCCATGCGCCGACATAGATGTCATGTTCGCGGGCACGGTATACACCAAGGATCTGTTTGCCAGTTCCGACGGTGATTTCGGCGGTGATGCCTGCCTTTGCAAAGGTGTTCTGCAACGACTGGGCAATTTCGATCCGTTCCTGTGCTTCGCGCACAAACAGACCAACGGTGAACCCGTCGGCATAGCCAGCCTCGGCGAGCAGGGCTTTGGCTTTTTCAACGTTCATCGTATACGGTTTGTCGTCAATTTCACCCAGATAGGTGCGCGGCAGGAAAGCCTGATGCACGGTATACTGACCTTTGAGGAAACTGTTGGCCATGCCGTCATAGTCGATCAGATATTTGATCGCCATTGCCACCTTTGGGTTAGACAATGCTTCGTGCTTTTGGTTGAGCGAGATATACATCAACCGGCCACGCAATTCGGAGTCAATGACAACACCATCCACGGAAGATGCACCAGTCACATCTTCGGGGTTCAGGTTGCGGGCAACGTCAATATCACCGCGTTCCAGCAGCAGACGCTGGGTGGCGCTTTCTTGAATGTGACGGACAACAACGCGCTTCATCGCCGGAGCACCGTCGTAATAGTCTTCATTTGCGGTTAACGTCAGGCTCTCGTTTGGCTTCCAGTTGCCCAATGTGTAGGGGCCGGAACCGGCGGTGTTGGTGCGCAGCCATTCGTTGCCAAGATCGCCGTCAATTTCATTTGCCATCGCCGTTTTCATGTCGACAATGCCACCGATTGTGGCGGTCATGCAGTTCAAAATAAACGACGTCGCATAGCGTTTGTCGGTTTTGATCACCAGCGTCATGTCATCGGTTGCAACGATGGTCTCACCGACATTATCAGCGCTAAAGCCGAACTGTGTCAGGATAAACGAAGGCGTTTTGTTGAGGGTCACCGCACGGCGCAGGCTGAATTCGGCGTCTTTCGCCGTGACCGGATTACCGGAATGGAATTTGACACCGGCGCGCATGTGGAAGGTAATGGTCTTGCCATCCTCAGAGACATCCCAGCTCTCGGCGAGATCAGGTTTATAGCCCGCTTGAAGGTCAGATGGATCAAAATTGACCAAACGCGAATAGATATTGCGGCTGGCGTCACCGCCGGCAAATTCAAATGACTGGGCCGGATCAAGCGTGGTGATGTCGTCAATACGGTTGGCGATGACCAGCATATTCGCCGGTGTTTCGGCCATAACCGGCACTGACGCAACGCTGGCCGCAATGGCCATCGAGACGCTGAAAATTATAGATGAAAAAGGTTTCATGTGAATCCCCCGTGTTAGAGTTTCTGATTAAGCAGACCATATCACGATGGAATTATTTGAGGGAAAGTCAATCAATGTTTTGGAATTACGTTGGGAAAGTTAATAATTTCAGCTGTTTAACCTGCGCAATCCCGGTTGTTAAGCAATTTTCTGGGCCGTCTGTAAAGGTCGTGCTGGTGCCGCTATGGTGTAAAGACAACGCCATCCATCAGTTTGCGCGCGGTGCGCAGAATCGCCGCTGAGGCAATTGTGCCCTGTGCATCCAGCGTTGCAACCACGGTCATCTCACCGGTTGGATGCTCGACTGCAAGGCTGCGGTGTTTGCCCGTACCTGTCGCGGCGAGGGCATAAGCCGGGCTATTTTTCAGCAGACAGGCGGTGGCGACGCTGACCGCGCCAAGAACGCCAATCGCCTTATGGCAACGATGCGGAATGAACGTGCGGGTGGAAATGGCCCCGCCCTGTTTCGCGGCGCTGACCATGGTCATTTTTGGCACCGATTTTAGCGACACATCGCCAAGGTTCATCAAGTGCCCGGCTTGCAGGCGAATGGCCTCAAGCCGCTGGCGCAAAGTTTCGTTTGCTTCAAGCGTTTCGGGGGTTTCGTCGCCGGTGATACCCAGATCAGCGGCGCGCATCACCACGCAGGGCATGCCGTTGTCGATCATGGTCAGGTTGATTCCGTCAATCACATCAACCTCGTTTCCGGTGGGCAGCAACGCGCCACAGGTCGACCCGGCGGTGTCTTGGAATTCAACCGGGACAGGCGCGGAAAATCCCGGAACCCCGTCAATTCTGGCCTCACCGGCATAGATAACCTGACCATCAGGTGTTTGTACGCTCACCACCGCAATCTGGCAGGTGTTTTGCATGAAAACGGTGACCGGGGTTTCGCCAGCTAGTGCAGGCACCAGCCCGCGCTCAATGGCAAAGGGCGCGACACCGGCAAGAATATTGCCGCAGTTCTGCATGTCGGTGACTATGGCCTGATCCACCATCACCTGCAAAAACAGGTAATCAACGTCGACGCCCTCACGATCAGAGGCTGCGACCACCGCCACTTTTGAGGTTAGCGGGTCGGCCCCGCCCATGCCGTCGATCTGGCGGGAATCCGGGCTTCCCATAATGGCCAGCAAAAATGCGTCCCGTGCCGGGGCGTCGGATGGCAGATCAGAGGCCAGAAAATAGCCGCCCTTTGAGGTGCCACCGCGCATCCACATGCAAGGGGCGCTAGACATATTTTAGGCCCATCTTAGCCAGCCGTTCGCGCATGTTGTACATGTCTAATCCCAACTCTCCGGCCTCAAACCTTGCGCGTTTGTCGGCCTCGTTGGCCTCGCGTGCGAGCGACTTTTCAAGCACCTCGGCCGCCTCTTCGCGGCGCACGACGCAGACGCCATCATCATCGGCAACGATCACATCTCCGGGGTTGATAAGCGCGTCGGCGCAGACAACCGGAACATTGACCGAGCCGACGGTTTCTTTGATGGTACCTTGGGCAAACACCGCTTTGGACCAGACTGGGAAATCCATTTCCTTGAGGTCACGCAAATCACGCACACCGGCGTCGATGATCAAGCCCTTGCAGCCGCGTGCCTTGGCAGATGTGGCCAGCAAATCGCCGAAATACCCGGCGTTTGAAGGCGAAGTTGTGCCCAGCACCAGAATATCCCCGGCTTTCAGCTGCTCAACCGCCACATGCAGCATCCAGTTGTCGCAGGGTGGCGCAAGGATGGTCAGCGCCGATCCGGCGATGCGTGTGCCGGAATAAATCGGCCGCATATACTCGGCCAGCAGACCCTTGCGGCCCTGTGCTTCGTGCACGGTTGAGACGCCACATTCGGCCAACCCGTCGATGATGGCCTGATCGGCCCGTTCAATGTTTTGAACTACAATACCTGACATAAGCCTGCCTGTTTCTGCACCGGTGGGGTGCCGTGTGTGTGGTAAGTTTCAATGGGTTTTAGACCCCAGGCCTGACCTTTCTTGCGGTCATCCTCGGTCCAGACCACGGTCTCCCAATCGGGGGCGAGGACCAGTAGGGCATTGGCATTGGCCAGCTCGACAGGGGTGCCCAGACAGGTGATCATAAAGTCGCGGAACACCGAAACGTCTTTGGACAGCAGGTTGAGATGGTCAAGGCGGCGAGGACAGGCGCCGCGCCCATGATAGCGCTGTGCGAGGTTTTTAAACGCTGGTTTTTCACCCTCGGGGGCGACGTATTTTACCGTGTCCCAATAGAGTTCGAACACATGCCCAAACGGATCACTGAACCGATAGGCGCGGCCATGGCCCATGTCGCTAGCCACCCATTCACCACCATAGCCGCCACCCTGAATCGCCGCAACGCGACGGTCCAGTGCCTCGGGTGAGGACACCCGATAGCCGATGTGACCAACGCCGGTTGTGTGGTTACGGGTCAGTTTCAGCGTGTGGAATTCGTAATCATCCCATGGCCGCAAATAGGCGCTGTTTTCGTCGTGCCCGTTCTCGGTCAGGCCATAGACCCGGATAAAGAAACCAAGGCTTTCATCGAATTTATCGGTGTAGACCTCAACATGACCTAGATGAGCGACTTCGCTCATGATAACTCATCTACTGTTCTGGGAAATACCGACTGGAAGCCTTCGGCGTAACGGGAAGCACGACCACCGGCCATGCCCCCCGAATTACGCCGGAAATGGTTGCCGCGGTTTTCTGCTACGTTGGTGTAAAAGTCCCACAGATGTTCCTGACCCTGCATACATTCAATCGCGGCGCGCTTTTTGTCCCACACATCGGTGATGTCCAGAAACGTATCGGGTTTCCACTCCATCTGCTCGGTCTGGTGCGGTTCAAACAGATACAATTGCGGTGCACCCAATACCTTTTCACCCGGATTATGACCCCAGGCCTGCGCGACCATCCGGCATTCAAGAACAAATTTGGTCGTGTTCATATGGTCGGTATTATAAGGGTCCCACATCGAATGGCAGAACATGAAATTCGGCTGCACTTCGCGGATCACATCCACCAGCATGTCGCGGGCGCGGGCCCCCAGATCCAGCGGATAATCCCCCAGATCAAAGAACCGGATATCGGTGACACCCAAGGCGGCGGCGGCATTCTCGGCCTCTTTGCGGCGCGCCTCTTTGACTCGCTCAAGGGTCATGCCCTCTTGTTTCCACAGCTTGGCGCTCTCGCCGCGTTCACCATAAGACAGGCACACAATTGTGACCTCATAGCCTTTGGCCTGATGCAGCGCGATCGCACCGCCGGCCCGCCAGACAAAATCTGCCGCATGGGCGCTTATGACCAAGGCCGTTTTCTTGTCCGTCATGTGCTGAACATCCTGTTGCTGAACCAAACTGTATATAAATGGCTCTGTATGGTGACTCTGTCACCCTAAAAAGACTATTTCAAATCACCTTGGATGCTATAATTTTTAGCTATAAAGTCAAAATCACCCGCCACCCACAAAGGACGCCTTAGGTGAGTTTCAAGTTCCCCAATATCCGCCATTTGCGCGCCCTAAGCGAAGTCGCCCGGCACAAAGGCATAAGTGCGGCGGCCGATGCTGTGTTCTTGTCGCAACCGGCGATCACCCAGGCGATTACCAAACTTGAACAGCGCCTTGGCGTGGTGCTGTTTGACCGGCTGCCCAGCGGTATGAGCGTGACCGAACCGGGCGCGATGTTTGTTGCGCGGGTGAACCGGACATTGGCGCATCTTAAGGTTGGATTTGACGAAGCCAGCCGTTTGCATGTGGGTAAAACCGGCAACCGCCGGGCGCAGGCGGATCGTTTGGTGACCGCTGCGCAATTGCGCGCCCTGACCGCATTGGCCGAGGCGCAAAGCTTTACCATCGCCGCCCGCAGCATTGGCATTTCGCAACCGTCCATTCACCGGGCCGGGCGTGGGTTGGAAGATCTGGTGGGCTATGCGTTGTTTGATGCCGCCAGTCAGGGCATTGAGTTAACCAAACCTGCCGAACTATTGGCGCGCCACATTCGGCTGGCCGCCAGCGAAATGCAGCAGGCGTTTTACGAGATCGACGCCTATAAGGGGCGCGATTCGACGCTCATTGTGATTGGCTCATTGCCGTTGGCGCGGACCCGCATTTTGCCGCGGGCGATGCACCTGATGCAAAAGCAAAACAAGGGCGTGCAGCTGCGCACGATCGAAGGCCCATATTCCGAATTGTTGCGCAGTCTGCGCTATGGCGAGAGCGATTTTTTGATTGGGGCGCTGCGTGACCCGGTGCCAACCGATGATGTTGAGCAGTTTCCGTTGTTTGACGATCTGTTGGCCATCGTCGTGCGCCGGGGCCATCCGTTGTGTGATCTGGCCAATCCGGTGTTGGATGACACGCTGGCCTATCCATGGATCGCACCGCCCAGGGAAACCCCGGCAGGCAGCTATCTAAGCGCGGTTCTTGGCATCCCTGAAATGGATAAAACGCCGGTCAAAGTTGTGTCCAGCTCGCTGATATTGGTACGGGGCATGTTGCTTGAGGGCGATTATGTGACGATCATTTCGCATCATCAGGTGCGCCACGAACTTGACAACGGCACACTTGTAACCCTGCCCATCGCGTTGCCGGACAGCGCCCGCGCCATTGGTCTGACCCTGCGCAAAAGTTGGAAACCTACCCCAACCCAAGAGGTGTTTTTGGACATCGTAAAGGCCACGGCCACGCAAATCGGCCAAAGCTGACATTAGCAAATTGAATGGGGCGGCCAGCTATTTTATTTTACGCCGTGTTGGGCGCTCTGCTAGCGTCGGTTGACACGAACGCAGGAATTGATGGCGATGACATCCAGAACCCTTATGAAAAACCACCGAACTTTGTCGTTCATTGGATTTGGCGAGGCAGCACAAGCGTTTGCCAAAGGGATCATGGGGGATGCCCCGGATTTGGGCGTTGCGGCCTATGACATCAAAACCGCGTCTGGCGATACGGCGACCGAGGCCGCCAAATGGCAGGATTATGAGGCTAAAGGCATCAGCGGTCGGGCCAGTTCTGCTGAACTGCTGGCTGGTGAAAAACTGGTGTTCTGTCTGGTGACGGCGGATCAGGCATTGTCTGCGGCTAAAACTGCGGCACAGCAGATTGCGCTGGGGGCGTTCTATTTCAACGGAAATTCCTGTGCGCCGAAAACCAAACAGGCCAGCGCGCAGATGATCGAGGCGGCGGGGGCGCGTTATGTGGACGTGGCTATTATGTCGCCGGTTCATCCCGCAGGCCACAAGGCGCCGTTGCTGGTCAGTGGCCCCCATGCCGAGGCCGTGGCCGAAGTGTTGGCCGGTTTGGGCATGATGCCAAAGGTCGAGGCGGGCGATATTGGTCGTGCGTCGTCGATCAAGATGATCCGGTCGGTGATGGTTAAAGGAATTGAGGCGTTGGTTGCCGAATGCGTGCTTGCCGGGACCAAAGCGGGCGTCGCCGATGTGGTGCTGGACAGTCTGGATAAAACCTTTCCCGGGTTTGATTGGAAAGCGCGGTCGGCCTATAATTTTGAACGGATGATGGTGCATGGCAACCGTCGCGCCGCCGAAATGCGCGAAGTGGCGATTACGCTAAGCGATCTGGGGCTGAACAATGGCATGTCCACGGCGATTGCCGATTGGCAGCAGGTGATTGGTGGGCTCAATTTGGACGCGGGCGAAAATAACTATGACGCCCGGGCGAATGCGATTTTGGCCGCACTGGCTGATGGGGCGGATGAGGATCAGGTCGTCACATAACTCTGAACCGTTATGACTGTTTCGCCCGGGCCATTTTGTGACCCGGGCGAAACCAATTTAGGGTTTAGTTTGCGCCAAACACCCGTCCCAGCGCGCCATCAACGGCCTGGGTGATCTGGTCGATATCGTCCTTGGTCGAAATCAACGCAGGCGAGAAACACAGCGTGTTGTTGTATCCCGGAACCGACCGGTTGGTCATGCCGATGATAACGCCCTGCGCCATACAATCCGCGGTTACCGCCTGCACCAGTTTCTCGTCCATTGGTGCGCGGCTTTCGCGGTCTGACACCAGTTCGGCGCCGATGAACAAGCCTTTGCCGCGCACGTCACCGATGACCGAATGTTTGTCCATCAACGCGGTCAGGTTTTCCATCATCCGCGCGCCCATCACGTTGGTGTTGTCGATCAGGTTTTCATCCTCGATGATACGCAGGTTTTCCAACGCTGCCGCCGGGCCAGCCGTACAGCCCCCAAAGGTTGAAATGTCGCGGAAATAGCTCATCGGATCGTCTGGATTGTCTTTGAACTTGTCAAACACACCCTCTGTGGTCACCAGACAGGCAATCGCCGCATAGCCCGATGCCACGCCTTTGGCCATCGTTACCATGTCGGGTTTGACGCCGTAATGCTGATAGCCAAACCAATCACCAGTGCGGCCCATGCCACAGACAACCTCATCAATATGCAGCAGAATATCGTATTTGGCGCAGATTTCCTGTACCCGATCCCAATAGCCCTGCGGTGGTGTGATAACACCGCCGCCTGCTGTCACCGGCTCAAGGCACAAAGAGCCAACCGTGTCAGGACCTTCGCGCAGGATCACCTTTTCGATCTGGTCTGCGGCCCATATGCCGTAGTTTTCGACCGGAGCGCCGTCCTGTTCAAACGCGCGATATTCCATGCAATGCGGCACCCGAACAAAGCCCGGCACAAACGGGCCGTATTGCGCGTTGCGTTCGTCCTGACCACCAGCTGACAGCGCACCAATCGTGGTGCCGTGATAGTCACGGTCGCGGTACAGGATTTTGTATTTCTTGCCGCCGTATTTGGCATGCGACAGTTGCCGTACCATTTTAAAGGCTTTCTCGTTCGCCTCAGATCCCGAGTTTGTGTAATAAACCCGGCTCAGCCCTGGCATCTTTTCGATCAGCTTTTTGGCAAATAACGCGCCCGGAATTGATCCGGCAGAGCCTGCGAAATAGTTTAGTTTGATCAACTGGTCGCGCACCGCGTTGGCAATGCTCTCGCGGCCATAGCCAACGTTGACGGTCCATACACCGCCCGATACGCCGTCCAGAAATTCGCGGCCGGCCTGATCCCAGACGCGCATGCCTTTGCCTTCGACAATGATCCGCGGATCGCTGGTTTCGTACTGTTTGTGCTGGCTTAGATGGTGCCAGATATGGGCCTTGTCAGCCTCAACGATGTGGCTGATGTCGTTTTCATTGAACGTGCCGTCCATGACATATCCTTTCAAGTCGGGAGTGGGCGTATGACTAAGAGGCCGCAAAGCGGGTTTAGTCAACTTGCCCCAACAAAACCGCGAAATGGCCGCGGGTTATAGGTCCAGATGAAAGTCGACTTTAAGTCCAAACAGGGGGTGGCCGTTAGGCGCCAATCGCCGGCTGCTTTGCTGAATACGCGATTTCGGCACATGCATCATAGTCTTGGGCAAGGCAGCGCGCTTTAAGGTCGTTCCATTCCGCGTTTTTACTGGCAGGTTCGGACGACGTGCAGGCGGTAATATTAATTGGCAACGCCAAAATCAAAACGGTTTTTTTCACAATAATACCCCTCATAAGTACAGCTAAGCAATGTGGACAGCCGCGTCCGGGAATTCAAACAGAATCTTAACAAATGGGCCGGGAAGGTTGGGTTTCCTGGCTTTTCGGGTCAACTGCCCTTCATCGAATAGCCGAATCCGCGAACTGTGCGGATCAGGTTCTTGCCACCCGCCATCCCTAATGTGCGTCTGAGTCGCCCGATGTGAACATCAACGGTGCGGGTTTCCAGAACGGCGGAAATACCCCAGACCATGTTCAACAACTGTTCGCGCGAAAACACCCGGTCGGGGTTTTGTAGTAGCGAAATCAGCAGGCGAAATTCGGTTGGGCTGGTCTGAACGATTTGGCCGTTGCACCGAACAATATGTTTCTGAATGTCGATCTCGACGCTGCCGACAGATAACACATTGGCGGCAATGCTGGCCGCTGGGCGCCGCAAGGCCGCCTGTACCCGAGCAATCAGTTCCTTGATTGAATAGGGCTTGGTTACATAATCATCAGCGCCAATATCCAGTCCGCGCACCTTGTCGCGTTCCTCAGAGCGGGCAGTCAGCATGATCACCGGAATTTCACGGGTCGTCCGGTTGCGGCGCAGCTGGCGACAGACCTCGATGCCCGACAGATTGGGCAACATCCAGTCCAGCAGGATCAGATCGGGCGGGTCCTCGATGGCTGTTTGCAGGCCCTCTTCGCCGTCCATTGCAACGCGAACGGTGTAGCCTTCGCTACCCAGATTATAGCGCAATAATTCAACCTGGGACGGTTCGTCTTCGACAACCAGAATTGTGGGATTGGAAAGGGTCAAATCAGGTCTCACTCATCTGTTTTGGTCATAATACAGGGCCAGGGGGGCCCGTTCAATTGGCCCCGTTCAATTGGCTGCGTACTATGACGGGTTCAATCGGATGCTTTCAGGTCTTCGCTGGTGACGATCTGATGCACATGGCGGGCCATATTCACAACGTGATCCCCGGCGCGTTCAAAGTTTCGTGCCAGCAGGATGGCCAAAATAAAGGTTTCGGCATGCTCAGGCGCACCCTTGATCTGCTTTAACGCCTCTTTGAACACGGCTTTGTTCAGCCGGTCCACATCCGGGTCACGGTTCCGGATTTTGGCGGCCAGTTCGGTGTCGTTGTTGGTATACGCAACCAGAACGTCGGTTAGCATTTCCTGCACCATATCGCTCATCTCAAAGACCAACGGTGAGGTTTGCAGGCCCAGTTCCAGGCTTGTCAGCTTGCGCGCCCGCTTGGCCGTTGATTTGGCGTGATCGCCGATACGTTCCAACTCGCGTGCGAGATTGAGAGGCGCCAGCGCCTGCCGCAGATCCAACGCCACCGGTTGACGCAACGCAATAACCCGTTCAACGCGCGTGTACATGTCTTTGTGCATACCGTTGATGCGGCGATCTTTGGCGATCAGCGCATCCACCATATCCGCGTCAAAGATTGTCAGCGTTTCTGTTGCATCGTGAAGCTGTGACAGGACCAGTTCGCCCATGTCCAGAATGTCGGTTTTGATCTTGTCGAGATCTTCGTCGAACCGCGCGACGATATGTGATTTTTCCATGTGCTTGTCCTAACCGTTGCCCTAACCAATACGACCAGTAATGTAATTCTGCGTCTGTTCTTCGCGAGGATTGGTAAAGACAGCCTTTGTGTCCCCAACCTCGATCAGTTTACCCAAGTGAAAGAATGCGGTGCGCTGCGAAATCCGCGCCGCCTGTTGCATCGAATGTGTGACGATAACAATTGTGTAATTCTTGCGCAGCCCGTCAATCAGTTCTTCGACCACCGCTGTTGCAATCGGATCAAGCGCTGAACAGGGTTCGTCCATCAGGATGACTTTGGGCTGAACCGCAATGGTGCGCGCGATACACAGGCGTTGCTGTTGACCACCCGACAGGCTGTTGCCGGGTTCGTCCAGGCGATCTGCGACCTCGGCCCAAAGACCGGCGCTCTTTAGGCTCCATTCAACCCGATCCTGAAGTTCCTGCTTTGAATCCGTCAGCTTGTGGATTTTCATCCCGTAAGCGACGTTTTCAAAGATTGATTTGGGGAACGGGTTGGGTTTCTGAAACACCATGCCAACCTGCGCACGCAGGGCGACGACGTCCACCGCAGGTGCATAAATGTCCTGACCGCCGATGCATAGATCACCCTCGAACCGGCATCCCGGAATAAGGTCGTTCATGCGGTTAATGGCGCGCAGGAATGTGGATTTGCCGCAACCAGACGGGCCGATCAATGCGGTGACTTTGTTGGCTTCGATGTCCAGCTCAATATCAAACAGGGCCTGTTTGTCGCCGTAATAGATATTGATGTCACGGGCTGTGATGAAGGGATTGCTCATATCTCAGAACCTTGTTTCAAGTTTACGCCGCAGCAGGATCGCGATCAGGTTCATTGAGACCAAAAAGATCAAAAGCACGATGATTGCAGCAGCGGTTTTTTCAGTAAAGGCGCGTTCCGGGCTGTCGGCCCAGAGGAATATCTGCACGGGCAGGGCGGTGGCTGGCTCGAGGATCGAATGTGGCACATCGACGATAAAGGCGACCATGCCGATCATCAGAAGCGGTGCCGTTTCGCCCAAAGCCTGCGCCATGCCAATGATGGCGCCGGTCAACATGCCGGGCAGGGCAACTGGAAGCGAGTGATGAAACACCGCCTGTACCGGGCTTGCGCCCAGGGCCAGTGCCGCCTGTTTGAACGAGGGTGGCACCGACCGAAGCGACGCGCGTGAGGCGATGATAATCGTTGGCAATGTCATCAGCGCCAACACCATGCCGCCAACCAAAGGTGACGATCGCGGCAGGTCCATATAGCCAAGAAAGATCGACAATCCCAGCAGGCCGAACACGATAGACGGAACCGCCGCAAGGTTGTTGATATTCACCTCAATCAGGTCCGACATACGGCCAGGCTTGGCGAATTCCTCAAGGTAAATTGCCGCGCCGATGCCAATTGGGAACGAGATGGCGAAACAAACGGCCAGAGATAACGCCGAGCCGACAAGCGCACTCAAAATCCCGGCGATTTCTGGTTCGCGGCTGTCGCCGTTAGTCAGAAAGTTCCAGTTGAGGACGCGGCGGATTTGGCCGTTGTCTTGCAGATCTTTGATCCAGACTATTTCCGCATCCGATATCCGGCGTTGGTTTTCCGGCAGGCTGGCGTCGATCTCGCCCTTTACGAACAGGTCGAGATCATCCGAAGCCGTCAACCACATGGATTGTTTGCTCCCCAGCAGTTTGGGATCAGCTTTGACTTTTCGCTCAATCTCAAAGCTGCCCTCGGGGCTGACCAGATTGTATAGCCTTTTCTTTTCTTTGCGTGTGCTGACATCCGGGAATTCATCCCGCAGGCCGGTTTTCAGGATTTTGCCAAAGCTGACGTCGTCAATGTTGGCAGGGTCAACCGGGCTTAGATCAACGGTCACCTTGATTTGGGTTTGGCGAATGACCCCGGCGCCGTCAGATAGGATAGTGCCGACCATGATGGCCAGAAACCCCAATGACGTCAGGATGGCGAGGCGACCGGCCCATTGGAACCGTTGCTCAGACCGGTGGCGGCCAGCGAGGCCAAATCCGGCTTTCTTTGTGAAATCAATCATATTGTTCCTGGTACTTTTTAACGATGCGCAAGGCGATCATGTTCATGCAAAGGGTGATAACGAACAGCAGCAGACCCAGCGCAAAGGCGGACAGTGTCTTGGCGCTGTCGAACTCCTGGTCCCCGGTCAACAGGGCGACGATCTGCACCGTGATGGTGGTCACCGCGTCCAGCGGGTTAAGCGTCAGCTTGGCTGCCATACCGGCAGCCATCAGCACGATCATTGTCTCGCCAATGGCGCGGGATGCGGCCAACAACAGCGACCCGGATATGCCGGGCAGAGCAGCGGGCAGGATGACTTTGCGGATGGTTTCAGAGGGTGTCGCACCAAGGCCAAGCGAGGCATCGCGCAACGATTGCGGCACCGCGTTGATGACGTCATCAGACAGTGACGAAATCAGCGGCACAATCATGATGCCCATAACCAAGCCAGCGGCCAGGGCGCTTTCGGATGCGATCTCAAAGCCGAACTGCCCACCCGTCATGCGGATGAACGGGGCGACCGTCAGAGCGGCAAAGAAGCCATAAACAACTGTCGGGATACCGGCAAGGATTTCCAGCGCTGGTTTGATCCAGTCGCGGGTTTTTTTGCTGGCGTATTCAGATAGATAGATGGCCGAGGTGAGGCCCAGTGGCGTCGCAACCAGCATGGCGATGGCGCTGATCAGCAACGTGCCGTTGATCAGGGGGATCGCTCCAAAACTGCCGGCCGCACCAACTTGGTCAGAACGAATGGCGGTTTGTGGGCTCCAGTTCAGGCCGAATAGAAAGTCGGTAATCGGTACTTTTTCAAAGAACAGCAGTGTTTCAAATATCAGGGATAACACGATCCCGGCGGTAACCAGAATGGCGAATCCGGCGGCTGCAGCGAGCAGGCCTATGACGATCCTGTCAGGCCATTTGGCGCGGACCGATTTTGTTAAACTTAAGGTAGTATCGGACATTGGCAGCTAATCCCCAAACAAGCTGTCGTGAACCAACCGGTGGCTGGTTCACGACATGTCGATTTACATGCCCAAAGGCGACAAAGCTTGGATTTTGCTCGCCCAATCGGCGCGCCCAGCTTCGGACAGCGGGATCAGGCCTTTGTCAGCCAGATAGCCATCTTCGCCCCATGCATCGTCCGAGGTGAATTCAGTCAGGAACTCTTGGATGCCGGGAACCATGCCCACGTGTGCTGCTTTGACGTAGAAATACAGCGAGCGGGCGATAGGATAGTTACCACTGGAAATTTCCTCAAATTCTGGCGCAATACCATTGACCATTGAACCCTGAACAACGTCGCTGTTCTGCTCAAGAAAGCTGTAGCCAAAGACACCAAATGCTGTCGGGTTGGATTGCAGTTTCTGAACGATCAGATTGTCGTTTTCGCCTGCTTCGATATAGCCGCCATCTTCGCGGACTGTGTGACACAGAGCTTTATAGGCCGATTTGTCAGTTTTCTTGAGCGCTTTGACCCAATCAAACGTTTTACATCCACCTTCCATTGCCAGTTCGGCAAAGGCGTCGCGGGTGCCGGATGTTGGTGGTGGGCCAAGCACTTCGATTTTGACCGAAGGCAGCGAGGAATTCACCTGATCCCATGTGGTGTATGGGTTCTCTTGGGTTGTGCCGTCTTCATTTGGGATGTTCTTGGCCAATGCCAAATAGATGTCGCGCAACGTCAGCTCCATCTGGGCGGACTCGCGTGAGTTGGCCAGAACAATACCGTCAAAACCGATCATCGCTTCGACAATCTCGGTGACGCCGTTGCTCGCGCAAAGCTCAACTTCGGAGGATTTGATGCGACGTGATGCGTTGGTGATGTCTGGCGTGTTTTCGCCAACTCCGGCGCAGAACAATTTCAGACCACCACCCGAACCGGTGCTTTCAACGATCGGCGTTTTAAAGGACGTGGATTTACCAAACCGTTCAGCCACTGTTGTGGAGAATGGAAACACTGTGGACGACCCCACAATGTTGATTTGATCGCGCGCAAATGCGGGCGTGGCGGCAGCCGCTACCAACAATAGGGCAGCAGCGGTAAAGTGCAATTTTACAGACATTTCAGATCGTCTCCATATGTGTCTTGGCGTTCCGGATGGAACAACAACTCTATTCCTTCAGGAATGATTCATGGATAAGACGATTATGTAACAGTTTGACGACAGTCCTATGATTCTTCGGAATTTTCTAAAGGCAAATAAATGCAAAAGGTTGTTCCCTCACCCAGGGTGCTTTCAATCTCCATCAGGCCGCGATGGCGCACCAGGATATGTTTGACGATGGCAAGCCCCAAGCCAGTACCGCCAACATTGCGCGACCGGCTTTTCTCAACCCGATAAAACCGTTCAGTCAGGCGGGGAATGTCGATGGCAGGGATGCCGTCGCCCTGATCGTGAACCAAAATCGAAAGGGCGGTTATTCCAAGAGGGTTTTGTGCGCCGACAACACCAGCCGTCAGGGTTATGACGGCATGTTCGCGGCTGTAATTCAGCCCGTTTTCCAACAGATTGATCAACAGGCGCACCAAATCATCGTGCTGACCTAGCAAATTTGGCAAAGTGCCGTTGATCTCAACCTCAATTATCTTGTCGCGTTTCTTGGCCAGAACAGCAACTGCGGCCAAAGCCTGTGCAATGATCTGGTTTGGATCAACGTTTTTCTTGGGGGCGCGGCGTTGTTTGGCCTCGACCTGGGACAGCGACAACAGGTCGGCCACCAGATTGGTCATTCGCACCGATTCTTTCGCCATAAGGCTAAGGAAATGGGTCTGTGCCGCAGGATCGTCCCGCGCGGCCCCCTGAAGCGTTTCAATAAAGCCGGAAATCGCAGTAAGCGGCGAGCGGATTTCGTGGCTGACATTGGCGACAAATTCGCTGCGCATGGTTTTGGCGTCTTTAAGCGGCGATTGATCCTGAAATGTGACGATCAGCAATGCGCTTGTGTCTTGGGTGGCGTCCACTGGTTGGATCGTGGTCAGATATTCATGACCAAACCCCTGTTTGATCCGAAGAATACAGGTTGTTTCAACATTGTCCTCTAACGCCTGAACAAGTGCCAGTTGAAACACCCGTTTCTTTGAAATCGCTTTTTCTGCGGGAACACCCAATTCAAGATCGATAAACGCGGATTTTGCCCTTTGATTGGCGGCAACAACGATCTGGTCCCGGTTTAACGCTACGACAGGCACGGAAATACCATTCAAAATTGAGAGCGTCGTTTTCATATCGGCGAACCACAATTGCTGCCAATCCCAATGACCGGTGACCAGATTGTTTCACGTTGCCAAGCAGACCTCCAGCCCCACAGAATCGGGAACCGTCAATATCCGAAATTTGGCAGGTAAAAGTTAATAAAACTTGGAAAAAATACAGATGGCGACTAGGGTCAGGACCCATTGATATTGTGATGGAAGTCTGAATCACTGCTCCCAAACGGGAGCAATGCTATGAGTGATCTTTTCTGGCTGACAGACGCCCAGATGTCCCGCCTTACCCCGTTCTTTCCAAAGTCACATGGCAAGCCCCGTGTTGATGATCGGCGCGTTCTGAGTGGAATAATATTCATCAATCGC
>JBLHMP010000002.1:0-77714 GCA_047623555.1 Granulosicoccus sp.
GCGTGACGACAGCCCTGATAAAACAAGCACGCAAGCTTCCAAAGGAACTCTACAAGTCCCTGACTTGGGATCGCGGATCAGAAATGTCGGGGCATCGAAAGTTCACCATAGCCACGAATATCGATGTCCATTTTTGTGATCCTCAATCTCCTTGGCAACGTGGCAGTAACGAAAACACTAACCGCCTTCTCAGACAATACTTCCCCAAAGGCACTGATATATCGAGCTTCAGCCAAGCCAAACTCAGCGCAGTCGCACGGCAACTCAACGAGCGACCTAGAAAGACCTTGCAATATCAGACACCAGCGGAGAAATTTGAGGCCTGTGTTGCGTCGACCCATTGAAACCTCAGGTAAAACCAGACGATGGGGCGCGGTTCATGCGCCGTTGCGGTGGCGGCAAACCGTTCGCGGCAGATCTGGCAATTGCGAATCCGAGAGGGGAGAGATTGGCTGTTTGGCATAGTCCTGCAATGACGAAAGCGGATGGATTTACAGCTTAGCCGGTCATGTACAGATTGCCAGCGTCATTTGGATAACGAAACAGCCCCCTTTGCCCAAATAATTAGCAAAAAGGCGGGTAGCTATATGTACACCTTGGGCTTTCCTTTTTAGTATGCCCCCTGAATCAGCCACATCCGGGTTTCAAGCCGCAAACATAGCAGCGGATCAGGGATGGCAACATGAGGTATCGGGTGCGCACAATTGGGACTGCCATAGTATTGACAGCCTTGTGGCTGCTGATGTCCGGGCTGTACAAGCCTATGATATTGGGGTTTGGGGCCGCATCCGTTCTTTTGGTCGTCTATGTTGTGCGCCGTATGGATGCCGTTGATGGCGATCAATTTCAAATCCGCCTGAAACCAATTGCCTTTCTCGGCTATCTGCTCTGGCTGCTGGTTGAAATTGCCAAAGCCAACTGGGCGGTGACCAAGATTGTCC
The DNA here is from genome assembly GCA_047623555.1 of Granulosicoccus sp. Lineage (GTDB taxonomy): Bacteria > Pseudomonadota > Alphaproteobacteria > Rhodobacterales > Rhodobacteraceae > NORP181. Next base: position 942 of record JBLHMP010000002.1, read on the forward strand.
TATCGCCGAAAATGCCCATGCGGCAACATTTGTTTGATGTGCCTTACAGCCAGACAACCGATCTGGGTCAGGTGATATTCGCCAATTCCATCACCCTGACCCCCGGCACGATCTCGGTTGAGACCGAAATCGGGCATTTCCTGGTGCACGCGCTGGATTATGGCGATAATGACATGGACGCGATTGCCGAAATGGACGCCCAGGTGAGTAAAATCGAAGGGTCTGCCTGATGTTTATACTGGCCTCAATAGCGCTGCTTATTGCCATGGTTTTGGTGCTGGTGCGGCTGTTCACAGGCCCGACGCTGTATGACCGCGTGCTGGCGGTAAATTCCTTTGGCACCCATACGGTGCTGTTTATCGGGGTTTTGGGGTTCCTCAATGGACGCCCTGATTTTCTGGATATCGCGCTGCTTTATGCGCTGATCAATTTCGTCGGCACCATCGCCATCCTGAAATTCTTTCGCTATCGCGCGATTGGCGATGTGCGTCGCGACGCCCCTGAAACAGAAGGCTGAGCAGCATGGACACTTTTGTCAATATTCTCAGCTGGATTTGCATCGTCTCAGGGTCGTTTTTTGCCATTGTCGGCGCCGTGGGCACCCTGCGGTTTCCTGATTTCTGGTCACGCCTGCATGCTGCATCAATCAGCGAAAGTGCCGGAGTCATCCTATTGCTGGTCGGCATGATGTTGCAGGCCGGTCCCGGGCTGATTGCCGTCAAGCTGTTGATTATCCTGATATTTTTGTTCATCACCGGGCCCACTGCAACCCATGCTATGGCCAATGCTGCGTTTGTGTCGGGCCTGAAGCCGCGTCAGTTGCCATCCGCCAAGACCGGTACAGATGCCGCGCCCAGCGAAGAAAACAAAAGCCCGCAGAAACAAGGCGATGCGTCATAGAAACCTTTATCGACATTTTCCTGTTTGTCTTGCTCGTCGCCACCGCGCTGGCCACATTACGCATGCGCAGCCTGTTTGCGGTTGTGATGCTGTCAGGCGTGTTCAGCCTGCTATCGGCTCTGTTGTTGGTGACACTGGATGCGGTCGATGTGGCCTTTACCGAGGCCGCCGTGGGTGCCGGGATTTCCACGGTATTGATGCTGGGCACACTGGCGCTCACGTCACGCTATGAACGGCCGACGAAACGCTCGCCGTTGATTCCATTGATGGTTGTGATTGTGACAGGCGCGGCACTGGTCTACGGCACGCTGGACATGCCAAGCTTTGGCGATCCGAATGCCCCGGCGCAAACCCATGTCGCGCCGGATTACCTGCAACAAAGCCCGCATGATATTGACGTGCCCAACGTTGTGACGGCCGTTTTAGCCAGCTATCGTGGCTATGACACACTGGGCGAAACCGCCGTTGTGTTTACCGCCGCCGTCGGCGTGCTGCTGCTTCTTAGCGGGCTAAGTCGCCGTCGCCGCCGTCGTCGCAAACCCGGAGAGGACGCCTGATGCGCCACCACCTGATCCTGCGGGTCATCACCAAACTGCTGGTCGGTCCGATCATGCTGTTTGCGCTATATGTGCAGTTCCACGGCGATTATTCACCCGGCGGTGGTTTTCAGGCCGGGGTGATCATGGCCGTGGCGTTTATCATCTATGGTGTGGTATTCAGTCTGGATCAGGTCCAGCGGGTGCTACCGCCTTGGCTGGTGCATAAAATGGCGGCGCTGGGTGTGCTGATCTATGCCGGAACCGGCGTCATCAGCCTGTTCATGGGCTATAGTTTCCTTGATTATACCGCCCTTGCGCATGACCCGGTGCACGGCCAACATTACGGTATCCTGCTGGTCGAACTGGGCGTTGGCGTGACGGTAACCGGTGTAATGGTCACAATCTATTATGCCTTTACCTCGCGCACCCCAATCATGAGCGACGAGGCCTGGTAATATGACCGAATTTACCTGGGAATTTGTCGTTGGGCATCTGAATTACTGGTTGTTCATCGTGCTGATGATGACCGGCCTCTATATCGTTGTTTCCACAGGAAATCTGGTAAAAAAAATTGTCGGGCTGAATATCTTTCAGACGGCGGTTTTCATGCTGTATATCTCGATGGGCAAAGTCACTGGCGGCACCGCTCCGATCTTTCCTGTTGATATGGATATCGACCCCGACGTGGTCTATTCCAACCCGCTACCGCATGTGCTGATCCTGACCGCGATTGTAGTTGGCGTTGCCACCACATCGCTGGGACTGGCGTTGGTCATCCGCATCCGCGAAGAATACGGCAGCATCGAAGAAGAGAGCATAATGGCCGCCGATCGCAACATTGCCCGCGCCGAGGAAACTGAACACGGCGAAGTCATGGGCGGACCCGTCTGATGAGCACAACCGAAGCGGTTCACCACACCGCCATGACCCTAAGCGACCATTTGCCTGCGCTGCAAATTCTGGTGACGTTCCTCGCAGCACCATTGGTGGTGATGTTTGGCAGCCGCCGTCTGGCATGGCCCATCGCCTTTGCGGCCAGCGCCATATCGTTTGTGATCGCGGCCATGCTGCTGTCACGGGTTATCGACGGCAGCGTTATTTCCTATCACATGGGCGGCTGGGCACCACCTTTGGGCATTGAATACCGGGTTGATGCGGCCAACGCCTTTGTGCTGTTGCTGGTCACCGCGATCAGCACTGTGGTGTTGCCCTACGCGCGCGTCAGTGTCGCCGCTGAGGTGCCGGAAAAGCAGCATACGTTGTTTTATACCGCGTTTCTGCTGTGTCTGACCGGGCTGTTGGGCGTGACGATCACCGGCGATGCGTTCAACGTGTTTGTGTTCCTCGAAATTTCATCGCTGTCGACCTATGTGCTGATTGCACAGGGCGCCGGACGCGATCGCCGGGCGCTGACGGCGGCCTATGATTACCTGATCATGGGCACCATTGGCGCGACGTTCTTTGTCATTGGCCTTGGCTTCCTTTACATGGCGACTGGCACGCTGAATATGGCAGACATTGCCGACCGGATTGCCGATCAGGGCGCCAACAGAACTGTGCAGATGGCGTTTGCGTTTATCATCGTTGGCGTCGGGCTAAAGGTGGCGCTATATCCGCTGCATTTATGGCTGCCCAACGCCTATACCTACGCGCCCTCGGCCATTACCGCGTTTCTGGCCGCCACCGCCACCAAAGTGGCCGTTTACGTGTTGCTGCGGTTTTCATTCTCGGTGTTTCAGCCCGGATTTCAGTTTGATGTCAATACGTTGCAATTTGTCATTCTGCCCTTTGCGATCGTGGCGATGTTTGTCGCCAGCTTTATCGCGATTTTCCAAACCGACTTTAAACGCATGCTGGCCTATTCCAGCATTGCCCAAATCGGCTATATTCTGCTTGGGATATCGTTGCTGACCGAAACCGGGCTGACCGCTGCCATTGTGCATCTGTTCAACCACGGCATCACCAAGGCCACCCTGTTCATGGCTGTCGGGGCCTATGTGCTGCGCGCCAACGGGTCATTTTATGACGATATCGAAGGGCTCGGGCGGCGAATGCCGTGGACATCTGCCGCAGTGGTAATTGCCGGACTAAGCCTGATTGGCGTGCCGGGCACTGCCGGGTTCATCTCAAAATGGGTGTTGGTACAGGGGGCTTTGGAAAAGGGCTGGTGGCCGGTGGCATTGCTGGTCGTTGCCTCAAGCCTGCTGGCGGTCATCTACGTCTGGCGCGTGGTCGAAGTTTTATACATGAAGCCCACCCCCGCTGACAGCGACGTCCGCGAGGCGCCGATGTCGATGCTGATCCCGATCTGGATCACGGCACTGGCCTGTATCTGGTTCGGGCTGAACACCGATATGACTCTGACAGCCGCCAAAGCAGCGGCGCAGGGTCTTCTGGCGGGTTCCGCCGGTATGATGAATTAGGGGGCCGCGGGTATGGAGACAAATACAGCCATTCTGGCCAGCATGATCGCCCCGCTTTTGGCGGTTGTGACCAACATTATCTGGCGTGACAGGCCCAATCTGCGCGATGGGGCGACCCTGACGGCGGCGGTTGTGACGTTCCTGTGTGTGCTGAACATCCTGTCCAACGAGGGCAATGGCACCACCGAACCGATGGTGTTGTTTAGCGTTATGCCCGGCCTTGATCTGGCGTTTAACGTCGAACCTCTGGGGCTTCTTTTTGCCATTGTTGCCAGCGGCTTGTGGATTGTAACGCATCTGTATGGCATCGGCTATATGCGCGAAAACAACGAGGACAACCACGCAAGGTTCTTTACCTTCTTCTGTTTCGCGATCTCGGCGGTTATGGGCATCGCTTTTGCCGCCAACATGTTCACGCTGTTCCTGTTTTACGAGGCGCTGACCCTGTCGACCTACCCGCTTGTGTCGCACAAAGGCACGCCCGAGGCCGTGGCTGGCGCACGCACCTATCTGGGCATTCTGATCGGCACGTCGATCGGATTGTTATTGGTTGCGGTGATCTGGACCTATTCCATCGCCGGCACGCTGGATTTCACCAAAGGCGGTATCCTTGAGGGCCACATCGCCGGCCCAATGGTTGCCGTGCTGCTGGGGCTTTACGCCTTTGGCATCGGCAAGGCGGCGCTGATGCCGTTTCACCGCTGGTTACCTGCGGCGATGGTTGCGCCGACACCGGTGTCGGCGTTGTTGCACGCGGTTGCGGTGGTTAAAGCCGGTGTGTTCACCATGCTCAAGGTTGGGATTTACATCTTTGGCATCGACTTTCTCGCCGAGAGCGGTGCGTCGGAATGGCTGATGTGGCTGGCGGCGTTTACCATCATTGCCGCCTCTGTCGTGGCCATGACCAAGGATAACCTAAAGGCGCGGCTGGCCTATTCGACCATCAGCCAGCTGAGTTACATTACCCTTGGCATGGCGCTTGCCACGTCGATGGGTGTGTTGGGCGGCGGTATGCAGATTGCCATGCACGCGATGGGTAAAATCACCTTGTTCATGTGCGCCGGGTCAATCTATGTGGCGACGCATAAAACCGAAGTCAGCCAGATGCGCGGGCTTGGCCGTATTATGCCAATCACGTTTATTGCCTTTTTGATCGGGGCTTTGTCGATCATCGGGCTGCCGCCGATGGGCGGTTCGTGGAGCAAATGGTTGCTGATCATGGGCGCCGCAGATACCGGGCATTGGGTGATCATCGCGATATTGATGATCAGTTCGCTGATGAACGTTGCCTATCTGTTGCCGCTCGTCGGGCGTGGGTTTTTCCTTAGCAGCCCGGACATCGACAAAGATGCACCAATGGCCGAACCGGGCGTTCTGGTCTGGCTGCCCCCGGCCCTGACGGCGTTGGGCTGTATAATTCTGTTCTTTTATGCCGGACATATCGAGGCGTTTCTGGCGCCGCTAGTGGCCGAGTGAGGGATTTGTGATGGACAACAAAAAATCAGACAATCCCGACAGCTATCCTGTGCTGGGTCGGGCAATGATGTGGGTGGATAAACCCGGCAGCGCCACCAAAATCACCTATGGGCTGGCGGCGTTTTGTGTGTTTCTGGGCCTGCTGGATTTCACCTATCACAAACATGGTCATTTTGAGGTTGAATACTTCCCCAACTTCTTTGGCTTTTACGGGTTTATAATGTTCACCGCATTGATCCTGGTCGCCAAATTTTTGCGCACCATCATCAAACGCCCCGAGGATTATTATGGCGACAAAGCCATAGACACCGAGGCCTACCCCGAAGATCAACTGGACAAGGCGCAAAACGATGCTTGACCAGATCCCTGTCGCCTTTCTGTTCTTTGCCGGTGCCTTTGGGCTGCTGCTTCTGCCCCGTGGTCAAATACGCGGCGCGCTGTTGCTGGCGATCCCGCTGATTGCCGCCTGGCATGTCTGGTCGATGCCCGCTGGCAACCTGGTGAACGTCGAATTCTTTGGCTTTACCCTGGAATTGATGCGGGTTGATAAACTTAGCAGGGTGTTTGGCCTTATCTTCTGTCTTGCCGCGTTTCTGACCAACCTTTATGCGTGGCATATCCGCGATACGGTGCAGCAGGTTGCGGCGCTGGTTTACGCCGGATCGGCCATTGGCGCGGTGTTTGCCGGTGATCTGATAACCCTGTTTATCTACTGGGAAGGCACCGCGATTTCGTCGGTCTTTCTGATCTGGGCGCGGCGCACGACCGCGGCCTATTACACCGGCATGCGCTATCTGATCATCCAGATCGGATCGGGCGTGATCCTGCTGGCTGGCGTGGCGTTGATGTACAGCGAAACCGGCAGCATTGCCTTTGAACAGATGACATTAGGCACGCCCGCCACTTGGCTGATATTCCTTAGCTTTGGCGTCAAATGCGCCTTTCCGCTACTGCACAACTGGCTGCAAGATAGCTATCCCGCCGCAACCGTCACCGGCACTGTGATCCTGTCGGCATTTACCACCAAACTGGCGGTCTATGCGTTGGCACGGGGCTTTGCTGGCACCGAAATCCTGATCTATATTGGCGCGGTGATGACCCTGTTCCCGATCTTTTTCGCCGAGATCGAAAACGATCTGCGCCGGGTGCTGGCATATAGTCTGAACAACCAGCTGGGGTTCATGGTTGTTGGCATCGGTATCGGCACCGAAATGGCGATCAACGGCACCGCCGCGCATGCCTTTGCGCATATCCTCTACAAAGCGTTGTTATTCATGAGCGTTGGCGCCGTGTTGTTCCGCACCGGCACCTCCAAAGCCTCGGAACTGGGTGGGCTGTATCGAACCATGCCGCGCACCGCGATGTTCTGTTTGGTTGGTGCGGCGTCAATCTCGGCGTTCCCGCTGTTTTCCGGCTTTGTCACCAAATCGCTGATCGTCGATCAGGCGGCAGTCAACAACTACCCAATCATCTGGGGCGTGCTGGTCTTTGCGTCGGCCGGCGTTCTGAGCCATTCAGGCATCAAAATCCCGTTCTTCACCTTCTTTGCCCACGACAGCGGATTGCGCCCAAAAGAGGCGCCGATGCATATGCAATTGGCCATGGGTATCACCGCTGCCCTGTGCATCATGATCGGCGTCTATCCCGAACCATTATATGCATTGCTGCCCTACCCGGTTGATTTTGACGCCTATACCGCGGGCCATGTAATCACCCAACTGCAACTGTTGTGTTTTGCGCTGCTGGCGTTCTGTTTCCTGATGCGTACCGGCATCCACCCGCCGGAAATTCGGGCGATCAATGTCGATACAGACTGGACCTATCGCAAGTTCCTGCCAAAGGTCATCAGCACCCTATACGCCACCGTCAGCGCCCTTTGGGCGCGGATGAGCGCAACCAAAAGCCGCTGGATCAAGGCGTTGATCGCGCGGGCCTATCATTCACACGGTCCCGATGGGCATATCTCGCAGGCATGGCCAACCGGGGCCATGGTAACCTGGATTGCGGTGCTGTTGGGAATCACGCTGGTGGTCAACTTTTTGAGCTGATGGCGCTTGGCTGGTTAATATTTACCTAATTGGCCAGGGACTGGAAACAGTCTGTCAGACGGGCATGGGGTAAAAACTGTCGCCGAGGCACTATATTACACTGCATAGCGGCGATACTCTTTCAGTTTTCCACTATTGCCATTGGATATTTGTTTCGTAATTCGACATAATGTAGCCAAATTCGGCAGGTAAGCCAGCCGTTAACACACCTCTGCTAATGAGGGACGTTCAGGACCATTGAACCAAAGGAAGAGTACCGCGCACGAGCAGTGTCGGAACGGAAAATATGTTAGAATTTCGGAATGTCAGCAAATCCTTCTGGACGGGATCACAACGCAAGGTGATCCTGGACAAAGTGTCGTTCAGGGTCAATATCGGCCATTCGCTGGGCATATTGGCGCCCAACGGCACCGGTAAAACCACGCTGATCAATATGATGGCCGGGTTGGAAAAACCCGATGAGGGCGAAATCATACGCTCGTGTAATATATCGTTTCCGCTTGGGTTTATGGGCGGTGTGGTCAGCAAAGTCTCGGCCATGGAGAATTGCCGCTATATCGCCAAACTTTATGGGCTGGACCCGGATTATGTTGAGGCCTATTGTCGTTGGCTCTGTAACTTGGGTGAATATTTCGACCAACCTCTTGGAACCTATTCCGCCGGTATGCGATCGCGGTTCTCATTTGCGTTGATGTTGGCGCTGGATTTTGACATCTACCTGATCGACGAAGGCATGCCCGGAACCACGGACGTGGAATTCAACGAAAAGGCCGGATCTATCCTTGCGGAACGCCTGCGCACCACGACAATTGTTATTGTGTCGCATCAGGCCAAAACCCTGGAAAAATTTGCCCGTTCTGCGGCTGTGCTGGTGGACGGCAAGCTGCATATGTTTGACACCTTGGAAGAAGCGAAACAGCTCTATGACTATGAAACCCAAGGCTAAAAAATTCCGCATCCGGCGCAGCACCGTCATCCCCGGAACCCCGCCCGCCAAGGCCACAGCTGTCTCGCAAGATACAGCGGGCGCCCCAAGTGCTGTCGCGCCACAACGGGCGCGCCCGACCAATCCAAAACCGGTTCAGCCCCGCCCCAAGGCGCCAGAACAGCCCGCGGCGGCGCCCCCTGTTATGCAGGGCGATGTTGCCTCGGCACAGCAAGTGGCCGGGGAAACCGACATTGACACCATCCGCCGCGAAGGGCTGACAGGTCGGCAATTGCGCATGGCCCGCCGCGTCGCGCATAAACACAACCTGCCTGCCACGTCAGATTTCGATGCTGTGCGGTTGTTGCGTCAATCCGGGATCGACCCGTTTAAGCGGTCAAACATGCTAGAACTGGTGGTGCCGCAAGGCGGCGCCGAACAGCACGAAGGTGGCGCGCCGGATGCATTGGCAAATGTTCCGGCACAAACCACCAAAGTGCAATTACCGCAAACCATACCTGCGCAAAAACAAACGCTGCCCTCGACCGAACTAAGCCCGGTCGAGCGACGCACTCAGGAAATCGGCGACATTCAGCGCGATATCACGCGCCGCCGTCGCCGCAGGATGGGCCTGTTGTTTGCGCGGCTGTCGTTTTTTGTATTCCTGCCAACGTTGATTGCGGGCTGGTACTTTAATGTCGCCGCAACACCGATGTACTCGACCAAATCCGAATTCCTGATCCTAAAGGCGGACAGCGCTGGCGGCTCTGGGATCGGCGGTCTTTTGACCGGGACACAGTTTGCCACCAATCAGGATTCCATCGCCGTGCAATCGTTTCTGCAGTCCAAAGATGCGATGCTTCGGCTGGACAAAGCAATGGGATACAAGGCCCACTTTACTCAGGAATCGATCGATCCGATCCAAAGGTTGGAAGACAATCCATCCAACGAAGATGCCTACAAGCTATACAAGAAAAACGTCAAAATAGGTTATGATCCCACCGAAGGCGTGATCAAAATGGAAGTGATCGCAGCGGACCCAAAAGTCGCGTCAGAGATTTCCAGCCAGCTGATCACCTTTGCCGAAAATCGCGTCAATCATCTGAGCGAACAAAAACGCGGCGACCAGATGACGGACGCTAAAAAGAGTTTTATGACCGCCCAGGATGAACGACGCAAAGCCCAGGAAGCATTGGTACAATTGCAGCTAAAGGGCGCCATACTGGATCCCGAAGGGGTGATTTCTTCGCTACGAGGGCAAATCAACAACGTCGAAATACAAGTGCAGGAAAAGGAATTGCAACTGGCGGCACTGATGGACAATGCCCGCCCCAACAAGGCCAAGGTTGATGGCGCACGCGCCGACATCCGCCGCTATAAAAACCTGTTGCAGGCACTGAACGACAAGATGACAGACGCCAGTCAGGGTGAAAACTCACTGGCCAAACTGACGGTCAACATTCAGATGGCGCAGGCCGATCTGACCACCCGCGACATGCTGCTGCAATCCGCCCTGCAACAGGTCGAACAGACCCGAATGGAGGCAAACCGGCAGGTGCGGTATTTGACAACCTCGGTTGAACCGGTGCCGTCCCAGGAACCCAGCTATCCACGCAAATTCGAAAACACGATACTGGCATTTTTGGTCTTTGGCGGTATATATCTGATGATCTCGCTAACGGCCTCTATCCTTCGTGAACAGGTAACATCATGATTATGAAACATGTCCAGGTCGCCGATCTTAGCATCGGCAATGAACGCCCGCTGACCATTATCGCCGGCCCCTGCCAACTAGAAAGCGCCGATCACGCGCAGATGATTGCTGGCGTGATGAAAGAGGCCTGCGATGCCGTCGGGGCGCAATATGTGTTTAAGGCGTCGTTTGACAAAGCCAACCGCACGTCGATGTCGGGCATTCGTGGCCCCGGTATCGAGGACGGTCTGGCAATGCTGGACAGCGTCAAAAAACAGATCAACGTCCCAGTCCTGACTGATATTCACACGCCCGAGCAATGCCGCATGGCAGCGCAGGTTTGCGACATCCTGCAGATTCCGGCGCTGCTGTGCCGACAAACCGACCTAATCCTGGCCGCGGCTGAAACCGGGGCTGCCATCAATGTCAAAAAGGGTCAGTTTCTGGCCCCTTGGGACATGGCAAATGTGGTTGGAAAAATCGAATCCACCGGCAACCAAAAGATTTTGCTGACCGAACGGGGCACCTCGTTTGGCTATAATACACTGGTCACCGACATGCGGTCGCTGCCGCAAATGGGCGCCACCGGTTATCCGGTGGTCATGGATGCCACCCATTCGGTGCAGCAACCTGCCGGGCTAGGAGGATCGACCGGCGGGCAGCGCGAATTTGCGCCGTTGATGGCGCGGGCCGCTGTGGCAATTGGCGTGGCATGTGTGTTCATCGAAACCCATGAAGACCCGGATCAATCACCATCAGATGGCCCCAACATGGTTTATCTCGACCAGATGCCAAAGCTGATCAAATTGCTGATGGCGTTTGACCAGATTGCCAAATCTAACCCGTTGGACCTGTAACCCACAGCGATCGGATGCCAGTATGACCAAACCTGCCACCACGGCGCAACAGAACACCTGGGCATTTTTGCGCGATCCGATGATTGCACCCACTGGATTTCGCGAATACGACGCCCGCTGGAAATACCCGGACGAAATTAATCTGCCCGGTATCACCGCGCTTGGTCTGGGTTTGGGAACGCAAATGTATGCGCGTGATATTGAACCGGTTATTGCTGTGGCCAATGACTACCGCGACTATTCCCTGTCGATCAAAAACGCGCTGATGCTGGGACTAATGCAGGCTGGAATTCAGGTCAAAGACATTGGCCCGGCGCTGTCCCCAATGGCCTACTTCGCCCAGTTTCACCTGGATATCCCCGCCGTGGCCATGGTCACTGCCAGCCACAATCCCAACGGTTGGACCGGCGTCAAAATGGGCTTTGAACGCCCCCTGACCCATGGCCCCGATGAGATGAATGAGTTGCGCGACATTGTATTAAACGGTCAAGGCAAGGCGCGCGCCGGGGGCAATTATGAATTTGTCGATGGGGTGAAAGAGGCCTACCTGGATGATTTGGCTGGTGATTTCAAAATGTCGCGGTCTTTGAAGGTGGTCTGTGCCACCGGCAACGGCACTGCCTCGGCCTTTGCGCCCGAGCTGTTTGAACGGATCGGCGTTGAGGTTGTTCCCAGCCATACCCGGTTGGATTATACCTTTCCGCATTACAACCCAAACCCCGAAGCGATGGAAATGCTGTATGATATGGCGGATTCGGTGCGTGCATCCGGGGCCGATTTCGCGCTTGGATTTGATGGTGATGGCGACCGTTGCGGCGTTGTCGACGACAAAGGCCAAGAGATATTTGCCGACAAAGTTGGCGTCATCATGGCGCGTGATCTGGCCAAAATCTATCCCGGCTCGACCTTTGTCGCGGATGTGAAATCCACTGGATTATTTGCCTCAGACCCGGAATTGCTGAAATACGGCATCAAAGCGGACTATTGGAAAACCGGTCATTCCCACATGAAACGCCGGGTCAAAGAGCTTGGTGCGCTGGCCGGGTTTGAAAAGTCGGGCCACTACTTTTTTGCAGATCCAATTGGGCGCGGTTATGATTGTGGTATGCGGGTGGCCGTTGAAATCTGCAAATTGATGGACCGCAACCCGGATAAATCCATGTCTGACCTGCGCAAAGCCCTACCAAAAACCTACGCAACCCCCACCCTGTCGCCGTGGTGCGCCGATACCGAAAAATACGATGTGTTGGACCGAATTGTCGCCAAGTTGATGGCAATGGCCGATGCGGGTGGCACAATTGGCGGGCGTAAAATCACCGATGTGGTGACCGTCAATGGCGCCCGGGTGATCCTGGAAAACGGCGCCTGGGGGTTGGTGCGGGCCTCCTCCAACACGCCTAATCTGGTGGTGGTCTGTGAAAGCCCCGAAAGCGACGCTGAAATGCGGGCGATTTTCAACGATCTGGATGCGGTGATCAGAACCGAACCGGGTGTCGGCGATTATGACCAGACGATTTAGGGTCAGCTGCCGTTATTTTTTGCCCAACAACCGTAACAGTTCGTTCTTGGCTTTGTCCTCAAAGCTTTGTCTTAGCACCTTTTCAGAGTCCTCACCTTCGCCTACCGTGACGTCCAGTTCTTTTTCCAGCTTTCGCTGTACGGCGTCGCGCGTGTCTTGCTCAAGAACATCAATTTCTGCCTCCAAAGCCTTGCTTAGGTCTGGTCGAATTTTCACATCAGACCACGGGCCACGCAAACGCACCGGGATCGACAGCCCTTGTTTGCCCTCAGACCGCAGCACAGCCGGCGTAAACAGATAATCAATATCCTGATCGCCCAACCCGATGCGCCCCGCCCCATCCGCCTGAATTTTCGGCAACAACAGCAGCAAATCCTCGTTCACCAAATTGCCGCCTGCAATGGTATAGGTCGCCGTCAGGCTATCAAACACCGTCGTTCCACCGGCGCCATCGCCTGAACGCATTAGTTTATCCAGATTGAACCCCGAAATAACACCCTGGCCCATTTCCATTGATCCCTGTCCTGACAGAGACCCCATGATCGCATCCAACGACGCCCCAACCCCGAGGAATTTGATCTGGGTATCTGCCAACCCGTCCAGCCGTTCAAACCCCGCCAAGGCCCCCAACGCGGTCTTCATGCCGATATTGCTGGCCCTAAGATCGCCGCCCACCGAAAGGCCGTTGCGATTATTGGCCACCAATTGCCCGGTCAGCGTGCCGCCAAAGGTCGACACCTTTGTCAGCTCTAACACCGCCCGCGACTGATCAATCCGCAGCGCAATCTGTGTCGGTCCTAGCAGCAGCGCACCGACATCTATGCTTTGCGCGCTTAGGTTGATTGTGCCGTTGATCATGCCAAGGCCACTGGCATCAATCGGGTCTTTGGACCACCCGGTTCCCGATACGGCGGTGCTGGTTTTTTCGCCCTCTGCGGATGTCTCGGCCAAGGCGGAAAAATCCAAGGCCGCGGCGTTGAATTGCGCGGTAATATTTGGCCTATCGCCGAGCGTGATGTCCACGGCCCCCGTCAACTGGTTGTTGTCCAGCGTCACTGTCAGTTCCCGCACCGATAATCGCCCATCCTTTGTATAGGTCACATTGCCGTCGACCTTTAGGGCACGGCCAAGCCCCGATGGGATATCAACCGGGCCAAGGCCAAAGGCGGTCAGCATCGCAGCGGTGTTGCTGCTGTTTAGCGCAAGACGCCCGGTGGCATCACCGGTCAGGCTCGCGCGGCCAAGAAAATCAATCTCGCTTCCGGGGGCGGTGATCCGTGCGCTGATCGGAGCGACCGCGCCGCCCAAAAACGCCTCAAACCCGCCGATATTGGCGGCGATTGTCACCACCTCTCCGGTGGGGCGGGCTTTTAGCACAATATCCGCCGGGCCGCTTGCCGAAGGCCATTCCAGCGACAGATCAAGGTTTTCAACCAATACCGCCTCGGCGTCAGCCGCCTCATACACCAGGCTTGCGTCGGTCAATGTCAGCCGTTCAAGGGTAAGCGGTGTGCTTGCTACATTACTGGCGCCATCAGAACTGCCGATTTCGCCACTAATCTGCTCTCCGAATTCCCAATTGCCCCGGCCATCCTTGCGGGTTGCCAGCCGCAGTTTTGGGGCAACGGCAACGATGCGTTTCACCCGAATTTCGCCGCGCAAAAGATCGGGTGCGGATATGCCAATGGCAAGGCTTTGCGCGCTCAACATCGGATCTGACCCTGCCCAATCGGCATTACCAAAGGTCACAGGCCCGGTTTTGACGCCCAAAATCGGCCACAAGGTCACCGATACGCCGCCATCAATCACCAGATCGCGTCCGGTATGGGCCTTGACCTGATCCGTCGCAATTTTGGCGATCTTTTCGCCGGGCAGGAAAAACAACCCGGCCATCGCCACCAGGACGGCGATCACCAGGATTACGATGATCCGAAATAGCCAACGCATGTCATCTCTCCTCGCGGTTTTATTGCCCCAGTTTAATGGCGTTCTGTCGCCACGCAATGGTCAAAGGGTTTGCACCTGCCGTTGGTCTCTATATATGCGCAGGATGAGCACCAATCCACCAAGCCTGCGCCCCGACCTTGCGCCAACCGCCCGCATGACCGATAAATCACGCCCCGGCCAGCCCACCATCGGTATGGTATCACTGGGCTGTCCCAAAGCGCTGGTCGACAGCGAACGTATCCTGACACGGCTGCGCGCCGAAGGCTATGGCATCTCGCCAGACTATAGCGGTGCCGACGCCGTGATCGTGAACACCTGCGGGTTCCTTGATTCCGCCAAGGCCGAGTCACTTGAGGCAATTGGCGAGGCACTGGCCGAAAACGGCAAAGTTATTGTCACTGGTTGTCTGGGCGCCGACCCCGCCTATATCACCGGCGCGCATCCCAAAGTGTTGGCCGTCACCGGACCACATCAATATGAGCAGGTGCTGGACGCTGTGCATAAGGCGGTTCCGCCTGATCCGAATCCGTTTATCGATCTGCTGCCTGCCACGGGTGTATCTCTGACACCCAGACACTTTAGTTACCTAAAGATTTCAGAGGGTTGCAATCATAAGTGCAAGTTCTGCATCATCCCGGATATGCGTGGAAAACTGGCCTCGCGCCCGGCCCATGCAGTGCTGCGCGAGGCTGAGCGGCTTGTGGATAACGGCGTCAAAGAGCTTTTGATTATATCGCAAGATACCAGCGCCTATGGGCTGGATCGCAAATACGACGTGAACCCGTGGAAAGACGGCGAAGTGCGCAGCCATATCCTTGATCTCTCGCGTGAACTTGGCCGCCTAGGGGCCTGGATTCGTTTACATTATATCTATCCATACCCGCATGTTCGCGACCTGATCCCGTTGATGGCAGACCCCGAAAGCGGTGTGCTGCCCTATCTTGATATCCCGTTCCAACACGCGCACCCGGACGTTCTGCGCCGCATGGCGCGCCCGGCAGCGGGGTCCAAAACCCTGGACGAAATCGCCGCCTGGCGCAGTATTTGCCCAGACATCACCTTGCGCTCGACGTTTATTGTTGGCTACCCCGGCGAGACCGAAGCCGAATTTCAGACCCTTCTTGACTGGATGGACGAGGCGCAATTGGATCGCGTTGGCTGTTTTCAATACGAAAACGTTGCTGGTGCACGGTCAAACGCGCTGCCGGATCACGTGGCGGAAGAGGTGAAACAGGACCGTTGGGATCGGTTCATGGCCAAGGCACAGACGATTTCCGAGGCCAAACTGTTGGCCAAAGTGGGGCGAATCATGGACGTCATCATCGACGAAATCGACGATGAGGCCGCCACCTGCCGCACCATGGCAGACGCGCCCGAGATCGACGGCAACCTGTTTATCGACGAAGGATTTAAGGCGCTGAACGTCGGCGACATCGTCACCGTGCAGGTGGATGAGGCCGGAGAGTATGATTTGTGGGGGAAGCTGGTTTAAGAGTTGAGTGAAGATGATTTCAATAAGAAATGGCTTCGAAATGAAGAGATTTGAATTCCTAACCAAAACTTAAGTTTTGGTATTTTCATCGGAGTCCTAATCGGGATTGTGTTTATGATAGTCGTCGGTTCAGAATCCGACGATATCGACAAAAAGAATCACGTATACCGGCTTTGTTGCACAAATACGATGGGGGATTCATGTCATGAATCCGGTGTGTTAACCGGGAAGCATGAGCAAACCTTCCTCACCGACTTACAAGACCACGAACTGGCGTAGCTATAACGAGGCATTGAAGCTCCGTGGCTGGCTGACGATCCGTTGACCGGCAGTCGCTGCTTGCAGCGATGAGAGGTTGGTTTGATCCTGAGATGCGTTGGGAGGCAAAGCCGTCTGGCAAGAGGGGCCGGCAGCAAAGCTACAGCGATACCGCAATCCAGACCTGTCTAACCATGAAGGTCCTGTTCGGGATGGCCCTGCGACAGACGACCGGGTTCGTGGCGAGTTTGCTCAAATTGATCGGCTTGGACTGGGCAGCCCCGGACTTCCGCACTCTGTGCCGCCGTCAGAAGGAACTCGTCGTCAACATCTCCTATCACGGTTCAGACGACCCACTGCATTTGCTGGTCGACAGCACCGGCATCAAAGGTGAAGGCGAATGGCATGCGCGCAAGTCTGGAGGCCCCAAACGCCGTCTATGGCGTAAGATACACCTCGGCATTGACGCGCAAACGCTAGAAATTCGGGCCATTGAAGTCACTGGCAGCAATGTTGGTGACGCGCCCATACTGCCTGATCTGCTCAACCAGATACTGCCCGGTCAGGAAATTGGGTCGGTGACCGCGGACGGGGCATATGACACGCGCAAATGCCATGACGCCATTGCCGACCGCGGTGCCCACGCTGTCATCCCTCCTTGCAAGAATGCAAAGCTGTGGAAACCCACGTCTGCCGGGGTTGTTGCCAGAAACGAAGCTGTGCGATCCTCGAGCTGCTTCGGTCGGGCCCTCTGGCGAAAATTGAGTGGCTATCATCGCCGGAGCCGCGTTGAAACGAACCCTCTCGTGCATTGCTACGCAATGCCCTGCCGGGCAGCGAATGCATTGCGGCAAGCTGTTGGGCCAGGGCCTAATGGCAAGGGACTTTGATCGCCAGGTCGCCGAAATTCAAATCCGCGCCGCCGTCCTCAACGGCTACACGGCTCTCGGCATACCTCGAACCGGTACTGTAGGATAAATCCTCCGGGGTAAGGAGCACCTCGGCTACGGGCCGTTTTGTGCAACAAAGCCTTAAATAGGAGAAAACGATGGAACTTCGCAGTATCTGAACTAGCGGGCTAAAGGTGTCAGCCCTTGGTTTGGGGTGCAACAATTTCGGCGGACGGCTGGATGCGGGTGTGACGCTGTTTGACACGGCTGATGTCTATCCCATGGGCGTTGGTGGCGCGTCCGAGGTGTTTTTAGGCGCAGGTCTGGCAGAGCGTCATAAAAACGTGGTTCTGGCGACCAAATTTGGCATGAAAATGGACGAGGCCGGGGTGAAAAGCGGCGGCTCGCGGCGCTATATCGTGGCGGCGATCGAGGCCAGCCTGAAACGGCTCAACACCGATTGGATTGATCTGCTGCAATTTCATGCACCTGATGCAGACACGCCAATTGACGAAACCCTTGCGGCATTGGACGATCTGATCCGGGTTGGAAAAATCCGCTATATCGGTTCATCCAATTTCAGCGCCTGGCAACTGGTCGAGGCGCAATATGCCGCCCGTGAATTGGGCAGCAACCGGTTTATCGTCACGCAAGAAGGCTATTCTATGCTGACCCGCGGGATCGAGGCCGAGGTAATCCCGGTCTGTCAGAAATACGGGCTGGGCGTGCTGCCGTACTTTCCTTTGGAAAGCGGTGTGCTGACCGGCAAATATTCTATCGGTCAGGCCGCGCCAGCAGGCACCCGACTGGCAACCTCACCGCATCTCGCGGATCAGTTCATGACCAGCACCAAAGTGGCCAAAGCAAGCCAATTGGACGCGATTGCCAAAGCTGCCGGGCTCGGGTTGAACGATCTGGCCTTTGCTTGGTTGCTGCGCGATGCGCTGGTGCCAAGCGTCATCGCCGGGGTCAGCAACGCCGCACAGATTGACCGTAATGCACAGGCGATGGCGGCCCCCCTTGGCACTGATTTGCTGGCCAAAATCGGGGCGTGCCTGAATGATCATAGCGATGAGTGAGCCTTCAATAGGCAGGCGTGCGTAAATGAGCGTTGCTTTAAACAGAACCTACGACGTTGGTCATCATCGGTGCTGGCCCCGTCGGCATGGGCTTGCGATTGAGCTAGGCCAGCGCGACCAAACCTTTGTAATATTGATAAATACCCAACTCTGCATAATGTCCCCAAGGGCCAAAACCTGGCCCAACGCACAATGGAGCATTTCCATTTTTGGGGGGCCAAGATCGACATAATCGACGTGGCTCTGGGTTGGGCGGACGAGGATGTCGCGCAATCGGTGAGCGGCGTGACAGGGTCAATCGTCTCACGTCAGGGTGACAGAAAAACCCTGACCGGGCGCTATGTCGTTGCCTGTGACGGCAGTCATTCGAAAGTTCGCGATGCGGCCGGGATTCGCAAGAACGTGTCAGAGCATAATCGAAAAATGGGGCTGTTGGTGTTCCGCTCAACCGGGCTTTATGCACATCTTGAACGCTTTTCGGGCAAGCAATTTTATTGCGTTCTGAACCAGGAATATCGGGGCTATTGGATGTTCTTTGGCGGTGTTGATTTGCGCATCACTTGGTTCTTTCACGCGCTGGTGCCTATGAATACCACCAAGGATAATTTTGACTTTGAGGCGTTGTTAAGACTGGCCGCCGCTGCCGAGTTTGACGTTGAGTTTGATCATATGGGTTCTGGGATCTGCGCGTCGCTACGGCCAAGCAATACCGCAACAATCGGATCTTTGTCGCCGACGACGCCGCCCATTCGCACCCGCCCTATGGTGGGTTTGGCATCAACACCGGCTTGAGGACGCGCGCAATCTGGGCTGGAAACTATTGGCCACACTGCAGGGTTGGGGCCGTGATCGCCTGCCAGATCGCTATAACGAAGAGCGCCGCCCCGTGTTTGAAACAACCGCCAAACACTTTATCGAAAAATTCATCCACGAGGACCGCGATTTTTTCAACAGCCACGGCCCGGAACGTGACAAACCAAGTTTGAACAGGCCTGGAACAAACGCAACGTAGGCGACGTTGAGGTGCTAGCGTTTGCGCCAAATTATGACGGGTCGCCCATCGTATTTGGGCAGCCCCATGCCACGTCCAGCGCCGTTGGTGATCACGACATGCGCGCCCGTGCGGGCCATCATCTAGCGCCGCAAATGCTGGAGGATGGCAGCAACGCCTATGACCACCTTGGCATTGTGTTTGCCCTGTTTGCCTTGAACAAAATGGATATTGCCGGATACAGAGAGGTCGCCGGATCGCTTGGTCTGCCGCTGACAATCGTGCGGGCCCCGGGCACAGCCACCCGCGACGCGTGGGGCGCGAATTTGGTACTGGTGCGCCCGGATCAATATGTCGTTTGGACCGGCGATACACGGTCAGACGGTATCGCGCATATCTTGGCGCATGCGGTGGCCCGGGACGCAGAGTAATGCGACCTGTGCGCCGATAGCCTTTGCCGTGCAGGCAAAGTTGTTTGACCTCACACAGCCAACGCGATACTTGATTTCCAACGCTTTTCAGGCGAATGGGACACAATGCAGATCATTCTTCATACTGGCGCGCATTACACCGACGACGACCGCCTGATGAAATGTTTGCTGCGTAACAAAGGCGATTTTGCCAAACGCGGCATCGCTGTCCCCGGCCCCGGTAAATACCGCAAACTGCTAAAAGACACGTTTAACGCGTTAAAGGACGCGCCCGCTTCGCCCGATGCCCGGGACGTGTTGATTGACGCGATGTTGGACGAAGAACAGGCCGATCGCCTGATCCTGTCAAACACGCATTTCTTTGGTGCCCCGCGCGCCTCGGTTCGTCAGGGTGTGCTGTATCCGATGGCCGCCGAACGTATCGCCACTATGCGCCAGTTGTTTCCCGATGATCAGGTCGAAGTGTTCATGGCGATTCGCAACCCGGCGTCGTTTCTGCCGGCGGTGTTTGACCATTCACCACATGATGAGTTTGCCGATTTTCTTGGGGGGATCGCCCCCCAAGACGTGCTTTGGTCCGAAACCCTGATGCGCATCCGCGATGCAGCACCTAATGTGCCGATCACCGTCTGGTGCAACGAAGACACGCCGCTGCTCTGGGCCCAGATTATCCGCGATCTGGCCGGGCTGGAACATGGCGAAAAGATCGTTGGCGGCTTTGATTTACTCAGCGAAATCATGACCCGCGAGGGCATGAAACGGTTCCGCGCCTATCTGAAAAGCCACGCTGTGATGAGCGAAACGCAAAAGCGCTGGGTTATTTCGGCGTTTCTGGACAAATTCGCCATCGAAGAAAAGCTCGAAGAAGAATTGGACCTGCCCGGCTGGACCGACGAATTGGTCAATGAAATGACCGACATCTATGACGAAGATGTGTTTACCATTCAGCGCCTGCCCGGTGTGCAGATGATCACACCATGAGCACCTGCTTCGTCATAACCTCTTGCATTCTCAACGGCCTGCGCGCCATACCTGTTGGGCACCGATCAACCTGAAAAGCTGCGCATATGCCCTTACGCCTGTCCCTTGTGATGATTTCGCTGTTACTTTGGATGATGTCGGGTCTGTCAGCTGTGGCGCAATCACAGCCGGTGACGGTGTTTGCCGCCGCCAGTTTGAAAACCGCGTTGGATGAAATCACCCAACTTTACAGCAGCCAGACCGGGACAACGGTACAGGTGTCATATGCTGCCAGCTCGGCACTTGCGCGGCAAATCCAATACGGCGCACCGGCGGACATTTTTGTATCGGCCAATTCGGGATGGATGGATTGGCTGCAACAAAACGGGCTGTTGCGTGATGAAACCCGTGTTGATTTGCTGTCCAATAAACTGGTTCTGATCGCCGCCCCCGAAAATTCCGTGCAGCTAAAAGTCGCTAAGGGGTTTGATCTGGCGGCCGCGTTGGATCAATCTTGGTTGGCGATGGCGCTGACAAACGCGGTGCCTGCCGGGATCTACGGCAAAGCGGCATTGCAGTCTCTGGGTGTTTGGGACGACGTGAAAACCCAGGTGGCGCAATCGGATAATGTGCGCGGCGCGCTGATCCTGGTCGCCACCGCAGAGGCCGCATTGGGTATTGTCTATGTCTCCGATGCCGTGGCTGATCCCAGGGTGCGGATCGTCGATGTATTCCCGCCTGACAGCCACCCCGAAATACTGTATCCGGCGGCGATGATACAGGACAGCACCAACCCGGATGCCACAGCTTTCCTAAGCTTTCTAAACGGCTTAGCAGCACGTCAGGTGTTTGATGAAAACGGCTTTGGTCTGCCGGGTGTTGCCCCATGATCGACTGGTTAGGCCCCCAGGAATGGCAGGCGGTGATCTTGTCGCTAAAGGTATCGTTTTGGGCAACACTGCTTAGTTTACCACTCGGTATCCTGACCGCCTATGCCCTAGCGCGGGGAGAGTTTCGCGGTAAACACCTGCTGAATGGGCTGGTGCATTTGCCGCTGATCCTGCCGCCAGTTGTGACCGGCTATCTGCTGCTTTTGACCTTTGGTCGTCGCGGATTGATCGGCGGTTGGCTAGAGGAAACATTTGGTCTGGTGCTGGCATTTCGCTGGACAGGCGCCGTACTGGCCGCTGCAATCATGGCCTTTCCGTTGATGGTCCGCGCCATCCGCATGGCAATCGAGGCGGTAGATCCAAAGCTGGAACAGGCCGCCGCAACACTGGGGGCTTCGCGCCTATGGGTGTTCACGTCGATCACCCTGCCGCTGATCCTGCCCGGTGTAATTGCCGGATCGGTGCTCGCCTTTGCCAAGGCGATGGGCGAATTTGGCGCCACCATCACCTTTGTGTCCAATATCCCCGGCCAGACCCAAACCCTCCCTTTGGCGATCTATTCCTTCCTGCAGGTTCCAGGTGGCGAATCCTCGGCCCTGCGGTTGGTTGCGATCTCTGTCGCCTTGGCCATGGCCGCCGTTCTTTTGTCCGAAGTGCTGGCCCGCCGCACCGCTAAACGCATTTCCGGAACATGAGCCTAACCGTCGATATTCGCCACCAGTTGGCCGGGTTTGAGCTCAATCTAGCCTTTGACGCGCCGCCCGGCATCACCGTTCTGTTTGGCCGGTCTGGTACTGGGAAAACGACTATTATTAATGCGGTGGCCGGTCTGGTTAATCCAGATTCTGGGCGTATCTCGCTGGATGATACGGTACTGTTTGACAGTAAAACAGCGGCAAACCTAGCCGCGCACAAACGCCAACTTGGCTATGTGTTTCAGGATGGGCGGCTGTTTCCGCATTTGTCGGTTCGGGGGAACCTGACCTATGGCCAGCGGTTTACCACGCCAAATCCAAACGGCCCGACACTGGATGACGTCAGCGATCTACTGGGCATCACCGCACTGCTAGACCGCCGGATTGGCGCACTGTCGGGGGGCGAAAAACAGCGGATCGCCATTGGTCGGGCGTTGCTGTCGCACCCGCGAATGTTGTTGATGGACGAACCACTTGCGTCATTGGACGGCGCGCGCAAAGCCGAAATTCTGCCCTATCTGGAACGGCTGCGCGATCACACCAACGTTCCAATCCTTTATGTCAGCCATTCCGTCGCCGAAGTTGCCCGCCTTGCCACCACTGTTGTGGTGCTGGAAAACGGCAAGGTCGCCCGCGCGGGCCCGGCTGACCAAGTGTTGTCAGACCCCGATATGGTGCGCCAACTGGGCGTGCGCGAGGCCGGATCGGTTTTGCCTGCAACAATCCAGCAGCACCATCAAGACGGGCTAAGCGAGCTGAAAATTTCCGGTGGTCGGTTGTTTTTGCCACGTATGAACGTCGCCATCGGGGCACAAACCCGGGTTCGAATATTGGCGCAGGATGTCATCCTGTCGCTGGATGCGCCAACGGGTCTGTCGGCGCTCAACATCCTGCCGGTGCAGATAATGGCGCTGCGCGATGGCAGCGGCCCCGGCGTTATCGTTCAAATGCAATGTGGTAGTGACCGATTGCTGGCCCGGATCACCCGCCGATCCGCCGACCGTATGGGCCTGAAACCGGGCGACAGCGCTCATGCCGTCATCAAATCCGTCTCAATCGCCCGCACCGATATCGGCACGGGTTAAGCCCGCAACAGCAACGTTGGATTACATCCCCAACGCTTCTTTATACATCTCCATCACGGCCTCTTCTTCGGCAATATCGTCTTTGTCGCGCTTGCGTAGGGCAACGATCTTGCGGATCACTTTAGTGTCATAACCACGGCCTTTGGCCTCATCCATCACTTCTTTTTGTTGCTCGGAGATGTCCTTTTTCTCGGACTCCAACCGCTCAATCCGCTCAATAAAGGCACGCAATTCATTTGCAGTCACGCGGTAGGTGGCGTCGGTCTGGGTATCGCTCATGTAAAGGCTCCGTCAGGCAAATAATTAGGGTTTGAATACGCGAGATACCGCGCCACAGAACAGGCCGCAAGACGCGAATTTGGAGGCCGCCGCTTGCACCGCGCGTTTTGTTCGGTTAGGCGCAACAAAACCTCAATCAATCGGGTGCGCTATGTTTGAAATCATGATCTGGGTCGGAGCGGCCGTGTCGATGCTGGGTTTGGCCGGGCTGGTCTGGTGCATCATCCGCGTCGCCCGTGCCCGCCGTGCCGGGTTGACAGAGAACGCATTGCGCGCCGAAGTTCAGGCGGTCCTGCCGCTTAATCTGGGCGCACTTTTCCTGTCGGTGATCGGCCTGATGTTTGTGATAATTGGCGTCATACTGGCCTGATCCAACCGCCTGCGACAAAAATATGCCGCCACCGTACTCCGGGGCTTGCAACATATGCAGTAAATAATATATGTATTCAGGCAAGCAATTGGAGAGCCCCATGACCCCCATCGTCAAAGCGTTTTTCGACTCCACAACAAATACGGTGTCCTATATCGTGCAGGATCCTGCCGGACGCGCCTGCGCCATCATCGACAGCGTGCTGGATTATGACCAGAACGCCGGTCGCACCGATACGACGACAGCGGATATATTGGTCGACTATGTACGGGACAACAACCTGACCGTCGAATGGATATTGGAAAGCCATGTTCACGCCGACCACCTGTCAGCAGCGCCATATTTGCAGGAAAAACTAGGCGGCAAAATCGGCATTAGCAAAGAGATCACGGTTGTACAGGACACCTTTGGCAAAGTGTTCAATGAGGGCACCGAATTTCAACGCGATGGCAGCCAGTTTGACGCTTTGTTTGCCGAAGGTGACAGCTTTCATATCGGCCAGATGCGCAGTGACGTACTGGATACGCCGGGCCATACCCCGGCCTGCATGACCTATCTGATTGGCGATGCGGCCTTTGTTGGCGACACGCTCTTCATGCCGGATTTTGGCACCGCTCGCTGTGATTTTCCCGGTGGCTCGTCCGAGATGCTGTATAATTCGATCCAGAAAATTCTGACGCTGCCGGATGAAACCCGGATATATGTCGGCCATGATTACAAAGCCCCGGGGCGCGATGATTTCGCCTGGGAAACCACCGTTGGTGAGCAGAAATCCCTGAACGTCCATATCGGTCAGGGCCGCGGCATGGATGAATTTACCTCGATGCGCGATGCACGCGATGCAACGCTGGCGATGCCGCGTCTGATCCTGCCATCGCTTCAGGTCAATATGCGGGCCGGTCAAATGCCGGAACCCGATGAGCAGGGCGAGGTGTTTCTTAAGGTGCCAATCAACAAGCTCTGATTGTCTACAAAAACGCGCGACCACAAAGGACTTACAAAACTATGGAACAAGACTGGATCTGGGGCCTCATCGGTGGCGGGCTGATCGGGCTAGGCGGAGCTGTGTATTTGCTGGGCAACGGCAAGATCATGGGCGCCAGCGGCATTATCGGCGGATTGATTGATGGCAGCGGCCGCAATACCGCCATCGAACGGCTGGTGTTTCTGGCAGGCGTCATAATCATGCCGATCCTGCTGATGCAATTTTATGGCCAAGGCACGGTCAGTACCCATCTGACAAGCAACTGGTTTATCGTCATCGCGGCGGGATTGCTGGTTGGCGTTGGCACACGCATCGCCAATGGCTGCACCTCCGGGCACGGGGTCTGTGGAATTTCGCGTCTGTCACTGCGCGGGATCGTCGCGACGGTGGTTTATATTTTGGCGGGCGGCGTCATGTTGGTGATGTTCCGCCACGTTTGGGGGCTGATCTGATGCGTATTTTGATGTCTTTACTCGCGGGCAGCCTGTTTGGCGCCGGCCTGTTCGTGTCCGGCATGACCGACACCACCAAAGTACAGGGCTGGCTCGGCGTATTCGGGGCCTGGGATCCGACGCTGGCCTTCGTGATGGGTGGCGCGATCATTCCGATGTTCTTTGCCTGGAGATTTACCAAAGGGCGCAGCCCCTTGGTGGGCGGTGATTTCCCGGTCCCTGCTGATCCGGTGTTTGATCATCGCCTGATTACCGGTTCGGTGATGTTTGGCATGGGCTGGGGACTGGCCGGATTGTGCCCGGGCCCGGCAATTGCCTCGCTTAGTTATGGCGGAATGGGTGGATTTGTCTTTCTGGTGGCAATGCTGGTGGGTATGGGCGCAGCCCCGGCCATCGGCGTGCGTCTGGACAGACTGGCAGCGACGGCGTAAAGGACACGACTATGAAACCTCGTCAGATAACCCCCCGCTATTTCGTCTCGCCTCAGATTAATGCCGAAGACCTTGCTGCGGCGGCAAAGTCAGGCTTTACCACGGTGATCTGTAATCGCCCCAATGCCGAGGTGCCGCCCAGTCATCAATCGGATGCCATTAAGGCCGCGGCCCTTGCTGCAGGCCTTGAATTCCAGGT
Organism: Granulosicoccus sp.; assembly: GCA_047623555.1. Taxonomy (GTDB): domain Bacteria; phylum Pseudomonadota; class Alphaproteobacteria; order Rhodobacterales; family Rhodobacteraceae; genus NORP181. The sequence continues at coordinate 26,756 of JBLHMP010000002.1, forward strand.
GCTTGAGCTGACGCACCAGACCATGACCGCCGAAAATATTGCCCGGCAACGCGATATAATTGCGGGCTCGGCTGGGCCGGTTTTGGCCTATTGCGCCTCGGGCACACGTTGTTCGGTAATCTGGGCCTTGGGTCAGGCGGAAACCATGCCGGTTGACGAGATTTTGGCAACAACATCCAAGGCCGGGTACGATTTGGGCGGGCTACGCCCCCGGCTGCAAGAGGTTTCCAACGGCTAACACAGCGTCAGAACATGGTGTGCAGGGGCAGGTTTAGACCTGCCCTTTAGCTGTGGCTCACGCCAGGCCGCTACGATGCAATCTTGCCTTTTTGATTCTTCGCAGCATTCGGAAGCGGCAATCCCGCTAGCTCTGATATCTCAAGCGCCGCCTCACTTTCGCTAAGGCCGGCAAACAGAGCATCGGTGTCGTCATCCAGTAACGCAGTTAACTGGTCTGCGGGTTCAACGTCAGCTAATACCGTACCATCTAGGATCATTGAATTCTGTGCGGGCGCGGCCTCGGGGGCTGGCAATCCAAGAGAGGATTCAAAATCATCTGATTTTGCCGCCAACTGCGGCATATACCCGGCCAAACGAATTGCCCGGAACCCGCTGGCCTGCCCGAGTTGTCCGGTTGTGATGCGTTGCCCCGAAAGGGTCAGCAGCTCAGTCTTGTTAAATTGCCCGGTTGTCAGCGGCACAACATCGCCCGGTGTCATCGCCGACAGCTCTGCCAAAGTGATCCGCATCCGACAGATCACCGCGTTTATTTCCGCCGATGCGCCCCCCACAGCCCTATCCATGCGCGGACCACGGTTTTTGCTCGATTTGGTTGGTTTTGGCTCGGGGGGCTCGGGCAGGATCAGGCAGGCAGCGCCTTGCACGATTCCGCCGGTGAAATCCAATGCCAGTTCGAAAACCCGATAATGATCCGCCTCAAGCGTCAGCGCCAACGAGCGCGCATCCTCAGACCGGGCCCCAAAACAATAGCTGCCCAAACACAGCGCGTCCATCGGGACCTGCACCAGCTCACGGGCCTTGGTCAACATGGCATCAACCAATGGTGCCACCATTGCCGCGTCAGTTTCCGTAAACGCCCGATCATCGGTTGCGCCGCCAGATACGGCCCCCATGGTCTGGTGCTGGATCAGGGCGGCGATACTGTTAGGATCAAACAGCATGGCGCCAATCTGCCCTTCAGAGCCATCCAATAATAGCAACAACCAATCATCGCGAATATAGTTGGCCACCTCGTCCGAGCTGGTACGCCGCTGGGTTGCGCCCAAGACCGCCAATGGCAATTCACAAACGCTTGCCGCCGCACGTGCAAACCCCAACCGCAGCGCCCGCATTGCTGTGCGTTCTCCGGTTTGCGGGCCATTGCTGGCGGCTGCCAACTTGCGTTGGACGGCTGATCCGGTTTGTTCGGTCGTCATTATTTCCTACCCTGCCCCCAAAGGCCGCTATGAAACTGGTGTAGCGCAAGGTTGGTTACAATTTTCTTTACAAACTGCGGGTTTATAGTGCCGCAAGCTCTGCCGACTTTGGCAGGGTTAGCGGCAATGTCACCCGAAACGCCCCGCCCGACTGACCAGTAAGATAGACCACATCGCCGCCCAACCGGTGCATGATCTCGCGGCAGATCGCCAGCCCAAGCCCAGCCCCGCCTGCCTTTTCAGCATTCACACGGGCAAATTTTTCAAACACCATCGCCTGTGCATCCGCCGGAATTCCGCTGCCATTATCAATCAGATCAACAACCAACTGCCCGCCCATATGATGCGCCGTGATGGTTAATTCCGGGCGTTCTGCATCACAATATTTCTGTGCATTGGCAATTAGATTGATAAACACCTGTGCGAGTCGGTCCAGATCAGACCGCAGCACGACGTTCTCGCCGACGCGGCGACGTTTCACCGCCATTGGCGTATCTGCCCCGGCCACCGCCGTTGACACCGCATGGTCCAGCACGTCCGCCAACGCCCCGTCGCGCATGTTCAGCGTCACCTGACCGCTTTCCAGCACGCTAAGGTCCAGAAGGTCATCCAACAGACGGGTCAGGCGCATGGCTTCGTCCAGAATGATATTTGCGTAACGGGTTTGTTCGGCCTCGGCCAAACTGCTGGTATCGCGCAAAATCTCGGAAAACGCCCGGATCGACGTCATTGGCGTGCGCAACTCGTGGCTGACCTGACTAAGAAACGCATCTTTTTGCAGACTTATCTGGGTCAGCTTTTCATTGGCTTCGCGCAATTTCCGCGCAGTGCGGGCCAATTCGGTCGATTTCGCCTCAAGTTGGCTGGAATATTCCAGCAGTTGCGCGCTTTCATCGGCCACCGCCATCAGATCCTGCACCGTTACAGACGATCCGCCAACGATCTGCCCGACCATCGCATGCGCCGTGGCCGCGCCAACCGAGCCGGATAATTCACGTTCCAGCGTTTGCAGAAATGTCGGCGTCGGGTCGGGCAAATGACCACGGCCGCCCTGCAGAATCGCCTGCCGTTGAAACAACGCCTGTGCCTCGGGCGCGCCCAAAATACGTTGGGACATGATCATCAAATCCTCAACCTGCGCCACCGACCCGGACCAGCCACGCGGGCCACTGGAATGGTCAAAAACATTGACAAATTGCGCGCCCTGCAGCCGCTCAATCGGGCTGGGAAAACCGACAAGCGACACCAGGGTGAAGGCTCCGGCGTTTAGCACCATGCTCCACATCACCGAATGTACCAGCGGGTCTAGCCCGGAAATTCCGAACAAGGCCCGTGGCCGTAACCAGCCGATGCCAAAAGGGCCCTGTTGCAAGACGGCCTCGGAGAACAATCCGCCGCCCAACCCGGGGAGCAGTAAGGTATAGACCCACAGGCCAAATCCTATGCTAAGGCCCGCCAAGGCCCCGGCCTTGGTTGCGCCGCGCCAAAAGATGCCGCCCAGCAACGCCGGCAATATCTGCGCAATCCCCGCAAACGCGATCAGCCCGATCGAGGCCAGTGCCGTGCCACCGCCAGACAGCCGGAAATAGAAATACCCCAACCCCATGATCGCCGCGATCGACACCCGGCGCGACAACAGCACCACATTGCGCACATCGCCCGACACCGAGGCGCCACCGCCGCGCAACGACAGCCAAATAGGCATGACGATATGGTTGGATACCATCGTTGAGAGCGCCATAGCCGCCACAATCACCATGGATGTGGCCGACGAAAAACCACCCAGAAATGCCAGCATCGCCAGGCCATCGCGGCCCTGACTAAGCGGGATGGTCAACACGAACAAATCCGGGTTTGATCCGGCGGGTAACAGGTCAAGCCCAACCACGGCAATGGGCACGACAAACAGGCTCATCATCAACAAATAGAGCGGGAACGCCCAGGCGGCGGTGCGCAAATGCCGTTCGTCATCGTTTTCAACCACCATCACCTGAAACATCCGCGGCAGGCAGACAAACGCCGCAGCCGCAAGGAAGGTGATCGCCGTCCAGCGCCCGGGTTGCATCTGCCACTGGCCAATTTCAGAGGCATCAATGCGCGCCATGGTTTCAGAGACACCGCCGGACAGGCCCCAGACGACAAACACGCCGACGGCCAAAAGCGCGAACAACTTGACCACGGCCTCAAGCGCGATGGCGGTGACGACGCCGTGGTGACGCTCATTTGCATCAAGATTACGGGTGCCAAACAGCACCGCAAAAACCGCCAGCCCGGCGGCGACCCAAAACACGGTGGCGGTTTCGCTATCGGTGGTGCCCGACGGGTCGGCATCTGAAAAGATCGAAAAGGACAGGGTGATTGATTGCAGTTGCAGTGCGATATAGGGCGTGACGCCGATCACCGCCAAAATAGTTACGCAGATCGCCAACAGGTTGGATTTACCATAACGCGATGACACCAAATCAGCGATCGAGGTGATACGCTGACTGCGCCCAATGCGCACCAATTTACGCAGGCCCCACCACCAACCAATCATGACCAGCGTTGGCCCCAGATAGATAGTGATGAACTCAAGCCCGGATCGCGCCGCATAGCCCACGGCGCCGTAAAACGTCCAGGCGGTGCAATAGATCGACAACGAAAGCGTATAGATAAGAGGCGAGCGTAGCCATGTGCTACGGCCCTTGGCGGCCATACGATCGGCCACAAAGGCGACAATAAACAGCAGCGTCACATAGCCGATACAGACCAAAATAAGCGTATTAAGAGACGCCATTTACCCCTGCCCTGGCCGTTCTGGCCGATCCGGTTGCCCCCAACGACGCACAGCCATGCCAAACAAAACACTAAGCCCGATCAACCCGGCCCAAGCGCCAAATATGTAGACAATCGCCCGGGACATCGGCACCGCCTGTGCCTCGCCTGCCAGCACCTGCGCCGAATCGGCACTGGGCCAAAGCAAAGGCACGGCCAGAACGGTGGCTCCGATGACCGGCAACAGGCGCGCCGCATCGGCAAGCCGATTGCGCCGATAGCTTTGGCGTTCAAGAAACACCGAAGGAGAGGGCTGTTTCTCGTTCATCAGTGGGTGACTGTTGCCAAAATCATGACTGCGAAGCCTGCGCCAGCAAATCGCGCACCGCACTGAGCACTTCGGTGTTTGAAAACGGTTTGGTCATAAACCGGCTGACCCCGGCCTTTTCCGCCATATCACGATCACGCAGCTGGCCTCGGGCGGTCAGCATCAGCACTGGTAAATCGCGCAGCGCATCAATGTCGCGCAGATCGCGCAGGATATCCATGCCGTTTTTGCCCGGCAACATCACATCCAGAATAACCAGATCAGGCGACGCCGCGCGGATCACCTCGACCGCATCCGTGCCATCGGCATGGGTCTCGACCTCCCATCCGTCACGGGACAATAAAAACCGAATGGCCTCCGCAATATTCGGCTCGTCCTCAATCAGCAGCACGTGTCTGCCCATACACCCTTCCCCCCTTATAAGGACGCCGTCGTGGGTCTGCGTCGTCCCGTTGTTCAGCCAACCTATCCTTGCAATTGTTATTCTGTCAAAACCCTTCGCTCAAAATCGACGGAACGCGGCGGGCATTGCAGTTTTTACTGGGGCAAACCCGGCAATTGCTGCCAACGGCCAACACGTCCTCGTCTTGTTCAACCGTTCCCGGAACCGGCAGGATCAACATAATCGAACGGTACAGCGGATCGGCGCCGAATTCTGCCAGCCCAACCGGCCAGGCAACGGCCATACAATTAAACGCCGCCGTTGTTCGCCCCAATTGCGAAACCCGCCGCCGGATCGGCACCATCGGACGGCTAAGTGCTGTGAACAACGGCCAATGCGGACAAGACGCGCCAAAACGGGGCAAGGCAAAACCGGTGATGGATTTGCGAAACAGAATGCTGCCAGAGGCGTCACAGACCACCAACCCGACTTCCGTAGGTAAAACACCTTGCGGGAGCGTCGCCAAACGTCGAAACACCGATGCCAAATCGGTTTGGAATTCCTGAGCGAGCGCCAGCGGGTCAATCTCGGGGCCTTGCAAAGCCGCCTGAAACCGCGCCAGCGGCATCACCCGCGCGTCACCGACATATTGCCTGAGGATCTCTCGGGCGATCTGACGCGCGGCGGTTGAAGTCAGATTCTGTGCCCCTTCGACCAGAGCATCAGGGTCGGACTGACCCGTTTCCAGCTTCTCAAAATGGTGGTCAAAGCCGCTGACATAGGCCTCGACCTCTTCTTGTGGTGATCCGCGCCGGTCATGGCCGGTATCGTTTTCGTCCAGATAATTGACCAGCGATTTGCTGCTTTCGGCCAATCGCAGACTGTCTTGGTTCAGGTTGGCATGAAACCGGTCGCGCCATTCCGGCTCAATCTCGCCCGGTTCTGCCAGAATTGATGCGGTGGCCCGGATTGCCGTGGCCGTCGACAATACCTCGTGCAGCGAGGCCGCCAAATGTGGATCATGCGTTAGCCGGTCCGACAGAATTTCGACCGTCCGTTCCAGTGACGCAATGCGCCGATGCCCCGATGCCAGCACCTCGGCCCAGCCCGGAAAACGCCCAGCGAATTCATCCGCCTTATCGGTCTCGGCCACCAAGGTGCCCATATCGGCAGCCGCCTCGCGTAGGCTGGCGATCAACGCGGCCTCAGCACCTTCGGTCAGCATCGACGGTTCGACCCCAAGAACCTGCGCGATATCAACCAGAAGCTTACCGCCGATTCTGCGTCGGTTATGTTCGATCAAATTCAGGTAGGACGCAGATATGCCAACGTGTCGCGCCAGTTCAGCCTGACGAAACCCCGCAATTGAGCGCCTTTCGCGGATGCGGCTGCCTGTTAACGTATCCCGAGCCATGATGTGGATGTCCTTTTTCCACTGTTTTTCAACACATTCTGCACTGCGACATAAGCTAATTTACAAAGACGCATCATACTATGTGTATTTGTTTACAAAATTATCGTGTTTTTCAAGGGGGTTATTGCGAAATTTTCCAAAAACGGGCGATACTGAATTTGCACAATAGTGCCTGTGTCACGCGGAACGAGGAGTCGCGCGGCATGTTTCACGCAATGGGAGGATATTTATGTCCAAATTTGATGTCACACGTCGCGGCGTGCTGAAAACTGGCACAATGGCCGGTGCCGGCCTTGCTCTGCCGACGATATTTACGGGCGCGGCCAACGCGTTCACCAACGAACCGGGGGCCGGTTCGGTCAAAATCGGTTTTAACGTACCACAAACCGGTCCTTATGCTGACGAAGGTCTTGACGAACTTCGCGCGCAGGAGCTCGCAGTTGAGCACCTGAACGGCATGGGTGATGGCGGTCTGCTGAACACTTTTTCGTCCAAAGCCTTGGACGGCACCGGCATTCTGGGCCGCAAGGTTGAGTTTGTAACCGGCGACACCGCAACAAAATCTGACGTTGCCCGTTCATCCGCCAAATCGATGATCGAAAAAGACGGCGTTATCATGATCAACGGCGGCTCGTCCTCGGGTGTTGCTGTGGCTGTTCAGGGTCTGTGCCAGGAAGCTGGCATTATCTTTATGGCTGGTCTGACGCACTCAAACGACACCACAGGCAAAGACAAGAAGGCCAACGGTTTCCGTCACTTCTTTAACGCCTATATGTCTGGTGCTGCCTTGGCACCCGTGCTGGCAAACGCCTATGGTCGTGAGCGTCGCGCTTATCACCTGACAGCCGACTATACTTGGGGCTGGACACAGGAAGAGTCGATCACTGCCGCAACCGAAGCCATCGGTTGGGAAACTGTCAAAACCGTGAAAACACCGGTTGGTGCTGGCGATTTCTCGTCCTACATCACGCCAGTTCTGAACTCGGGCGCAGATGTGCTCATTCTGAACCACTATGGTCGTGACATGATCAACTCGATCACCAACGCAGTTCAGTTTGGTCTGCGCGACAAGATCGTCAACAGCAAGCAGTTTGAAATCGTTGTTCCGCTGTATTCGGAACTGATGGCAAGCGGTGCGGGCGAGAACATCAAAGGCGTGTATGGTTCCATGAACTGGAACTGGCAGCTCCCCGATGATGGCACCAGAGCGTTCGTTAAATCGTTTGGCGAAAAGTACGGTTTTCCACCCAGCAACGCGGCCCAAACCTGCTATGTGCAGACGCTGCTTTATGCTGATGCGGTTACCCGCGCCGGTTCGTTTGCACCTTGTGCGGTTGGCGAAGCTCTCGAAGGCTTTGAGTTCGACGGCATGGGCAACGGTCCGACACTATATCGCGCAGCCGATCACCAGTGCTTCAAAGATGTGCTTGTTATGAAGGGTAAAGAGAACCCCGAAAACGCCTATGACATCCTTGAGCTGGTCGAAGTCACACCAGCGGCGCAAGTTGACTATTCGCCAGACCACCCAATGTTTGCGGGCGGTGCTTTGGGCGACTGTAACAACGGCGCGTAATTCACGTACCGTTAAATTAACCCAGCCGCGCGTCACGCGCGCGGCTGGGCGTTGCCGGACTGATTGCCCTGTGCAATTGTCGGCACCACCATAAATCAAATTCTAGGTGGGGACCCATGAGCGACCTCTTTCTTCAACTACTGAACGGGCTCGACAAGGGCTCTGCTTATGCGCTTATTGCGCTTGGGCTGACACTGATTTTTGGCACGCTGGGCGTGGTCAATTTCGCCCACGGCGCGCTGTTTATGATCGGCGCGTTCTGCGCGGTCACATTGCAGGCGATTCTGAAAATCAGCTCTGAATCCATTGATCCGACAAAGGTTGATTTCCTCGGCAAACCGCTGGTGGTCAAAACACCCTATGTCGAAACCTGGTTTGGCCCCGAAATGGGCGCGGCAATCATCGACTGGTCCGTGCCTTTGGCGATCATATTCGCCATTCCGGTCATGGTTATGGTTGGGTTCATCATGGAACGCGGCCTGATCAAGCATTTCTATAACCGCCCTCATGCCGACCAAATTCTAGTGACCTTTGGTCTGGCCATCGTGGTTCAGGAAGTCATCAAATACTATTATGGCGCCAACCCGATCCCGACCCCTGCCCCCCAAATGTTCGCCGGATCCTATGATTTTGGTGTCTCGGTTGGCTTTGATCCGGGGCTGGTGATCTATCCGTTCTGGCGGTTGATCTATTTCGCCTTTTCGTTGGTTGTCATCAGCGGCATCTTTGCCTTCCTGCGCTTTACCACCTTTGGCATGGTTGTGCGCGCCGGCATGGTCGATCGGCAAACTGTTTCGCTGCTGGGCATCAACATTGACCGGCGCTTTACCATTATGTTCGGGGTTGCGGCGGCAGTCGCGGGATTAGCCGGGGTGATGTACACGCCGATCAGTTCACCGAACTATCACATGGGCATGGATTTCCTAGTACTAAGCTTTGTTGTGGTCGTTGTCGGCGGCATGGGATCATTGCCGGGCGCGGTTCTGGCCGGGTTCCTGCTGGGTATTCTTGAGAGCTTTGCCTCGATGAACGAGGTCAAAGCCATTATTCCAGGCATTGATCAAATCATCGTATTCTTGGTTGCAATCATCATCCTTCTGGCGCGTCCCCGCGGCCTGATGGGTAAAAAAGGTGTGATGGAGGATTAGAACATGCTGGGATTAAACAAAAAAGACACGAGCCTGCTGGTTTTTGTAACGCTTATCACCTTTCTCGCGCCGTTCATTATGAACCCGTTTCCAACAGACTCCGGGATGGCGATCTTTAACGCCGGATACCCGGACCTGATGCAGCGGTTTGTGATCTATGGTATCTTTGCCATCGGCTTTAACATCCTGTTCGGGCTGACCGGTTACCTGTCCTTTGGACATGCCGCGTTTCTGGGCATCGGCAGCTATTCGGCCGTTTGGATGTTCAAGCTACTGAGCATGAACATCATTCCGGGCATTATCCTTGCCACATTGGTATCGGGGATATTTGCGCTGGCCATTGGCTTTATCACGCTGCGCCGTTCGGGCATCTATTTCTCGATCCTGACGCTGGCCTTTGCGCAGATGATGTACAAAGTCGCCTATTCGGTGCTCACACCTCTGACCAACGGCGAAACCGGCCTGCAAATTCGTCTGAACGATCCACGTATTCTGGACGGGCTACGCGAAAGCGACACCTTGCCGGTGACAAACCTGTTTGGCCTTGAGATGCGTAACACAGCCGAGTTGCAACTGGGCGCATGGGATTTCCAGTTCAACGTCGGGTTTTATGTTGCGGCCGTTGTCATGCTGGTGATGTTCTACATCTCGATCCGCATATTCCGCTCTCCCTTTGGCATCATGCTGCGGGCGGTGAAATCCAACCAACAGCGGATGAGCTATACTGGCCTGAACTCACGCCCCTATACGCTCGCGGCGTTTGTTATCTCGGGCATGTATGCCGGGTTGGCCGGTGGTCTACTGGCCTGTATGGACCCGCTTGCCGGTGCCGAACGGATGCAGTGGACCGCATCAGGTGAAGTCGTGTTAATGACCATTCTGGGTGGGACTGGCACCTTGCTGGGGCCGGTTCTAGGCGCTGGATTCATCAAATACTTTGAGAACATTTTCTCAAAGATCAACAACAACGTGTTGCATGGCTGGTTTGATTTCCTTCCCGACGGGCTGGAGAACTTTCTTGTCACCATCGTGCATCCGTTTGTCGGCGAAGGCTGGAGCCTGACGCTGGGTCTGTTGTTCATGGGCATCGTAGTGTTCCTGCCCGGTGGTCTGATCGAAGGCGGCCAACGCATCGGCAAAATGTTTAAACGTAAACCCAAAGGCACAGGCGGTCCGGATAAAGAACATCATCCGAAACATACCCCGCATGTTGCCGAATAAGGATCAGAGTAATGGGAATCCTTGAAGTCAAAGGCGTCAACAAACGCTTTGGAGGCCTGCAGGCACTGGGCAACGTAAACCTATCTGTAGCTGAAAACACCGTTCATGCCATCATCGGGCCAAACGGCGCCGGGAAATCCACCTTGCTGAATTGTCTGGTGGGCAAGCTAATCCCGGACACCGGATCGGTAATGTTTGACGGCCAGTCGGTACTGGGGCGCAAGCCTTATGAGATCAACCAGATGGGCATCAGCCGGGTGTTTCAGACGCCAGAAATCTTTGGTGATCTGACGGTGATGGAAAACATGATGATCCCTTGCTTCGCTAAACGCGACGGATCGTTCAAGTTGAACGCCATCAACCCGGTGTCCAAACAGATGGACATCATCGAGCACGCCGAGAGCATGCTAGTGGACATGAACATGGCCGACAAACGCAACATGCACGCGGCGGCCCTGTCGCGTGGTGACAAACGGCGGCTGGAAATCGGCATGTGTCTAAGTCAGGAACCACGACTGTTGCTGCTGGACGAACCCACTGCCGGCATGGCGCGGGCCGACACCAACAACACCATCGACCTACTGAAACGCATCAAAGATGAACGTGACATCACTATCGCCATCATTGAACACGACATGCATGTGGTGTTCTCACTGGCGGAGCGCATCACCGTTCTGGCCCAAGGCACGCCCTTGGTCGAAGACACCCCTGAAAACATCAAAATCCACCCCAAGGTACGCGAAGCGTATCTGGGTGAGTCGGTCTAAGGAGCCCCATTATGAACCCCAACACCGACTTTTCCAAAAACGCCAATGTCGCCAAAACTGCCCCGGCGTTTCTGTCAATCTGGGACATGCACGCCTATTACGGCGAGAGCTATATCGTGCAGGGCATCACTTTTAACCTGCACGAAGGCGAAATTCTTGCTTTGCTCGGCCGCAATGGAGCGGGCAAAACCTCGACCCTGCGCGCCATTGCCCGGATGAATGATCCGCAGTTGACGCATGGTGAAATCTGGTTGGATCACAGCCCACTGCACAAAATGGCCAGCCACGAAGCGGCGCAATTGGGGCTGGCTTTGGTACCCGAAGATCGCCGTATCATTCAGGGCCTGACCGTTGAGGAAAACCTGCAACTGGCGCAGATTGCCCCGCCCATCGGCTGGTCGCTGGACCGTCTGTACGATCTATTCCCGCGTCTGGGTGAGCGGCGCAAACAAGAGGGCTCAACCCTGTCCGGCGGCGAGCAACAGATGCTGGCCATCGCGCGTGCCCTCGCGCGTGACCTGAAAGTTCTGTTGCTGGATGAACCTTACGAAGGTCTGGCACCGGTGATTGTTGATGAAATCGAAAAAATCCTCATCCACATCAAAGAACAGGGCATCACCACGGTGCTTGTTGAACAAAACGCGGTGCGGGCACTGAAACTGGCGGATCGCGCCGTCATTCTTGAGACCGGAGTCATCGTCTTTGATGGCACCGCCTCTGAAGTTCTGGAAAACGAAGAGCTGCGTGCCGAATATCTGGCGCTCTGACGTAACAGCTATTTTGAGACGGCAAAGGGCCGACTCATTGAGTCGGCCCTTTGCCGTCAAAACCGGATGATCCCAGACCCGCGTTTTTGACCAATTTAACAGGTTCCGACCTTGTGAAAGACATGGCGCTTTTCACCGCCTTCACCTTGGCCTATAATCGAAAGTCGAAACAGCCCCGCGTATCAACAGATGGGGCAGGACTTGGGCATACCGGAACAGGGTCGAGGACAAATATGAAAAGCACCAAACACGATTCAGATGTGGCATTCATCACGGCGCTGGCCGAATTGCTGCGCGACAATGATCTGACAGAATTGCACGTCAAACGCGACTATGGCGAAGATGACAGCCTGAATGTGCGGGTCAGCCGCGCCGCGCCGGCGCCAATAATGGCAGCCGCGCCCATCGCCATGGCGGCCCCGGCCCTTGCGGCGCCCGCCGCAACAATTGCCGCCGCCCCTGTCGGTACGGTTGATGATCCGGCCAGCCATCCGGGTGCTGTTACCTCGCCTATGGTTGGAACGGTTTATTTGCAGGCCGAACCTGAGTCGCCCAGTTTTATAACTGTCGGAGCCTCGATCACCGAAGGCGATACGTTGCTGATCATCGAAGCGATGAAAACGATGAACCACATTCCGGCACCAAAGTCCGGCACTATCAAACGCATTCTGGTCGATGACGGCGCCACCGTTGAATTCGGCACTCCACTGGTCATTATCGAATAGGGTCGCCCAATGTTTGACAAGATCCTGATCGCCAATCGTGGTGAAATCGCCCTGCGCGTCATTCGTGCGGCCCGTGAAATGGGCATTGCCACCGTGGCCGTGCATTCAACCGCTGACAGTGACGCCATGCATGTGCGCATGGCCGATGAATCCGTCTGCATCGGCCCACCGGCCAGCGCCCAAAGCTATCTTTCGATCCCGGCCATCATTGCCGCCTGTGAAATCACTGGCGCGCAGGCAATCCATCCCGGCTATGGATTTCTGTCGGAAAATGCCAACTTTGTGCAGATCATCCAGGACCACGGCCTGACCTTTATCGGCCCGACAGCGGACCATATCCGCGTCATGGGCGACAAGATCACCGCCAAAGACACCATGAAAGCGCTTGGCGTGCCCTGCGTTCCGGGCAGCGAAGGTGGCGTGCCAACCTTGGCCGAGGCGCAGAAAATTGGCGCCGAAATGGGCTATCCAGTCATTATAAAGGCCACCGCAGGTGGTGGTGGCAAAGGCATGAAAGTTGCCCAAACTGCCGCAGATATGGAAATGGCGTTTCTGACCGCCCGCGCCGAAGGCAAATCAAACTTTGGCAATGACGAAGTCTATATCGAGAAATATCTAACCACACCGCGCCACATCGAAATTCAGGTGTTTGGCGATGGCAAAGGCGGTGCCGTGCATCTGGGCGAACGCGATTGTTCGTTGCAGCGGCGTCACCAAAAGGTGTTTGAAGAGGCCCCAGGCCCGACCATAACCCCCGAGCAACGCGCCCGTATCGGCAAAACCTGTGCCGATGCTGTGGCCAATATCAACTATGCTGGCGCCGGAACCATTGAGTTTCTGTTTGAGAGGGACGAGTTCTTTTTCATCGAGATGAACACCCGCCTGCAGGTCGAACATCCGGTGACCGAGGCCATTTTCAACATCGATCTGGTCCGTGAACAAATCCGCGTCGCCGCCGGTCTGCCGATGTCGTTCATCCAAGAGGACCTAACCATTGATGGCCACGCCATTGAGGTCCGCCTGAACGCCGAAAAGCTGCCTAATTTCGCGCCCTGCCCCGGCAGAATCAGCCAATACCACGCCCCCGGTGGGCTGGGTATTCGGATGGATTCAGCACTCTATGACGGCTATTCCATCCCACCCTACTACGACAGCCTGATCGGCAAACTGATCGTGCATGGCCGTGACCGACCCGAGGCATTGGCCCGTCTGAGCCGCGCGTTGGGAGAGTTGATCATCGATGGTGTCGACACCACGATTCCGCTGTTTCACGCGCTGTTGCAGGAACCCGATGTTCTAAGTGGCAATTACAATATCCACTGGCTGGAACATTGGCTGGAAAACAATCTGGTCGAAGAATAAGGCGGTTGGATCACGCGGCACAGCCACCTGACCCCGGACATAGGCGCGATGAACCTGACACCTGACATCCTGTTGCGCGGCTATTCCATCGGCATTTTCCCGATGGCGGATCATCGCGATGATGATGATATTTTCTGGGTTGATCCCCGACGGCGCGGCATCATGCCGTTGGACGGGTTTCACATATCACGATCCCTCGCACGTCGGTTGCGAGGGGCGGCCTATCAGATCACGATCAACGTTGATTTTGCTGGCGTTGTCGACGGCTGTGCCGATCGGAGCGAGACCTGGATTAACGACGAGATACGTTGCCATTATCTGCATCTGCACCAAGCTGGGCACGCCCATTCACTAGAGGTTTGGGATGGTCCTGATCTGGTTGGCGGCGTCTATGGCGTGGTTCTGGGGGCGGCGTTTTTTGGCGAAAGCATGTTTTCGCGCCGTACAGACACGTCCAAAATTGCGCTGGCCTATCTGGTGGATCGGCTAAATCGAGCCAACTTTACCCTGCTTGATACGCAGTTTCTCACCGAGCATCTGGCCTCTCTGGGTGGAATTGAAATCTCAAGAGCCGACTATCGACGTCGTCTTGAGCAGGCTATTGTTCGTAATGCCAGTTTCACCACGCCTGCTCTGTCCTCAACTCAGGACGTGATACAGCGCAATATCCAGACGTCATAACGGCTGTGGTCCAGCGCATTCAATGCCGGTGCCGACGCGATCATCCAACCCTCAAACTCGGTGGCGGCCAGCCCTGTTTCGCGGATGGTCAGAAACGCATAGGCGTCGCCGGTGGGATTTTCCGCCGGATAGCGACAATCGGCCAGCCCAACCTCAAGCCCAAACACCTGCACAATTCCGCCACGGCCTACCTCAACATCAACGGTGCGGCCGTTAACCTTATCTAGCCCGCGCAAAACCACGCCGCGGCCAGAGGCAGCAACGCCATCCAGCGCCGCCGCAGCCGTCCCAAAACACAGTACAAAGGCGCAGATCAGTCGAATCACTCGCCGCCCCCACCCGAGACGAATTTCAGCAACAGCGAGATCAGGCTGACCGCGCCTTGCGTGTCTTCAATCTCGTCTCCGGATTCAAAATAGAACAGCGAAGCACCCGGCATAATCTCAACAAAATTGCCACCAAGCAGCCCCTCAGATGAGATCACAATGGCGCTGTCTTCAGGAATTTCTATATCAGCCGAAACCGAAAAAACCGTATCTGCGCGATAGCTTTCGGGGTTCAGGGCAACCTGCGTCACGGTTCCGATCTTGACCCCAGCCAGCCGCACATCTGTGCCAACCGACACGCCTTCAAGCGATCGGAAACTGGCCAGCAATGGGTAGGCCTCACCGCCCCGGGACAGGCCAGTCGCCTGCCCGGCAAAGACCGCAAACGCGACCGCAGCGGCCAGAACGGCGCCGCCCACAAGAACTTCGGTTGGATTATGCGACATCTGCGCGCTTTCTTACTCGGGGGTCCAGGCCTGATAATCGTCACGTTTGGCCGGAGCCGACTGACGCAACGACCCGGACGGCGCATAGGCCATCACGGTGCCGCTCAGATTGTCCTGATGTGGTTTTTCCCAGCTTTTATGGGTCAATGGCTTGTCTGTTGGCGGCTCATCCCACGTGCGGTGTAGCCAGCCATGCCAATCCGGACTGATGCGGCTTGCCTCAGGTTCGCCGTTAAAAATCACCCAGCGTTTGGAATCATCTTTGGTCTTGTAATAGATGTTGCCCTGCTCATCCTCGCCTACTTTTACGCCTTTACGGGCAGTAAAAAGCTGCGTGTTCAGAGTCGGACCCGTCCACCAGGTGACGGCGCGAAGTAATGTGTTCAGGATGCCCATTGATGCCTCCGGCAATGTGTTGATGCAGATATGCCCGATGCACGCGCCAAGGTCCAGTGGCCTACGCAGGACATTGGCGTTTCGCCGCTAGGGCATTCGCGCCGTTACCTCGATTTCGATCTTCATTTCCGGGTTCATCAGCGCCGCAATAATCATCGTTGCCGCCGGTTTTGCAGTCCCAAAGGCCGCGCGCAGATGTGGCCAGCAGGCCTCAAAGTCATCGCCATTGGGCAATATATAGCGTGCCCGAACCACATGATTTAGGTTCGTACCCGCCTCAACGAGCGCCTTATCAATTGTTTTCAGGATGTTGGCGCATTGATCGCCAACATCCTGAGGCATTTCCATTGTGTCATAATCATAGCCAGTCGTCCCGGCCACAAAGACCCAACCATCACTGACAACAGCCCGGGAATAGCCGATCTGTTCCTCGAACGGCGATCCCGATGATATATGTCTGACAGGCATTGCCGGATCAGCTCGCGGTTGCCGATTCCTTTTTGGGGTCTGCGTGAATCATCAGCGGCTGCGCATCAGAGATAACAGCCTCTTCGTTGACGACAACTTTGGTCACGCTTTCGAGTCCAGGAAGCTCAAACATGGTGTCCAGCAGGATATCTTCGAGAATCGACCGCAATCCACGGGCACCGGTTTTACGTTTGATCGCCCGTTTGGCAATTGCCGAGAGCGCGTCCTCGGTGAAGCTTAGTTCGGTATTTTCCAACTCAAACAGACGCTGATATTGCTTGACCAAAGCATTCTTGGGTTTGGTCAGGATTGTAACCAACGCATCCTCGTCCAGATCCTCAAGCGTTGCCAAAACCGGCAAACGCCCAACAAACTCTGGGATCAGACCGAATTTCAACAAATCTTCGGGCTCAAGTTCGGTGAAAATCTCACCAACGCCGCGTGCTTCATCGTCACGCACATCGGCGCCAAAGCCCATTGCACTGCCTTTACCACGCCGCGCAATGATTTTTTCGAGACCAGAAAACGCACCGCCGCAGATAAACAGAATGTTGGTGGTGTCCACTTGCAGAAATTCCTGCTGTGGATGTTTACGCCCACCTTGTGGCGGTACCGACGCAACGGTGCCCTCCATCAACTTCAGCAACGCCTGCTGTACGCCTTCGCCCGACACATCCCGGGTGATCGACGGGTTTTCGGATTTCCGGGTAATTTTATCGACTTCGTCAATATAGACGATGCCACGCTGAGCGCGTTCAACATTGTATTCCGATGCCTGCAACAGCTTCAGAATGATGTTTTCGACGTCTTCGCCAACATAGCCAGCCTCGGTCAATGTGGTGGCATCGGCCATCGTAAATGGCACATCCAAAATACGCGCAAGTGTCTGGGCCAAAAGGGTTTTACCACACCCCGTCGGACCAATCAGCAAGATGTTGGATTTCGCCAACTCTATATCGCTGCTGGATTTCTGCGCGTGATTAAGACGTTTGTAATGGTTGTGAACAGCCACCGACAACACCCGCTTGGCCATCATCTGGCCAATCACATAATCATCCAACACTTCGCAGATGTCTTTCGGCGTAGGCACGCCATCCGCTGCCTTCAGCCCACTGGCCTTGGTCTCTTCGCGGATGATGTCCATGCACAGCTCAACGCATTCATCACAGATAAATACCGTCGGTCCTGCAATCAGTTTGCGGACCTCGTGCTGGCTTTTGCCACAAAAGCTACAATAAAGCGTATTTTTGCTATCACCGCTTGATTTCGTCGCCATATTTGACCTTTCGGGCTTCGCGTGCCGCAATGTTCTCGTTTGCAGGACATCTTAGGCTAGCGATCATGGGTCCACAATCGCAAAACAACGGTTGAACGCACAGTTTTTAAATTCTGTACCATCAACCTAAGATAATTCAGTCTTCCGTGTCATCGCCTTTAGCGCGATTTTCGACGATTTCGTCAATATGACCCCAGTCTTTCGCTTCTTGTGGGGACATGAAATTGTCACGGTCCAGCGCCTTTTCCACGGCCTTTTTGGTCTGACCAGTGTGTTTCACATAGATATCATGCAACCGGTCTTTGAGTTTTTGGGTCTCTTCTGCGTGAATCATGATGTCCGACGCCTGCCCCTGAAAACCACCAGATGGCTGATGCACCATGATCCGGCTGTTTGGCAGTGAGAACCGCATGCCCGCTTCGCCGCCTGCCAACAGAATCGACCCCATCGAGGCCGCCTGACCAAAGCACAAGGTCGACACTTTAGGCTTAATATATTGCATCGTGTCATAGATCGACAAACCGCTGGTGACGACACCGCCGGGAGAGTTGATATAGATGCTGATTTCCTTGCTTGGGTTTTCAGCCTCAAGATGCAGCAATTGTGCAACGATCAGATGGCTCATCCCGTCATGAATCGGCCCATTGATAAATATGATCCGCTCTTTCAGCAGACGCGAGAAGATATCATAGGCACGTTCACCACGGCTGGTCTGTTCGACCACCATAGGCACAAGGGTATTGGTGAAGGTATCAATAGGATCGAACATGTTGGGCCGCCTGCTCTGCTTATAGGTCGGGACTATACCCGACAATTCGTTACCTGAGTCTTAGTATCGCCCAACACGGGCTGCAAGGGGTGGCAGTTTAATTCGCACGCGCCCCAGTCGGATTACAATGCGGTACGCGCCTCATTAACCTAACAGGCAGGTTACCGCAATTCAGGGAAACGATTTGAGATAGACAATCACCGCTTCGATGTCGCCGTCCTTGCGGAACCCGGCAAAGGACATCTTGGTGCCCTTCATATATTTACGGGGTTTTTTCAAGAACGCAGTCAACTCTTCTTCGTTCCAGATAAGGCCATCTGCGGCCGCAGCCATCATTGGCTTGGAATACTTAAACCCATCAAACACCCCAGCCGCGGAACCAACCACGCCATTCAACACCGGGCCGGTTCTGTTTTTCGCCCCGTCGCCAACCTGGTGACAGGCTTTGCATTTCTTGAACGCCTTTTCCCCCGCCGCCAAAAGTACCGGATCAACACCCGCGATTTCAGCATCTTGCTCGGCCATAGGTTCAACAATTTCAACCACTTCGGTCTCAATTTCAGGCGTTACATCCAAAACCGCGGCCCGCATGGTGATTTCCACGCTCGGCTTGCAGTCACTCATGCAGGGTTCAACCGAAAACGATACCAATTCCACCTCGTCCCGATTGTCGACGAAAAACCCGCCCGCATTGGGCATTTCGACATCCAAAAAGTTTTCGTTGGACAGAACAAAATCATCTTCAACCAAATCGTTGGAATACAGAATATAGGCGACGATCGCATAGACCTCGTCATGCTCAAGGCTCTGCGCGTTCCCAAACGGCATAGACCGGTTGATGTAATCCCATGTGGTCGACAGATACGGCCAGTAGGACCCGACGGTTTTCACCGGATTTTCGCGGTCAAGCGTGTCTTCGCCCCCGGCCAATTTCGGCCAGTTATCAACACCTTCAGCGAAATCACCGTGACACACGGCGCATTTCTCAGCGAATATTTCTTCGCCAACTTCAACAGATCCCGATCCAACCGGAAGGCCAACGCCATCCGGGCGTACATCCAAGTCCCAGGCGGCGATTTCGTCAGGCATTGCAACCCGACCAAGGCCAAATTTTTCCGCCAGAACAGGACCCGCGGTTACGCCACCCACCAAAGCCGATAGGGCAACCAGATTAAGAAACTTCGACATTTTCGGCCTCTCCATTTGGCTTGACCCACCACGTTTGAATTGCGTTGTTGTGATAGATCGAATTCAGCCCGCGCACCGCGCGCAGTTGCGTCTTGGTTGGCTGCACATAACCGGTCGAATCCATCGCCCGCGCCTGCAGCAACATTTCTGAACCATCCCAATCATAATCCAGATAGAATCGGGTCAGCGCCATCGCCTTGCCCGGCGCCGCCAGACGTGCGGTTTTCCAGGTTTTGCCGCCATCAACGGTGACATCGACCCGCTCAATCGCGCCGCGACCAGACCATGCCAGCCCGGTGATGACCAAAGGCCCGGTACCGTGGGTGATCGGCGCTTGCGGGCTGGGGCTGGTGATGATGGATTTCGCGTCCATCACCCAGGTCCATTTGCGGGCGAACCCGTCCTCCATCACGTCGGTGTATTTGCTGGTCTCTTCACGGCTTTCCACCGGTGCGTCGGTGACTTCGATACGGCGCAGCCACTTGATCCAGAGGTTGCCTTCCCAGCCCGGCACAACCAGACGCACGGGATAGCCATGTTCCTTGCGCAGCGCCTCGCCGTTGGCCTTGAACGCCACCAGAACATCATCCAGCGCCTTGTCCATCGGGATCGACCGGCCATTGGAAGACGCATCGGCACCTTCGACATACAGCCATTTGCCTGCGGTCTGAATACCCGCCTCGTTCAGCAACGTGCGCAGCGGCACGCCTGTGTATTCCATGTTGTGAATCATACCGTGAGTGAACTGCGCCCCGTTTAGCTGTGCCCCAGCCCATTCCATGCCGGAATTGGCGGCACATTCGCAGAAATAAACGTGGTTTTCACGCGGGAACCGCTCCAGGTCGGCGTAGGAGAACACCAAAGGCTGATCGACCAAGCCGTTGATCATCAACCGGTAATCTTCTTTGCGCAGATCAATCGCGCCCGAATGATGCCGCTCAAACGCAACGCCTTGCGGTGTGATGGTGCCGTCGAGCGCATGGATCGGGGTAAAGTTGATCGAACTGATGGTATCGGCCGTTAACCATTCAACATTGCGCCGCACCACGTCGGATTCATAGCTGATTGGCATGCCGTAAGGCGCGGCATCAACCGCGTCGCCAAAGCCCTGCGCCCAAGGCTGTACCTGGGTAATCAGCGGATCGCCCGCCTGCACGGTACCAGCCGCAACAGCGCCGGCCCCAGCGGCCGCAGCCCCAGTCAGGAACTGACGACGCGAGGCGGATTTGTTCTTGGAACGAGGTGTCATTCGGAGCTTACCTTCTGCAAGTTCTTAGGCGCCAACCACGGTGACGGAATTATTCGGAGCAACCGAAACTGTGCCCTGACTACGGATATGGTTTTCCACCACATCCCAGATCTGCGGCCCTTCGGTGGCTTCATTCACCGAGGCCCAACCGGCCACCACATAGGTCTTGGACGGATCAATCGCCTCGCCGGTTTTCAGCAACGTCATATCGGTGATCCGCGACCCCTGCGGTTTGGTGATGTCGATTTTGTAGCCAAGGCCGCCAACCCGCACCATGTCGCCACCTTGCTGATAATAGGGATCAGGATTGAACAGGTTGTCACCGACATCCTCCAAGATCACATGAATGAACTCACCAGTCATTTCAGTGCGATAGGCCTTGCCGTAACTCATAGAGGTGACGTTGAATATATCTTCGCGGGTAATATCCTGCCCCGGCAGGATCGACGGCCCCCAGCGCACGCCGGGCGACATGGCAATGTCGGCTTCACGCTCAGACATCAGCGCATCACAAATCAAATCATCCCATGTGCCGTTAAAATTGCCACGCCGATACAGCAGGCTATCGGTCTTGCCGATCACCTCGCTTAGTTGATCCTGAAACGGCGCGCGTTGCGCATCAATCAATGTGCGCACGCCCGCATCTGGCGTGATCACGTCCGAGAATATCGGGATCAGTTTATGACGGAACCCCATCATTTTGCCGTCGCGCACATCCAGATCAACCCGGCTGACAAATTTACCGTTTGAGCCCGAGGCGACGATGATGGTTTGTTCGACCAAAACCGGTTCTGGCAGCGCATCATGGGTGTGGCCCGACAGGATCACGTCGATGCCCTTCACCCGAGTGGCCATCTTTTTGTCCACATCAAAACCGTTGTGGCTCAGGCAAACCACCAGTTCGGCGCCCATGCTGCGCACTTCGTCGACCATTTGCTGCATATGTTCATCGCGAATACCAAATGAGAATTCAGGGAACATCCAGCCCGGGTTGGCGATCGGCATATAAGGGAACGCCTGCCCGATCACGGCGATTTTGACGCCGCCGCGCTCAAAGAATTTGTACGGTTTGAATAGTTCGGATGGCTCATCCCATTCGGCGTCAAACACGTTCTGCCCCAAGGCGGCAAACGGCAGGTTTTCCACCATCTCGGTGATGCGGTCGGTGCCCAAGGTGAATTCCCAGTGGAATGTCATCGCGTCGGGTTTCAGCGCGTTCATCACGTTGACCATGTCCTGGCCTTGGGTGTGATGGCAGGTATAGCTGCCGTGCCATGTGTCGCCACCATCCAGCAGCAACGCGTCGGGCCGGTCGGCGCGAATGGCGTTGATGACGGTGGCCATCCGGTCAATCCCGCCGACCTTGCCGTAACCCTGTGCCAAGGCCGAAAAATCGGTTGAAGTCAGCGCATAGGCCGACGGGCTAGCATCAACAACGCCATATGCTTTGCGGAAATCGGCACCGGTGACATGTGGCACCTGCCCCTTGTTGCCGCCGACGCCGATATTCACCGACGGTTCGCGGAAATAGATCGGGTTTAGCTGGCCATGAATGTCGGTGACATGGATCAGGCTGACATTGCCGTAGGTGTCAAATTCCAACAACTGGTCCTGCGTCAGCCGCTGTTGTGCAGCCAATCGTGACCAATTGCCAAAGCCCGAGGCCCCGACCAAGGCCGAAGCCGCCATAGACATCTGTAAAAAATCGCGACGTGAGATCATGGCTCGGCTCTTTCCTGATCGAAATGCACAACATATATGCATGTATGAATGTATTAAGTTGCGAAAAAACCCGCGACAGAAATCCGCCGCGGGCTATACTTATTAATTAATTAGTTACGCACCGATGGAGTTTCAACACTCAGACCATTGCCCCGGCTGGCGACATAAAGCTCAAGCGCTTTGAACTCGTCTCCGCCCTCGGCGTATGGCGTAGCACGAATGTTTTTCATGCAGCCTTTGAACCGCGCGTGGCTGCTGTTCAGTTTGGCGTTTTTCAAACGATACGTTGGAAAGCCGTTGATCTGGCCCTGTGACAGGTGATCAGCACGGATCATCACGTCGTAATTGTCCTCATGGCAATTGGAACAGGACATATCCAGCTGGCCGACACGGGTGTAATACAGCTCTTTGCCTTTTTCCCAATAGGGAGAGGCCGTACCGTCGATGGCGACATTAACCGGCAAACCACGTGATTGCAGACCGATCAACGCCGTTACGGCGGTCATCTGGGTGCCGGAATATTTCCACGCATCTGCGCCCATACGTTCAGTGCGACAGTTGTTGACCAGTTCGGTCAGCGTCTCAAGATCGCCGTTTGCGTTCACCCGCGGCATTGTTGCGGTCAGACCGGCAAAACTCTCAACGTCGTCATGACAGTTCGCACAGCTTTTGCCTTCGGAGCCATCAACCTCGTTATAGAGATCTTGTCCGACATCGACGAACACAAATCCGGGATTGTCGAAATCATCCATTTGCAAGGCTTGTGTCTCGTCGGCGCGGTAAATCCAGCCCGAATAAATCCGGTCCAGATTTTCAGTATGTGCAGGCGCTGCCGCCTCGGTCGTCATCATCTCTTCTTCGTTGATCAGCAGCTTTGCGTCTTCTCCCGCGACTGCAGCACTCGCCATAAGGCTAAGTGCAGCAACAGTACTTAACAGCTTGGTATTCATTATTTTTTGCCCTCCCTGACTGTTATTCACTTAGGCCATTTTGACCGATTTTTTGGTGTCATAGACAGATCCGTCATCATCATACCAGGTAAACACAAAATCACCGGCTTCGGGCACAAGCGCCTGAAACTGAAAATACGGATTGGTCGAAATCGCCGGTTCCATCGTTACATCCACAACGTTCTGGCCGTTAAAGTCGCAGGTAAACCGGTTGATGATCGAACGTGAAATGGGGTTGCCATCCTTGTCCTTGCGCTGACCGCTTTCCATCTTGTGGCTGATCAGCGTCTTGATGATGATCGCATCGCCAGCCGAGGCGGTTTTCGGGACTTTGACGCGGGGTTTTACACCAGATGCCATTTTCTAAACTCCTTGGTTCGGGGAAAGGCTGCAAACGGCGATCAGCCGCCACAACCCCCGATTGTAACTTTCACAGTCGACGCGGCACGGGCGAAACTGCCGTCAGCCATCTTGGCCACGGCAACAACGTCCTGCGTGCCTGACAGACGAATGCGGGTTGATGCCTCTTGCGCAGCGGCCAATGGTCCAAAGTTGAACGTCGCAACCGCAGGGGTTGGATTGCCGGTCGCCAAAATCAGGATCGAAACCGCACCGGGTGCGTCCACAGCAATTGGCACAGTGTTGCCATTTTCGGCAATTTCCGGGGCCGTCAGCGTAACGCCAGTGTCCGCCATTTCGGCACCACCAGTGAACTCGGCAATCATATCATCCGTGGCGCTGGCATTGGCGCCCATTGGCAGCACGGCCAAAACCGCAGCCCCCAGCCCAAGTGCGAGAGTGTCGCGTCTTGAGAGTTTCATTGTCATGTCTCCTTAAAATAAGAGCGAAAGCCGCTCGGAAGAACAGGCGCAAAAATCGGCGCTTATTGTTCTTGCAGCGTCATCAAATAGGCAACCACGTCTTCGACCTGCTGGGCCGACAGAATGGATTTGCCATCAAATTTGTCCGCCGGGCGCAGATAACCGGCGTCAATATAGAACGCAGGCATGATCGTATCCTCAAATGTCATCTTCGAGTTGCTGACGAGGCCGCGCAATTCATCTTCGCTCCAGCGGTCTGCAACACCGTCCAGCGCCGGGCCAACTTCGCCGTGAAACGACTGTTCTGACAGTTCAGAATTGGCATGGCAGGCCAGACAATTGCCCTGTTTACGATTGGCAAACACCTTGCGCCCATTGGCGGCGTCCCCGGCCACACCAGTCAGCGATGATTCAACGGCACCATTGTCAAACTTGACCGCAGTTGGCGCGACAGTGTCTTGTGCCATCGCCGTCCCTGCAAAAAATGCTGTGACAGCCACGGTTGCGATTAGTTTTTTCATAGTCCCTCCCTTAAAGCGTTTCGCAGTGTATCCAGTTTGGGATACGGGGCGAAATGCAAACTCCCTTAGACCCTAGTGAGCGTTACCCTATCAATCTTCGCAGATTGAAAGCGGATCGCCTTAGCTACCACAAGCAATTGATGTGGCCTTGCTGTATCTATCGTATGCCGACGTACGCTTAGAACGCAACAACAAATTCGATAATGTGAATTATTGAAGTCCCTAGGCCTCCTAGTCCGTTGATCCGTTGCTGCGTTCCTGAATACGGCGGGCATGATAGCGTTGAAAACCTTCGCCATTTTCCATGGCATAGCGCCTCTCAACGACCCAGGTGAACATGTCGGTTGACGTGCCCAGACCAAAGGCCCCCGGCATCACCGCAACCGTGGCCCGTGATGCAATCGTGTTATCGGGCACCGATTCTGCCATAAACAGGATGGTCGGCGTAAACAAAACGTTCCATTTGCGCGCCATGTCCTTTTCGCTCAGCACTTCGCCGTCAAAATCGGTGACTTCGGTATCGCCATACAGATTTAGCTGCACGACAAAGAAATTGTCCTGAATGTACTGGCTGAATGTCGCATCTAAAAACACCTCTTCGTGCATCTTTTTGCAATATATACAGCCGCGTTGTTCAAAGAACAGCACCAGCCGTTTGCCCTCGGCGTTGGCCTCGTCCAGATCTTCGCGCAAATCCTTGAACGTGTCGCGCAGCCATGGTGTTTTATACAGGCCATCATCGCCCACTTCGGTGGCCATCGCAGGAACCGCCATCATCAGGGCCATAACCCCGGCCAGTAAACGCTTCATCCTAAATCCTCCCAAAACTGCTACAATATATTCAGAAATCCGGGAAACCACTCTAGCATCGCCTCGGCAATATAGCGAACGCCCCCGGTGACAATCAGTATCGCAAACAGGATCAACATAACCCCCATCGCCTTTTCCACCCAGGCAAACGCCGCCCGGTGTTTGCGCACCCAAGCCAGAAACGGCTTGGCGAAAAACGCCGCAACTATAAACGGCGCAGTCATCCCGACACCGTAGAAAAACAACAGCAACGCACCGCGCCACACCTCGTCCATACCGCTGGCGATAAACAGGATCGACGCCAGTGCAGGCCCGACGCA
The DNA here is from genome assembly GCA_047623555.1 of Granulosicoccus sp. Lineage (GTDB taxonomy): Bacteria > Pseudomonadota > Alphaproteobacteria > Rhodobacterales > Rhodobacteraceae > NORP181. The sequence goes on from JBLHMP010000002.1 coordinate 52,576, forward strand.
GGGAGTCCAACCAAAGCCAAATGCCAGCCCCATCAGGTAGGCCCCGGCAATTGTGCTGGCCTCGGCTTTGCTCTCCAACCGGGCCTCGCGGTACAGCAGCGGCACCTTGATGACGCCGAGGAAATGCAGGCCAAAGACCACCAAAATCGCCGCGGCGACATAGGATAACGGCTCAAGATATTGGCCAAACATCTGGCCCATCATGGTCGCGCCCATACCCAGCAACATAAAAACCGAGGTCACGCCCAGCGCGAAAAACACCGATGAAGTCAGCAAACGCCGCTGTGCGCCCGGCGCGATTTCACCATCACCCTGCAGCTCTGACATCGACAGGCCACCCATGTAACTTAGGTAAAATGGCACCATCGGCAGGACGCAGGGGGTAAAAAAGCTCAGCAAACCGGCGAACGTCGCGCCCATGAGTGAAATTTCTAGCATCTACTCTCCTTAACACCGCAAGCTTCGACTCGGCAGCTTGAATCATTCACATATTCAGATTATGTAGTGTATCAACGAAACGTCAATCGGTGGCGCATGTTTGGACTGAAAAAATATCTTGGCGCCGTTTTGGCCTTGCTGATCGCCTGGCCTGTGTGGTCGGCGGACCTTGTTATGGTTGAGGAAGACGGCTGTATGTGGTGCGCGCGCTGGAATGCTGAAATTGCGCCGATCTATCCTAAAACCGCCGAAGGCGCGTTTGCGCCGCTGCGCCGGGTCGAAATTCACGCCATTCCGGCGGATATCATCGTGACCCGCCCGGTGAATTTCACACCGACGTTTCTGATTGTTGAGGATGGCCATGAACTGGCCCGCATCGAAGGCTATCCGGGCGAAGACTGGTTTTGGCCGATATTGGCAAAATTGCTGCAAGACACCACTGAATTTACCACTGAGCCTAATGGGGAAAACGGATGAAACATTTGACCAAAACCGCCGCGCTGTTGTGCGCATTTGCGGCACCGACATTAGCCCAGGATGAGAGCCCATTCGTTGACTTTCAGGTTCTGAAACCCGAAGTTGCCCAACAGATGGCGCAGGCCGCCCTAACCGCCTGTCGTGATGCCGGTTATCAGGTTGGCGTCACCGTGGTGGACCGTTTTGGCATCCCGCAGGTGTTCATCCGCGATCGCTTTGCCGGGATACACGTCTATGAAACCTCGCGGCGCAAGGCCTGGACCGCCGTCAGCTTTCGCACCAACACAACCGATTTGGCGCACGAAACACAGGCTGGCAATGTATCCTCAGGCATCCGCCACCTCAACGAGGCGTTGCCATTGGGCGGCGGTCTGGTGGTGTATGAGGGTGGCGGTAGCATCGTCGCCGGAATTGGCGTATCTGGCGCGCCGGGCCCGGAGCTGGATGATGCCTGCGCCGAGGCCGGGATCGCCGCAATCGAAGACCAAATCGCATTTTAGAACCACACCGGGTCGACAGGACCAAAGGACATAAGAACATGGCACTTCCACAGTTTTCCACGGATATGGACGATGACGAGCTGGACAAGATGGTCGACAACGCCACCCGCGCGTCAAATTTCCTAAAAGCGATCAGCCACGAAGGCCGGTTGATGATCCTGTGCCATCTGGTGACCGGTGAAAAATCGGTAACCGAGCTCGAGGAGCTGCTGGCCGCGCGTCAGGCCGCCGTGTCCCAGCAACTCTCGCGGCTGCGCCTTGAGGGTCTGGTGATCCCGCGCCGCGAGGGCAAAGCGATCTATTACCGTCTTGCCGACGACCGGCCGCGCCGCATTCTCGAAGTTGTCTACGAGCTGTTTTGCAAAGACGGTCAGCCCTGACCTAACAAACAGGGTTGGGTTTGGGAGGATCCAAAAATGCTCGGCTGGCTAAGTGACGCGCAGATGGTGGCCCTTGTTGGGGCCGTTGGTGGTGTAATGCTCGGCCTTGCCGCCCGCCTTGGCCGGTTTTGTACTTTGGGGGCCATCGAAGATCTTTTGTATGGCGGCAGTTCCGTGCGGATGCGCATGTGGGGGCTGGCCATTGGCACCGCGATCATTGGCAGTTTCAGCCTGATGGGCAGCGGGTTGCTGGATGCCTCGGACACCTATTATTTGTCACTGCGCTGGATGCCTGCCGCGTCCGTTGTTGGCGGGTTGATGTTTGGCTATGGCATGGCGCTGGCCGGCAATTGCGGCTTTGGCGCGATTGCGCGTCTGGGTGGCGGTGATCTGCGGGCGTTTGTGATCGTGCTGGTGCTGGGCCTGTCGACCTTTGCAGTTATGACCGGCTCGTTCGCAGTACTGCGCGATACGATATTTCACCAATCTGAGGTCACCACCGAAACCGTACCCGGGTTGGCGCACTACTTTGCCGACCTGACCGGGCTGTCGGTCGCCGGCATTGGCATCAGCATCGGACTGGCAATCTGCATTGCGGCGCTTTGGTCTGCTGATTTGCGCGCCGATACCAACGCCATGTTCTGGGCGGTGGTTGTCGGGCTGGCCATTGTATCGGGCTGGGCCGGAACCCAGTGGGTGCGCAACACCGGCTTTGACGATCTGCCGGTTGTGTCCCACAGCTTTTCCGCCCCTGTTGGCGAAACCCTGTTGTTTGCCATGACTGCCAGCGTGCGGCCAATTTCATTCGCTGTTGGCTCGGTCGCCGGCGTCTGGATCGGGGCCTTTATCGGGTCGCTGATCAAGGGCCATTTCCGCTGGGAGGCCTGTGATGATCCCCGCGAATTGCGCCGCCAAATCATCGGAGCCGCGATCATGGGGGCCGGTGCCGTGATCGCGATTGGCTGCACCGTTGGTCAGGGGTTGTCAGCCTTTAGCGTCCTGTCTTTTAGCGCACCAGTGACGTTTGTGTCGATATTCGTCGGAGCCGCGGTTGGATTGCGCCAGCTTATCGAAGGGTTCAGCATCGCAGAATGATCCTGAACCCTTGTTGTTGTCGCGCTCAGCTCGCGCGCGCCAGTTAGTCAGGGCCCGTCAGTCAGGGCCCGTCAGTCAGGGCCAATCAGTCAGAATCGGCTGTGCAGCTGACAAATTTCTGCGCCATGTTGCGCAGCAGCTCAGAGTAAAACCCAACACCCAGTGTCAAATCCCGCCCCATTGGGTCCAGTATAGAAAGCGCCATGCCGTTATCCGTGTTGATCCCTTGCAAAACTCCCGGATCAACCCCCGGCTCGCTGAACGCACATTCCACATCCAGGTCTGCTACATGATCGCGCAACGCAGACACCCGCGCCGGGCTGGCCCCTGCCCCGTCGCTCAGGGTGACAAACCCGGCGTTCTGCAATCCAAACCGGGCCTCAAAATACTGAAACGCATCATGGTAGGTAATAAAGGGTGTGCGACGTACCGGCGACAGGGTCCCGTCTAGTTCAGCCATCAGCGCCTGCAACTCGGCCTGGCCCTTTACCGCATTGGCACGATAAATACCTGCATTTTCGGGATCAATCCCGGCCAGCTTCTCGGCAATCAACCCCAGCCAGATTTGCGCATTTTCAGGGTCCAGCCACGCATGCGGATCAACGCCCTCATGGTCATGATCGTGATCATGACCTTCCTCTTCTTCTTCCTCTGCCCCCTCTCTAAATGGCAGGGACTGTGTCGTCTCCTCGGCCAACAGCGTCAGCTTTTTCGCCTCGCCTGCCAGACTTGCCACAGGTTTTTCCAGCCATGGCGTCAATTGTGGCCCGACCCAGACCACCAACCCGGCCTGCCCCAACGCCCGCGCCTGTGAGGTGCGCAGGGCATAGCCATGCGGCGAAATACCGGGCTGCAAAATCAAATCCGGCGTTCCCACCCCCTCCATGACCTGCGCCACCAAGCCATGAACCGGGGCGATATCGGCAACCACATTCGGCACTTCGGCATTGGCCGGAGCAGCCATAAGTGCCAGAACTAGTAATCGGAAAGAAGTCAGCATATTAGCTCCAATGATTGACGGAGTTTCACTTGAGTGATGTTATAACATATCATTTAAAGTGCAACAGCAGACAGGACATTTCATGCCCACCATCGGATTTGACCCACACGACCACAAGCATTGCATCGAACACGCCATGCTTGCCGCCGAGGACCGCTGCGCCAGGGCCAAGCTGCAGTTCACCCCGGTGCGTAAACGCGTGCTTGAGATTTTGCTAGAGAAACATATGGCGCTTGGCGCCTATGACATCCTGAATGTGCTGGCCGCCGATGGTCTGGGTTCTCAGCCGCCTGTGGTCTACCGGGCGCTGGATTTTCTGGTGAGCAACGGGCTGGCGCATCGCATAGAACGTCTGAACGCCTATACCGCCTGCGCGCATATGGACCACGCCCATGCTCCGGCATTTCTGATCTGCCGTATTTGCCGCGCCGTTGCCGAGGCGGACACCGAATTGGAACAGGGACGATTGGGCACCATCGCCAAACAAACCGGATTCACCATAGAACGCATCGTCATCGAAGCCGAAGGTTTGTGCCCAACCTGCGCGGGAGCCGCAGCATGAAGCCGGTCATCACGACACGCGGGATCAACGTCAATCTGGGCGGCCGCCATGTTCTTCACAATATCAGCGTGTCGATTAACCCGGGCGAGATTGTTACCATCGTCGGCCCCAACGGATCGGGTAAATCCATCTTTCTGCGGGCGCTGATCGGCGCGGTTCCTCTGACCTCTGGCGAGATCACCAAAGCCGCAAACCTGCGCATCGGCTATGTGCCGCAAAAGCTGGCAATTGATGCCGCGATGCCTATGACAGTACGCCGATTTCTCGGCCTGCCGCGCCAAATTGCTGAACAAGCCGCCAACGCAGCGCTGAAACGTGCCGATGTTGCCGGGCTGGCCAACCAACAGATGAGCGACCTTTCAGGCGGGCAATTCCAACGGGTTCTTTTGGCCCGCGCGCTCTTGGAAGAACCGCAATTGTTGCTGTTGGACGAGGCAACACAGGGGTTGGATCAACCCGGTTCCGCCGCCTTTTACCGCCAGATCGAAGACGTGCGCCGTGATCTGGACTGTGCGGTGGTGATGGTCAGCCATGATCTGCATGTGGTGATGGCCGCCTCAGACCGGGTGTTGTGCATGAACGGCCATATCTGTTGCGAAGGCACGCCAGAAATTGTCACCAGCGCCCCGGAATACCGGGCGCTATTTGGCAGTGGCACCCAAGGTGCGCTCGCGTTGTACCGCCATGTACACAGCCATTCACACGATCACACCCACGAGGACCACGCCTGATGCTCGACGACTTTCTGGTGCGCGCCGCCCTTGCCGGGCTTGGCGTGGCCATCGCGGCGGCCCCTTTGGGCCGCTTTGTGGTCTGGCGCCGCATGGCCTACTTCGGCGAGGCCACGGCCCATGCCGCCATTCTGGGCGTCGCATTGGCGTTTGCCTTTAACCTGCCAATCCTGCCCAGCGTTCTGGTCGCAGCATTGATCATGGCAACAGCCGTATCCGCCCTGACCGGGCGTGGCTATGCGATGGATACCGTGTTGGGCGTGCTGGCCCACAGCGCACTGGCCACCGGGTTGGTGGCGGTGGCGTTGCTCGGCAATGTGCGGCTTGATCTGATGGCATTCCTGTTTGGCGACATATTGGCGGTGAACATCAGCGACCTGCTGGTCATCTGGGGCGGAGCCGCAAGCGTGCTGGCGCTGATGTTTGCGCGCTGGTCCGCCCTTTTGATGGCCACCCTGAGCCCGGATCTGGCCCGCGCCAGTGGCATCAACCCCCGTCGCGAAGAACTGGTTCTGACCATCGCATTGGCCATCGTCGTCGCCGTCGCCATCAAAGTTGTCGGTGTATTGCTGATTGCGGCGCTCTTGGTGATCCCGGCCGCCGCCGCCCGTCCAATGGCACGCACCCCCGAAGCGATGGCATTTGGTGCAATCGCGATCGGCGCGGCCTCCGCCCTGGGCGGATTATGGGCCGCCTTGATGCTGGACAAGCCAACAGGGCCCACAATCGTTTGCGTCGCGGCGCTGATATTCCTACTCAGCACCGCATTAGGAGCTATCAGAAACCGTTAGGCTTCGGGGCCATATTCATTGTCGCCCGACTGGCTTGGCCGGGTCAGCCACCACAGCACGACCAGCGGCGACAAAATCATCACCACGATGGCAAGGATCGCGATAATGCCGCCAACTCCGGCAATAAGGCCTTCAATGTTGCCAGATACCAACTCTGCCAAGCCACCCCAGAACGCCATGAATACCCCAACGCCAATCATGACGATCATCGGATAAAACATATGCAAACCACTGCGCCCAGAGTCATGCATGCGCCGCCAACCGGCCGCCAGAGATGGTAAAAACACCGCCAGACTGAAGAGCGAGGCCAAAGGTCCATTGCTCTGCGCATTGAAACTGGCCGACATGGAATCAGATGTGGTTTCAGAGGCGGTTTCGACCGTTCCCCCAAACAAAATATAATCGAATATACCAAAAATAATGCCGCCAAGTATAACGAAAAGAATAAAGTACCAGTATTCCGGTCGCGTCGCGCGCCCGGAAAAGGTGACATATTTGCGTAGACATACGCGGACTGCTTCGGAAAAATCCATAATCTTATCCTTGAATTGGCCTATTCACGGCAATGTTAACTCAAACATTGCCACAAAAGCTAGTAAAAGTCAGGGCTTAGGCCGCAACGCCAACATTTCACGTGCCAGTTTGGCGCTGGCAACCGGCCGGGCGTTCGCCTCACACAGATCAACCACACGGCGCACAAGGGCGGCATTGGACGGTGCCAATGTATCGCGATCCAGCCGCACGTTATCCTCAAGTCCAGTGCGGGCATGGCCGCCAGCCGCCACCGACCATTCGTTCAGTACGATCTGGTTGGAACCAATCCCAGCAGCACACCACGGGGCACTGGGCAGCAGGCGATTGACCGTTTTCACATAGAAATCAAACACATCCTTGTCTGCTGGCATGGCGTTTTTGACCCCCATAACAAACTGAACATAAGGAATATCGCTGATCCGACCGTCCTCATACATTTTTGCGGCCATCAGAATATGGCTCAGATCAAAGGCTTCGATCTCGGGTTTGATGTTGAATTCGCGCATTTCTGCCGCCAGCCAATCCACCAAAGCCGGCGGGTTCTCATAGACTCGCGTCGGGAAATTGTTTGACCCAACGGTCAGGCTCGCCATATCCGGGCAAAGCGACAACATCCCGCCGCGCTCTTTGCCGGCCCCCGACCGGCCACCGGTCGAAAACTGTACGATCATTCCGGGGCAGTGTTTCTCCACGCCCTCTTTGAGGCGGGCAAATTTCTCAGGGTCCGAACTTGGCGTCTGATCTTCGTTGCGGACATGCGCATGACAGATCGAGGCCCCGGCCTCGAACGCATCTTGCGTGCTTTCAACCTGCTCAGAGATGCTGATTGGCACGGCTGGGTTGCTGGATTTGGTTGGCACCGATCCGGTAATGGCCACACAGATGATACAAGGGTTGGACATGAAGCTTCCTGCTCAGGCAAAGGTTGGGCGCATAATTTACCAAAACCAACAACCCGTCCATCCGAATCGTATTATCGCACTGTCGCCTGGCGAAAACTGTGAAACATCTCACGGTTGCGGCAATAGTCCGGTGTTTGCGTTGCGCCATCTTTGTGCTCACCCGTCCAACCCTGACATGAGTCAGGATGTGAGCAGTCCGCACAGCTAAGCACCGCATCCGAAATCTCATCAATCAAAAGTTCACCGCTCAGAGCCACCTTTTGCAGATCAACGCCCAAGGTTTCGGCCATTTGATCAACCAATGCCGCGTGACGTTTCAGAACAGATCGATCGTGCATTTGGCCACCTCTTGCTTTGGCATGTGATGCACAACCTAAACGACCTAGCAAATTGAGCTTTGATGCAGATCAAAACCGCTCGCTTCACGTCGTCCCGCCCCAATTCGTCTCCCCCAGTTCTTCTCGTCCAGTTCTTCTCGTCCAGTTCTTCTCGTCCCAAATACCTCTGCCAGAGGCACCGCCGCGCCCAACGGGCGGGGCCAAATATCAAATGGCCGGCTTGCGGGGCTCATTATTCTAGATACAACCGCACCGCATCACGGACCCGACGAAACCGGTCGCCACCCAATTTCTTACCACCATACCACCGCGTGACAATAATGACGTGCCCCTCCAGTTCAGCCCGCTGCATCATCCGCAAAATCACCATCCCGGCGCCAGTCTCTCCATCGTCTGCCTTCAACGCCCCGGTGGTCAGCATCGCCGCCCAACTGTTATGGGTCGCCTTGGCATACGCCTTATCCGATTTCAGCAGCGCCAGCACCGCATCCACATCGCTGCGACTTTGCACAGGAGCGCCACTAACCGCATAGCGCGACCCGCGATCACTCAGAACCACGCCAAGCTGGCGCAAATCCGGACCTTCAGATGCCGCGCCGCTCAACTCCCGGGCACGCCCAGCTGCGCACTCGTGCGCCGCACCGTAGCAAGCCGCGCAGCATTGGGCGGATGGGTGCCCAGAAACCGGTCACCGGGGTCTGGAATGTGGGCAAAAAACTGCGCCCCAACCAGCGGATTATAACCCGCATAGTAGGTAATGACCGTGCCCAACTGATCCGCCTCCAGCTCAAAATCCTTGGAATAACTGCGCCCTCCGACCATCGCGCCCAAGTCCTGCGCGCTCTAAATATCCGCCGTTGACCCGCCGCTCAAGGCCGTTAAACCGGCAAAAATAACCGCCCCGGTCAGGGCGTTGGTCTGTTGGCGATAAAGATGGTTGGCAATGTGGTGCGCGGCTTCGTGGCCAAGAACAAAGGCCAGCTCATTGGCGTTGCGCGTCTCGTTGATTAGTGACGTGGTAAAGGTGATGACAGGCCGCCCGGATTTATCAAGCGACTGATAGGCGTTTGGCACCGCTTTGGGGTTCGGGTCGACAACAATGCGGAAATCACAATTTACGCCACTGGTGCGCCGCCGACAAACGCGTTCTGCCACAGGTTCCACCGCCCGCACCACCTGCGCAAAACTCTGCGACGCCTGCGCCGGGGCCATGTGTATTGGTGCGTCGGGTGCCGGATTTGCCGCAACGACGGGCGACGACGACGTGGTCACAGACACGTCGCAAGCCGCGAGTGCCAAACACATCGTCAATAACATCCAGCGCATCCAAGGCCCCCTGTTTCGCAATATCCGACCCACAATCTAGCACAGTCGCGCCGCGCCGCCAGTGCTGGAGCATCACATCGTCTTGCAATGCGCGCAACAGAGCGGCACTCTGGCCCCATGTTTACAATAGAACACGAGTTTGACTCGACAATCATCACATTGGTGGACGAAGGCGCGGCCCCGCTGCAAGAAGACGTCGTCATCAACAGTTTCGCCGAATGCATCACGGTTGAACAACTGGACCCGCGTACCGACCGGATGCAGCGGATCACGCTATCCCCCGAACAGATTCGCGATCTGAGTGCGGCGTTGGATTTGCCCGAAGGCGTCTATCAGTTCAGCGACGGTCTACCCGAATAGACAAATGTTTTGTTTCGCGATGTTTGGCCGCGCACCAGCGTCAAATGCGACGGCGCCACGCCCATGGCCGTGGCCAACAACGCCTGAACCGCCGAGTTGGCCTTGCCGTTTTCGGGCACCACAGTCACGCTGGCGCGCAGGGCGGTGCCATCGCGGGTTAAACCGGCGCGCGCAGCCTTGGGGCTGACCCGGATATCAATCCGGGCGCCGGGCTGGGCCAGATCGGACAGGTCTGGCAGATCGCGGGCTTTGGGTTTGGCCATATTGACAGGTTGGCGCGATTATAGATCGAACGCCATAGACTTTTTAGCCTCCGGCGGGGAGTTTAAGCCGAATCGAAACGCTCCGGTGGAGCGTTTCAAGCGCAGAACGGGCAAGGCCCATGAGGAAATTGGAAAGGTACAGAAAATGGCGACAGGGTTTTTTTGGGACGAGCAGTGTTTTTGGCACGCAGGCGGCAACTATGCTGCCACCATGCCAATTGGGGGCCTGGTTCAGCCGCTGGCCGCAGGGGGGTTACCGGAAAATCCCGAAACCAAGCGGCGGTTGAAAAACCTGATGGATGTTACCGGGTTGATGGGCGAGCTGGCCACACAATCAGCGGCACCTGCCAGTTGGGAGGATTTGGCAAGGGTCCATCCGGAAAGCTATCTGACAGAATTCAAAAAGCTATCAGACGGCAGCGGCGGCGAATTGGGTCGACGCACGCCTTTTGCTACGGGGGGATTTGAGATCGCATCTTTGTCTACCGGATTGGCCATCGGCGCGGTCGAGGCTGTTCTAAGTGGTAAATTGGACAACGCCTATGCCTTGTCGCGCCCGCCCGGGCATCATTGCCTGCCAGATTTTCCCAATGGGTTCTGCCTGTTGGCCAATATCGCCATTGCCATTGAAACCGCCAAAGCCCGCCACGGGCTTGGCCGGGTCGCGGTCATTGACTGGGATGTGCACCACGGCAACGGCACCGAGGCGATTTTCTATGATCGGGATGACGTTTTGACCATGTCACTGCATCAAGAAGGCAATTACCCGCTGGATACCGGCATGATTGCGGATCGGGGGCGCGGCAAGGGGATGGGTTACAACATCAACGTGCCCCTGCCCGCCGGGTCTGGCCATACCGCCTATCTGGCCTGTATCGACGAAATTGTCGTGCCTGCACTGGAACGGTTCAAACCCGATATGATCATTGTCGCCTGTGGTTTTGATGCCTCGGCAATTGACCCGTTGGCGCGGATGATTGCCACGGCTGATACCTTTCGGCAGATGACATTGAGGGTAAAAACCGCGGCAGAAAATCTTTGTGATGGTCGGTTGGTAATGGTGCATGAGGGCGGGTATTCCGAGGTTTATGTGCCGTTTTGCGGTCATGCCACCATCGAAGCCCTGAGCGGTAGTTCCATCGTTGCCACCGACCCAATGGCGCATACGCTGCACGTTCGTCAGCCCACCGCCCGGTTTGATGCCTTTCTGCGTGAGGTGGTGCGCGATTTTGCTGAAGAACTGCGATAATTTCCGGGATATTTCACCGGCTGTCAGTGCCTCAGCAGCCGCAAGGGTATCTTTTGCTCTTGAAACTTTGGGTGCCTTGCACGACATAAAAGCAACGAATGTAAATAGGATTCACATATGCCTGTACCAAACCCCGCCGCGATGGAGTTTTTACTGACCCGCCGGTCCCGGCCGGCCAAAACGCTCGTGTTACCTGTGCCAAATCGCGAACAGCTTGGCCCGCTGTTGACAGCCGCGGCACGCTGCCCGGATCATGGCAAATTGGAACCGTGGCGGTTTATCGTAATTGAGGCCGGAGCAATGGCGCGACTGGCTGATCTGGCCGAGGCACGTGGCAAGGAATTGGGCAAAGACGACGCCGACGTTCTTAAGGCGCGCAACCAGTTTGATTTAGGCAATCTGGCGGTTGTTGTGGTTAAAATCCGTAAACCTTCGGAAAAAGTCCCGGCAATTGAGCAGACTTATTCTGCGGGTGGTGTCTGTCTCGGCCTGCTGAACGCAGCACTTGCGTCAGGATGGGGGGCCAATTGGTTGTCCGGTTGGGTCAGTCATGACGTCGTTTTCTGTAAAACCGGCTTTGGTTTGGGCGCAGATGAAACCGTCGCCGGAATCATCCATATCGGCACCGAACGCAATGCCCCACCCGAACGCCCACGCCCGGATGTGGCTACGATGACCGAATGGGTAACCGCATGATTTTACGCGCCTTCATGATGGCCCTGTCGCAAATCGGCGATCCTCGATTCCGGCGGGTGCTATTTTTGGGGATTGGCCTGACATTTGCCCTTTTGATCGGCTCGTATGCGGGCCTTTTGGGGCTGGTGAATTGGATGGTTGGAGACGAGGCCACGGTTCCTATATTTGGAAAAGTGGAATGGCTGGGCGATCTGCTCAGCTTTTCGTCATTCATATTCATGATGGTTATGTCGATTTTTCTGATGATGCCTGTGGCCTCGGCCATTACCTCGATGTTTCTGGACGAGGTTGCACAGGCGGTTGAGGACGAACATTACCCACATCTGGCCCAAGTCCCCGGCGTGCCCTTTGGCGAAGCCCTGCGCGACACGCTCAGCTTTCTTGGTCTGCTGATCGTTGCCAATATCGTGGCGCTTATTGTCGGCTCAATGCTGTTTTTGATATTCCCACCGGCCTGGGCAATTATTTTCTGGGGCCTGAATGGATTCTTGTTAGGGCGTGAATATTTCACTTTGGCTGCAATGCGCCGCGTTGGGCGCGCGCGCGCCAAGAAACTGCGAAGCAAGCATATGGGAACGATTTGGCTGGCGGGGGTTTTGATGGCGATGCCGCTGTCTGTGCCGATCCTGAACTTATTTATCCCGATCTTGGGTGCCGCTACATTTACCCATATCTATCATATACTTAGCGACAAACGTTGATGTGGATGAAATTTCGTGCGGATGTGGGTTAACGACTATTCAAGTGTTATAGATCATACCCTTGTAGAACGACCCTAATTTCGCACGACATTTGCACTCCTACAGGCAGAATTGCCGCTGTAATCGACACCAATCGACATTGGATATCAGATCGCGGCTAGTTCGTTTGGCCGCGGGTGAAATTTTCGATGTCGTCAACAGTGATCCAATCGGACAGGATAATACCGCACACAATCGCCCACACAACAAATGTCACCCCGGTCACAATCCACATCTTTTTCTTAAGGTGATGTTCTTCGGGGGCACCGGCATGAGTGCCCGGCACAATCTCCCCCAGATCACCCTGGGTTTTAACGCGGATGGGCAGGGCAATCAAAAAGCACATGAACCAGATGACCACATATAGAACGATGGCGGATGTAACGGCCATATCGGCCTCCTGTTTTGGGTGGGGTCAGGCCTGTTCAAGCTCGATCAGGCAGCCGTTGAAATCCTTGGGGTGCAGGAACAGCACCGGTTTACCATGCGCGCCAATTTTGGGATCCCCTTTGCCCAGAACCCGGGCGCCAGTTTCAACCAGATGGTCGCGCGCCGCCAGAATGTCATCAACTTCATAACAGATATGATGCATGCCGCCGGCCGGGTTTTTTTCCAGAAACCCATTGATTGGGCTGTTTTCGCCCAATGGGTACAAAAGCTCGATCTTGGTGTTGGGGAGCTCGATAAAAACAACTGTCACGCCGTGATCCGGTTCGTCCTTGGGCGCGCCAACTTTGGCACCCAGCGCATGGCGATACTGCTCAGATGCGGCCTCCAGATCGGGGACTGCAATGGCAACGTGGTTCAGGCGACCAATCATGGGAATTCTCCGGCAAACGTTTCTACCGGGTTATGCGGCGCGCGCAGCCCAAGAGCAAGTGCGCCAATCCGCCTTCAACCTTATGTCGCGGCGTTAACCTGCTGTTAGCCATCCGGGCCTAGCGTTGAACTATCTACAAAAAGGAGCCTGCCATGGACGATTCGGACCCGTTCGCCACCCATCACCAAATGGCCACGCCATCGCGGCCATTGTTGGGTCTTACCATTCTGGTTGTCGAAGACAGCCGCTTTGCCTGCGAAGCCATGCGGCTTTTGTGTTTGCGCAGCGGCGCCCGTATTCGGAGAGCGGATTGCCTGCGATCTGCACGCCGCCATTTGCAGGTCTACCGCCCGTCTGTTGCGTTCATTGATCTGGGTCTGCCAGACGGTTCCGGTGTTGACCTGATCGAGGAACTGGCAACCACCGTTCCACGTGTTGGGGTGATTTTGGGCACATCGGGTGATGATTTCGCCGAAAGCCTGGCCATTGCGGCCGGTGCAGATGGGTTCTTGGCCAAGCCACTGACCTCGCTTGCGGCCTTTCAGGAGGCGATTTTGTCGCGAATGTCCGAAGATCGCCAACCGCCCGGCCCTCGCATTGTTTCGGATGAGGCAATCACGCCGGATCCGATCGCGTTTCAGGACGACATGGCCCATATGGCCGAGATGCTGAACACCAGCGTCGACGAAAAAACCCTGGATTATGTGGCGCAGTTTATCAGCGGTGTGGCACGCAGTGCCGACGATACCGCCTTGGCGCAAGCGGCGTTTGATCTGGCGCGGGCCCGTGCCGAAGGCGCTCCGCTGGCGTCAAACGCGGCGCGTATCGCCGGGTTGGTTCAGGATCGTTTGCATCACAAACTGTTGATTTAGAGACATGTGGCAATATTTTCTAATCGCATCTTTGGTGTTGTTTGTGGTGCTATATGCACAATCCCAGTCCCTGGCGCGCCGAATTCGACGCAATCGCCAGGAAACCCAACGCGAAACGATATTGGGGACCGGCACTAAGGCCCAGATCAGTCGGGACACCTAAGGGCGAAACTCACAGCAGTGACGGGTCCGAACTGACCCGAACCAGCTGTGTCAGATCGCTTAACCGCTCGCGTTGTTGGCCAGTGCTGTCAAAATTGGACGGCGACAGCCAGAACTGAAATGCTTCCCTAAGGGCGGGCCATTCTTTGTCGATGGTGGCAAACCACGCGGTATCGCGGTTGCGGCCTTTGACCACTAGCGCCTGACGAAATACGCCCTCATAGCTAAATCCCAGTCGCTGTGCCGCGACACGGGAAGGCGCGTTCAAGGCGTTGCATTTCCATTCATAGCGCCGGTATCCGACGTCAAAGGCCCAGCCCATCATCAGCGCCATGGTTTCGGTTGCGGCGCGGGTGCGCTGTAATTCTGGGGAATAGTTTATATTGCCAACTTCGATAGAACCGGCCTCGGGTGTAATCCGTAAAAAACTGGCAACACCGCCGTATGTACCACTCTCAAGGTTTTTGATCACATAGAAAAAGTGGGCTTTGTCCTCCACCGTATCGCGCACCCAACGGTGATATTGCGACGCCGATGCAAACGGGCCGTAGGGCATATAATCCCAGAGCGCATCATGCCCGTCATAGGCACAAAACAGCAAAGCCGCATGTTTTTCAGCTGATAATGGCTCAAGCTGGGTGTATCTGCCTTGCAAAACCTCATCTGTCGGAACCGGCGGAGCAGTCCAATTGGGTAGGCGTTGTCCGATGGGGCGATTTTCTGTCATAGCCCCAGTCTAATGGGTTCCGACAACCGCGCAAGCCCCCGATATCACAACAGCAATCCGAAATCGTCGCCCATTTGCAATCCGGGAAAGATCCGCCCCTCAAGGGCAGCAACATCCAACCCGGTAAGCCCACGCATCAGCCAGGCCGCCGAGGCCCGCACGTCGCTTGTCGGCATCAGATCGCGCCGGTTGAACAGATCAGCCTCGGCCAGCCCCGGCCAGTCGCCATATACCCGGCCACCGCGAATTGCGCCCCCTGCCAGCACCATGGCGCCCCCGGTCCCATGATCGGTGCCGCCGGTGCCGTTGATCCGCACAGTGCGGCCAAATTCGGTCATCGCCACAACCGCCGTCTTTTGCCACACGGCGGCCCCCAGTTCGGACTGCAACGTCAAAATTGTGTCAGCCAGACGCTTTAGCGCCGGAACCAAGGTGCGGCCCTGTTTGCTATGAGTGTCCCAGCCATTGACCGAGAAGGACGCAACCCGCGTATCGCCGCGCAATTTTTCAGCTGCAAATTCGGCAACTTTAACATGTGCCTTGCCGCGGCTGACCGACGGTATAGACATCGGCATGTCAGCGTCGGTGACCTCAAGCATCGCAGCCTCTTCCGCGCCCTTTGACAGCAACAGAGCCTCGGCCAGGGCCGCCTGAAATGCCGGGTCGTCCCGCATCACCAGCTCGGCCAAGTCCATCGCCTGTGGGCTCATCACCAACTCAGAGTCAGGCGACCAGTCTGCCACCGCAGCCGCACCAGACAACACCTGCATTTCGCCACGCCCAATGGCATATGCGGTGTGGGTTTCGACCCCCGGCAGGTTTTGCAACATCCGGTTCAGCCAGCCATCGCGCGCTCCAGCAAGCGACGTTGTCCCCGCCTCAAGCAGATCCTGACCGTCAAAATGGCTGCGTTTATCGCGATACGGTGTCGACGCAGCATGAACAAACCCCAAGCCGCCCTGCCGCCATAGAGGCATCAAAGACCCCAGCGCCGGATGCAATGCAAAGAACCCATCCAGATCATGTGCGCCGTTGTCCGGCCCTGCCGAAAGTTTGCCACGGGCCGCCATAAACTCTGGCGCGCCATAAGGTTGCACCACATCCAGCCCATCCATACCACCGCGCAGAATGATCACCACCAGCCGCGTATCCCAAGGTGCTGCGGCAAAGCTTAGGGGGGTCAGCAGCGGGCTGGCGGCCACCGAGCAGCCGATCAATACTGAACGGGTCAGGAATGAACGCCGCGAAAGAATATTTGTCATCGTCTATCTCCTATCGCCGCTGAAACGCGGGCGAAGCCAGAACAAGCCCAATCGCATCAGCCCGATTCTCGGCCGAGGCCGCCGCAAATTGCACAGTTCCCGTTGCGCGTGCGCCCAACGCATCCTTTACAAATTGTCGTGGGTCCGGCAAATTCGGGTGCAACACCTGCGGTACCGACATTGCCCAGCGCAGTCGCGCGGAAATCCCTTGTGGGGTGATCCAGGCCGTGTCTTCTTCGGGCCACCCATCCGGTCCACCGGGTTTTTGCCATGTTTGCCCCATCAACGTCATCGGCGTCATCAACTTTGCCCCTATCGCCTTTTCACCCAGCGCCTCGATCACCTCAGTTGGGATCGCAAGCGCGCGCAACGATGATCCAATGAAAGCCGCAGGCGGTTTGACATTATGCAGGGTTTCATACCACGCGGCCGGATGTTCCAGCAATGCCGCATAGACGGCCAGCAGATCGCCCCCAGTGTCCAAAAACCGCGCGGCCACGTGGTCAACCAATCCGGCATCCGGTACATCGGAGACGAAATGAACGGCCAGTTTCCAGGCAATATGTTGCGCCGTCGCCGGATGCACCGCCAAATCCCTTAGCGCCTCAATCACCGGCTCAAGCCGGGCCCGCTCGCCGCCGTAGGATTTGCCCAGAACAATTTCGGCCCCGGGTTCGGCGTAATCTTTACGAAATTTAAATCCAACCTTGGCTTGCGACGTCATGCCGGTAAATAATTCCGCCAACTGGCGTACATCATCCTGCGTGTAGGGGCCGTTTACCCCCAATGTATGCAGCTCTAACACTTCACGTGCGAGGTTTTCGTTCAATCCAACGTTCTTGGGCTTCTTACGCTCGGCCATGTCGCTATTTGGCCCGACCGACCGCTCTTGATCCAAAAAATGCAGCATCAGCGGATGCGTCGTGCTGGCAATCAATATATCGGCGAACGAGCCCGCGATGTGCGGGCGAATTGCGTCTTCGATATAAGGCGATGTGGCTCGGCGCAGCAGGCCCACCTTGCCAACTGCGGTGAAATGGTCGGCCCAGAAGGTCGACAGCCTTTCACGGAACCCTTGTTCGGTATTGATCCAACGCAGCATTGTGCGCCCATACCAGCGAGACATATCCTTTCGCGCAGCCTTGTTCAGAATTCTACGTTGTTTCTGATGGGTCCTAAATTCAGGAGTGCCCTTGGTTTTACGCATGTTATTGCGACTGAGCTGCGACTGGACCATACGCTCGCGGAATACCGAAAAGGGCTCAATCTGGAATTGCCCGACCATGGCATCCACACCTGTCAAACTATCCAGCATGGCCTGCGGTGATTGCACAGGCTGCAAAACCGGCGACAAACCACAACCGAAACGGATTTCAGCGAGTTCAGGAGAAAAAGACAAAGGACAGGTTCCTGCTATGTCGGGGACAACTGCAAAAACATATAGCAACTTACGGAGACAAATTCACGGCCCAGTACTAAGAAGACGCAAATAATTGCCGATGACCCGTCAAAACAGGCAAGAAGCAGCTGAGCGCAGATTACGCTCGCTGCTTGCTATATCTTTATTCTTGCGGAATGACCCGCAGGCCCAATTCCATCAACTGATCGCTCATCGGGTCCGACGGAGCGTTCATCATCAGGTCTTCGGCACGTTGGTTCATCGGGAACATGATGACTTCGCGGATGTTGTCTTTGTTGGCCAGCAACATAACAATCCGGTCAATCCCGGCCGCACAACCGCCGTGGGGCGGTGCACCATATTGGAATGCATTGACCAGTCCGCCAAAGCGTTTTTTGACCTCATCCGCACCGTATCCGGCGATTTCAAAGGCCTTGAACATGATTTCCGGCTTGTGGTTCCGGATCGCACCGCTGACCAGTTCATAGCCGTTACAGGCCAAATCATACTGATAACCCAGCACCTTAAGCGGATCACCCAACAACGCATCCATACCGCCCTGAGGCATCGAAAACGGGTTGTGTTCAAAATCAATCTTGCCGGTCTCGGCGTCTTTTTCATAGATCGGGAAATCAACGATCCAGGCAAAGGCAAAGCGGTTCAGGTCGGTCAGGCCAAGTTCATCACCAATGGCCACGCGTGCTTTACCTGCGACGGCTTCAAAGACCTTTGGTTTACCACCAAGGAAGAATGCCGCATCGCCAACCTTAAGGCCAAGTTGCTGCCGAATGGCCTCGGTCCGCTCAGGTCC
The DNA here is from genome assembly GCA_047623555.1 of Granulosicoccus sp. Taxonomy (GTDB): domain Bacteria; phylum Pseudomonadota; class Alphaproteobacteria; order Rhodobacterales; family Rhodobacteraceae; genus NORP181. Next base: position 71,011 of record JBLHMP010000002.1, read on the forward strand.
GATATTTTTGGCCAACGGGCCCGCGGCTTCCATGCCACCAGCAACTTCGCCGGATTTCAGCATTGCCTGAGCTTCTTTAACTTTGATGCCCAATTCTTGCGCCACAGCATCCGCGGTCTTTTCACGCCAGAAAATATACCCCATCCCCGGCAGGCCCTCTTTTTGGGCAAACGCGTTCATACGATCACAGAATTTGCGCGATCCACCGCCGGGCGCCGGAATGGCACGGATTTGGGTGCCGTCCTGCTCAAGCAATTTTGAGAAGATGGCAAAGCCGGATCCGGCGAAATGCTCTGACACGATCTGCATTTTGATCGGGTTGCGCAGGTCGGGTTTGTCGGTGCCGTACCAAAGCGCGGCATCGCGATAAGAAATCTGCGCCCAGTCCTGATCAACGGTTTTACCACCGCCAAATTCCTCAAATATGCCGGTCAGCACTGGCTGCAGCGTGTCAAACACGTCTTGCTGTTCAACAAACGACATTTCGATATCAAGCTGGTAGAAATCCGTCGGCGAGCGATCGGCGCGCGGGTCTTCGTCGCGGAAACATGGGGCAATCTGGAAATACTTGTCAAAGCCGCTGACCATGATCAGCTGTTTGAACTGCTGTGGCGCCTGCGGCAGCGCATAGAATTTACCGGGGTGCTGACGACTTGGCACCAGAAAATCGCGTGCGCCTTCGGGGCTGGATGCGGTGATGATCGGTGTCTGATATTCGCGGAATTCGCGGTCCCACATCCGGCGACGCATCGAGGCGACAACATCGCTGCGCAGTTTCATGTTCTCCTGCATCACTTCGCGACGCAGATCGAGGTAGCGATAACGCAGGCGGGTTTCCTCGGGGTATTCCTGATCGCCAAATACGATAAGCGGCAGCTCCTCAGATGCACCAAGCACCTCAAGGCTACGCACATAAACTTCGATCTCGCCAGTGGGCAATTTTGGGTTGATCAGGCTTTCATCGCGCGCCTTAACCCCGCCATCAATGCGAATGCACCATTCCGACCGTACCTTATCCAGTTCGGCAAATGCCGCACTGTCCGCGTCACACAACAGCTGAGTGATGCCGTAATGGTCGCGCAGATCGATAAACAGAATGCCCCCGTGATCGCGCACCCGATGAACCCAACCGGAAAGGCGAACGGTGTCGCCAACATTGGCGGCAGTCAGGGCGGCGCAAGTATGGCTGCGATAGGCGTGCATGGGTCTGGTCCCTTCGGGAGTGAATTGATCGCGCCGATACACCGCGACAGACACCAGAAGTCAAGGGCAGGCGGCGGGTTCAGCCCCAGATACCCCCGAAACCCAGACAAATGACGCCCTGCCACCATCGCTGGCCGCAAGGCGTTTTCCACTTTCACGGCCATCGGCTTCCCAGCCTGTACCGCCCAACCAGACTACCCAGACTACCCAGCTTTTAGTTTCCAATTTCCTAAAATATCCCCGCCGGAGGCAAAAAATCCTTTTGGAGCAACAGAGTTTCCTTGCCTCCGGCGGGGATATTTAGCGAAAGCAGAAAGCCAAGGCCCCGATAACCCTTGCACCTTTCCTGCCCGCGCCTATAACGCAGGGCAATTTGGGCATGCTGGGGCTGTCCGACTCACTCAAAACGCAAGGGGCCGCGCGATGCCAAAGAGAACCGACATCCAGTCGATCATGATTATTGGCGCGGGTCCAATTGTCATCGGGCAAGCCTGCGAATTTGACTATTCCGGCGCTCAGGCCTGCAAGGCACTGCGTGAAGAAGGTTACCGGGTCATTCTGGTCAACTCGAACCCGGCGACAATCATGACCGACCCCGGTCTGGCCGACGCTACATATATTGAACCGATCACCGCCGAAATTGTCGCAAAAATCATCGAAAAAGAACGGCCCGATGCCCTGCTGCCAACCATGGGCGGGCAAACTGGGTTGAACACGTCCCTTGAACTCGAAGAGATGGGCGTGCTGAAAAAATTCGGCGTTGAAATGATCGGCGCCAGCCGCGAAGCCATCGAAATGGCAGAGGACCGAAAACTGTTCCGCGAGGCGATGGATCGTCTTGGCCTTGAGAACCCCAAAGCCACGATTGTAACGGCCCCAAAACTTGATACTGGCAAGGCCGATCTGGACGAAGGCGTGCGTATCGCGCTTGAGGCGATTGATGACATCGGCCTGCCCGCCATCATCCGCCCGGCCTTTACCCTTGGTGGCACCGGTGGTGGCGTCGCCTATAACCGGGAAGAATACGTGCATTTCTGTCGCTCGGGGATGGATGCCAGCCCAGTCAATCAGATCCTCGTCGACGAAAGCCTGCTGGGTTGGAAAGAATTCGAGATGGAGGTGGTGCGTGACACCGCCGACAACGCCATCATCGTCTGTGCCATTGAAAACATCGACCCCATGGGCGTACATACCGGCGACAGCATCACCGTCGCCCCTGCCCTGACCCTGACTGACAAAGAATACCAGATCATGCGCAACGGCAGCATCGCCGTTCTGCGTGAAATCGGTGTTGAGACCGGTGGATCAAACGTGCAATGGGCGATCAACCCCGAAGACGGCCGCATGGTGGTGATCGAGATGAACCCGCGGGTGTCACGTTCATCCGCTCTGGCATCCAAGGCCACCGGGTTCCCCATCGCCAAGATCGCCGCGAAACTGGCCGTCGGTTATACGCTGGACGAGCTCGACAATGACATCACCAAGGTGACGCCAGCCAGCTTTGAGCCGACCATCGACTATGTCGTCACCAAGATCCCGCGCTTTGCATTTGAAAAGTTCCCCGGCTCTGAGCCGCTTTTGTCAACGGCAATGAAATCGGTTGGCGAAGTCATGGCAATTGGCCGGACCATCCATGAGTCGTTGCAAAAAGCGCTGGCCAGCATGGAAACCGGCCTAACCGGTTTTGACGAGATCGAAATTGCCGGTGCCAATGATCCGGTGGCTGGCAAAGCCGCGATCACCAAAGCGCTGTCACGGCAAACACCGGACCGAATGCGTGTCATTGCGCAGGCGATGCGTGAAGGGCTGGACGACAGCGAAATTAATGCCATCACCAAATTCGATCCGTGGTTCCTTGCCCGTATCCGCGAAATCATCGAGGTCGAGCAAGAGGTCAAAGCGACCGGCCTGCCCGCAGACGCCGACGGCCTGCGGGCCCTCAAAATGATGGGCTTTACCGATGCGCGTCTTGCCAAACTGACCGGTCTTAAAGAATCCGACGTGCGCCGCACCCGTCACGACAAAGGCGTGGTTGCCGTGTTCAAACGCATCGACACCTGTGCCGCTGAATTTGAGGCCCAGACGCCTTATATGTATTCCACCTACGAGGCCCCGATGATGGGCGAGGTCGAATGCGAAGCACGCCCCAGCGACCGCAAAAAGGTGGTCATTCTGGGGGGTGGCCCGAACCGGATTGGTCAGGGGATCGAGTTTGATTACTGCTGTTGTCACGCCTGTTACGCGTTGACGGATGCGGGTTATGAAACCATCATGATCAACTGCAATCCGGAAACGGTCAGCACCGATTATGACACTTCGGATCGGTTGTATTTTGAGCCGCTGACCTTTGAACACGTCATGGAAATCCTGCGGGTTGAGCTGGAAAATGGCACCCTGCACGGCGTCATCGTACAGTTCGGCGGCCAGACCCCGTTGAAACTGGCAAACGCGCTTGAGGCCGAAGGCATCCCGATCCTGGGCACCACGCCCGACGCCATTGATCTGGCCGAAGACCGCGAACGGTTCCAGAAACTGGTGCAGGATCTGGGCCTGAAGCAGCCGAATAACGGTATCGCCTCGACCGACGCGCAAGCCTTTGAAATTGCCAAGAAAGTCGGCTTTCCGCTGGTCATTCGTCCATCATACGTTCTGGGTGGTCGCGCCATGGAAATCGTGCGTGATATGGCGCAACTGGAACGCTATATCGCCGAGGCCGTGGTGGTCTCGGGCGACAGCCCGGTGCTGCTCGACAGCTATTTGGCCAACGCGATTGAACTGGATGTCGACGCGATTTGTGACGGCAAAGAGGTGCATGTCGCCGGGATCATGCAGCATATCGAAGAGGCCGGAGTGCATTCTGGTGACTCGGCCTGCTCACTGCCGCCCTATTCACTGTCGGCTGACATTATTGACGAAATCAAGGTGCAGACACACGCGCTGGCCATGGGCCTGAACGTTGTCGGCCTGATGAACATCCAGTTCGCGGTCAAAGAAGGCGACATTTACCTGATCGAGGTTAATCCACGGGCCTCGCGTACCGTGCCATTTGTCGCCAAAGCCACCGATTCCGCCATCGCGTCGATCGCAGCACGAGTCATGGCGGGCGAACCGCTTAGCAACTTCCCCAAACGGCCACCTTATGATGTGGATGCGGACTACGACACGACTTTGCCACTGGCCGATCCAATGACGCTGGCCGACCCGAACATGCCGTGGTTTTCGGTGAAAGAGGCGGTGCTGCCGTTTGCCCGCTTCCCCGGTATGGACACATTGCTGGGGCCGGAGATGCGCTCAACCGGCGAAGTCATGGGCTGGGACCGCGACTTTCCGCGGGCGTTCCTTAAGGCGCAAATGGGCGCCGGAATGGTGTTGCCGACCGAGGGCTGTGCCTTCATCTCGATCAAAGATTCCGACAAAGGCCCGTTGATTCTTGAGGCGGTACAGGTTTTGGTCGCACTGGGCTTTACGCTGGTAGCGACGCGCGGCACCCAAAGCTGGATTACTGAGCAGGGTGTGCCTTGCGGCGTGGTGAACAAGGTCTATGAGGGTCGCCCGGATATCGTCGACATGATGAAAGACGGCGGTGTTCAATTGCTGATGAACACCACCGAAGGCGCCCAAGCGGTGGACGATTCCAAAGGCATCCGTTCGGTGGCGTTGTACGACAAGATACCATATTTCACGACGGCTGCGGGATCACATGCGGCGGCCTTGGCAATCAAGGCACAGGCAGAAGGCGATGTTGGGGTTAAGCCGCTGCAAGGCTAACCTTCAAATCCTGGTCGTAGGGTGGGTGAGAACCCACGCGGGTTGCAAAAGAAGCGTGGGTTCTCACCCACCCTACGCCGTACTTGCCTCCGCACGCCAGCACCGATAATCTCAGCAAACATCATTCGGGAACGCCAACGTGATCTATACACCAGCCATCACCGGCACCGGGGTTTTTACCCCAGAACTGACCATCACCAACGCTGAACTGGTCGCGGCCTTTAACGCCTATGCCGACAAGTTCAACGCCGAGCACGCAGACGCCATAACGGCGGGCGACGTCGCCGCGATGGATCACTCCTCAGAAGAGTTCATCTTCCGCGCCTCGGGCATTGAACAACGCTATGTCATCGACAAATCCGGCATTCTGGACCCTGAGGTTATGCACCCGCTGTTTCGCCAACGCTCTGACGATGACCCCTCGTTGATGGCCGAAATGGGCGTTGATGCCGCAAATAAGGCGCTCGCGCAGGCAGGAAAAACCGCCGATGATGTAGACGCGGTGATTTGTGCGGCCTCAAATATGGAGCGGGCCTATCCCGCAGTTGCAATCGAAATTCAGGATCTTTTGGGCGTCAAAGGTTTCGCATTTGACATGAATGTCGCCTGTTCCTCGGCCACGTTTGGCATTCAGGCGGCGGCGGATATGATCCGCGCAGGCTCCATCCGCTCGGCCTTGGTGGTCAATCCGGAAATTTGTTCGGCGCATCTGGAATGGCGCGACCGCGATTGTCATTTCATCTTTGGTGACGTTGCCACCGCCACGCTGATTGAGCGTCAGGAAAGCGCCTCAGGCGGCTATTTTGAAATCAAATCAACCCGCTGCGCCACCGAATTTTCAAACAACATACGCAACAACAACGGCTTTTTGCGCCGTTCGCGCCCGGATGGGGTCAAAGACCGGCGCGACATGCAGTTCATGCAAAATGGCCGCAAAGTGTTCAAGGAAGTATTGCCGATGGTTGCCAAACACATTGCCAGCCACATGGCCGACGAAGGTGTCGCCAGCGATGATCTGAAACGGTTGTGGCTGCATCAGGCCAACAAAGCGATGAACGACTTTATCGGCAAAAAGGCGCTTGGCCGGACGCCGAACCCCGGCGAGCAGCCCAATATTTTGCAGGATTACGCCAATACATCCTCGGCCGGATCGATCATCGCGTTTTCGCAGAACTCGGATGATCTGGCAGATGGCGATTACGGCCTGATCTGTTCCTTTGGCGCCGGGTATTCGGTGGGGTCGGTTCTGCTGCAACGCCACCGCTAGAGAGCGAACCAAAAATACGGTTTCGGGATAAAAAGAGAGCGCCGTGCGACGACAGCAGACCAGCCGTTCACAGCCTCATGGCGCCTAAAGCCTTTTGCGTTTTACCTGAGTCAGGGAAATCGGAAAAGGCCCACACCCATTCAATGTCTCTGGCGTTTTGCATTTAATCTGTGCCTCAGATCAAATGCAAAACGCTTTAGTCCTGCAGATGCAGCTTCATGTCGATCAGCACCTGCTGAAGCTGCACAGTTTCCTGCAACAGACGCTTGGCCTCATTCTCGGTGATGATGCCATCCTCCATCGACTGCTGGTATTCAGCCATCAACATCGCAAACCGTTGACTAAGCGCGATTACATCGGAATTGACACCGCCTTTAGTCACTGCATTTGGCTTGCGATTATCATACGACAGCGTGATATTTTTCAGCTCGGCCAGAGCACTGGTGACGTGCGGATACGATGCCAC
>JBLHMP010000003.1:0-74165 GCA_047623555.1 Granulosicoccus sp.
GCCATTTCGCCCGCACGCATTCCCGTTTCTATCGAGAGCAGAAACGCCGCGTGAACTCGTGCGAACGCGACTCCCATATCATCGCCAGCCACATGAGCCATTCGATCGATTTCATCCTGTGTCGGCCTGCGCGCCCGTCGCGGTGGCTCAACCGGCTTCTTAACGCCATCAGACGGGTTTGACGACAACACCCCCATTCGCGCTGTGCTACGTTTAGAATGGCGGTCATGGTACTCATTTCACGCCGAACCGTTCCTGCCGCCACAACTTGAATTCGCCTGTCGCGATAGTCTGTGAAATCGGTGGCTTGCAAATCGGCCAGCCTTATCGACGCCAGCCTGTCTTTGCATATCCCGTCAATGCGTTTGATTTCCTGGCGCACACCCCGCTTGTGGTGACTGACTTCCCGTGCGTATCGTTGCAGCACATCGCCGAAAGCGGTAGTCGTTTTCAAAATGTCGTCATTCAAGATTAGATATTCTTGCCGCGCAGCCCAATCTGAGGCCGCCCGCTTGGTCGGAAAATTCTTCGACATTCGGATCCCGCCGCGCGCAACCTCGGCTTTATACCCTGATTTTATCTTGCGAATACTCGCCATTTTACGGCTCGACCATGAAAAGCGTAATTTTGTCGTAAACTGTTGTCCGATTCGGGCTGACAAGGCGAGATAGAGAATCCCAAAATGTTGGGAATAACTGGCTAAAGCTCCTAATTTGTCGAGTTATGTCGCAAATTGTCACACACAGGCAGCTTTTGACTTTGCCCGATCACGGCGTTACGTCTTGGGCAAATATCAGGAGTTACAACATGTTCTATCGCCCCGAGGGCGGCCACGGCCTGCCGCATAATCCATTCAACGCCATCGTCACGCCCCGCCCCATCGGTTGGATTTCCACACGCGATGGCAACGGGGTGAGCAATCTTGGTCCCTATTCGTTTTTCAACGCCGTGGCCTATGTGCCGCCACAGGTAATGTTTTCGTCGACCGGCGTGAAAGAAGATCAGGACGACAGCAAGGACAGCGTCAGCAATATCCGCGAAACCGGGGTGTTTTGTGTCAATATCGTTGAATTTGCCGCGCTTGATGCGATGAACGCCAGCTCCGCAACGCTGGACAAAGACGTCGACGAATTCGCCCATGCCGGCCTGACGTCGGTGGAATGCGAGACCATCAATTGCCCACGTGTTGCCGGCGCACCTGCGGCGCTTGAATGCAAACTGACCCAGATTATTGAGCTGCCTGGTGTGTGCAACCGGCTGGTTCTGGGTGAGGTCGTTGGCGTGCATATCCGCGACAATTGCCTGCGCGACGGGCGGTTTGATGTGACCACATTCCAGCCTTTGGCGCGGCTTGGTTATCACGACTATACGCAGGTCAAAGAGCTGTTTGAACTGGTTCGCCCAGCCGACTGATGCCCCTGCCTGCTCCCCAAAGGCGCCATCACGCTGCCCGATGGCGCCAACCTTGCAGGCACGGTGTTTCTGTCCCGGGCCATTTATCATCCGGCGTTTGAGGTCGGGGATTACACCTATGCTTCGGATTTTGCCCCACCACAGGACTGGGCGACACGGTTGGCGACCTACCTGTTTGCATCCTCGGCCGTGCTGTTGAAAATTGGGCGATTTTGCCAGATCGCGCATGGGGTGCGCTTTCTCATCAGTTCTGCCAATCACGCGATGGATGGGCTGACGACGTTCCCGTTTCCGATATTTAGTCCGGCGCAAATGGGCAGCTATCAGCCGGACCGGCGCGATACGATCATCGGTCACGACGTCTGGTTGGGCTATGGCGCGATGGTTCTGCCGGGTGCACATATCGGCAATGGCGCCATTATCGGCGCCTGTGCAGTGGTGCGCGGAACCATCCCGGATTACGCCATTATTACGGGCAATCCGGGCACCGTACTGCGCTATCGTTTTGCGCTATCGTTTTGCGCCGCAAGATATCGAACGGCTGTTAGCCTTGGCATGGTGGCACTAGCCTGCGGATCCTTTCGCCAACGCGGAAACGGCGCTTTTGTCAGGCGACATTTCTGCGCTGGAGCGTATTAATCCCGCGGCCCTAGTGTGACCCCAAAATCCCTGTCTTCACCGAGTAATTCACCACCAACCCGTAATCCGGATCATCATCGCTATCGACCATCAAATGACCGGCCCGGTTCAGCAACTGGTGGCAATCCCGGCTTAGGTGGCGCAGCTGAATGCTCTTGCCACGGGTCTCGTATTTCAGCGCAACCGCTTCGATGGCCTGCAGCGCCGATTGGTCCACAACGCGACTGCCAGCGAAATCAACGATCACCCGATCCGGGTCTCCATCCGGGTCAAACAATTCGGCAAATCCTTCGCTTGAACCAAAGAACAGCGGCCCCTGAACCTGATAGATTTTCGCACCATCCTCGGCCACTTTGATGTTGGCATGAATGCGGCGCGCGTTGTTCCATGAATAGGCAAGCGCCGACACGATCACACCGACAACCACGGCAACCGCCAGGTCTTCCATCACCGTCACAACTGTCACCAAAACGATGACAAAGGCATCGGTCAGCGGCACGCGGCGCATGATTTTCAGTGAGTTCCAGGCAAATGTGCCGATCACCACCATGAACATCACGCCCACCAAAGCCGCCAGCGGGATCAATTCGATCACCGGCGAAGCCACCAGAATAAACAGCAACAAAAACAGCGCCGCAGCAATCGCCGCAACGCGCGTGCGACCGCCGGATTTGACGTTGATCATCGACTGACCAATCATCGCACAACCGCCCATACCGCCAAAAAACCCGGTCACTGTGTTGGCCACGCCCTGGGCAATACATTCCTGCGATGCGCCACCGCGTTTGCCGGTCATTTCACCCACAAGGTTCAGCGTCAGTAGACTCTCAATCAACCCAATCGCCGCCAAAATTACCGAATACGGCAGGATTATCTCCAACGTTTCCCAGTTCAGCGGCACGCTTGGAATATGAAACTCTGGCAATCCACCCTTGATCGAGGCCAAATCCCCGACCCTCGGCACATCAAGCCCCAGCCCGATAACCAAGGCGGCAACAACGCCGATACCAACCAAAGGCGCCGGAACAACGCTTGAAATACGCGGCATCACCCAGATGATCGCCATCGTCAGCGCCACCAAACCAAGCATCAAAAGCATCGGCACCCCGGTCAGCCATTCGCCGCCACTAAGCCCATGCCCGGTGGCCGCCATGCTGCCGGGCACCTTGAACTGGCCCATCTGTGCCAGGAAAATCACAATCGCCAGCCCGTTCACAAATCCGAGCATGACCGGATGCGGCACCAGACGGATAAACCGACCCCAATGCATCACCCCGGCAAACATTTGCAGCAGGCCCATCAACACCACAGTGGCGAACAGATATTCAATGCCGTGCTGTGCCACGAGTGCCACCATAACCACGGCCAACGCCCCGGTCGCGCCCGAAATCATCCCCGGTCGCCCACCAATCAGCGCGGTAATCAGCCCGACCAAAAACGCCGCATACAGCCCGACCAGCGGGTGAACCCCGGCAACAAAGGCAAAGGCCACCGCTTCGGGCACAAGGGCCAGCGCCACGGTCAAGCCCGACAACAATTCGATCCCGAGGCGTGTAGGCGTCAGCCGGTCGTCAGGCATCCAACGCAAATCAGGAAGGACAATTCGTTTGGCAAAAGCCGCCACTATGGATCGGGTCATCAGATATTGTCCTAAGAAAAACTCTGCACGCGCTGCATTGCGCGCAGATAGAGGAACTCGGCGTATTAATCCATCCCACATATTAATTGCCCGTTATGCGCCCGACGTATATCTTTCGCCGCGCCCGACCCCGTGGCACACTTTTGACGGGTGGATTGATATTATGACATTTCGTACGATTGCAGATTTTGAGGCTTTGACAGGGGACGACGCGCTCACCGAGGCCGAAACCGCCCTGATCGCCGCCTGTCGCGCAGGTGAGCTTTGCGTTCTCGGCGATGGCAAACGCCCAGAGACAGACTCAGCCGACCGCCGCATCCGCGCCACCCTGCTGCGCCTGTTGATCGTTGGCGGCAGCGACAGTTGCGATCTGGCCGATCGCGGTGTGAATTTATGGGGTGGCTGGATCGACGGAGAATTGAACCTCGATTTCGCAACTGGCCGTGGGTTTACCATCTTGGTGCATTGTCACTTTACCCACCAACCGCAAATGAATGCCACAAAACTCGGCAGCCTCAATTTGTCAGGCAGCAAACTGCCCGGTCTTTTTGCGCAAGGCATCAAGGTCGCAGAGGATGTCTTTCTCCACGCGGACTTTCACGCAACCGGCACAGTCGACCTGAGCGGGGCGGATATCGGCGGACAGTTGGATTGCACAAAGGGGCGGTTCGACGGCAACGGGGAAATGGCTCTGAATGGGCAAAAGGCAAAGGTCGCAGGGGGGTTCTTTTGGCAGAACGTGACCATAGACAACGGCACAGTTGATCTGAATGGTGCCCATGTCGGCGACCATGTCGACGACCTTGGCAGTTGGCCAAAGGGGGCTAACTCACTTGATCTTGACGGATTCACCTATGACCGCATTGCAAGTTTAACCGACACGAAACAACGACTTGAGTGGTTGTGACGAGGTGCGGTCTGGGACGGTATATTTTATCCGCAACCTTATGTTCAGTTGGCAAAAACACTTCGGGCGCAAGGGCATGATCGCGACGCGCTCCGGGTGATGTATGAGGCCGAAAAACTTGGTCGCCAACAAGAACAGAAACAAATGCGGATCATTCCCAATGGGGACGTTGGTGTTGGACTAAATAGTATCTGGGTCGACCTGAAACGCAGTTTGTTAAGGGTTTGGAACTTCGCGTCGTGGATCATTGTGGGGTACGGGATTTACCCCTTTAGATCGGTGTTTTGGCTAGCCATTTTGATCGCCTTCACCACCCTCCCGGCACATTATGCTTGGGAAGAAGGCAGCATGGTGCCAAATTCCGCACCGGTTTTGGTATCCTCTGGCTGGCTTGAGGTCGCCGACACCCCGAACCCGGCCAAAACATGGTCGCAAGCCGACCCCGGTCGGGATTGGGAAACCTTTAACAGATACGCATGGGCCGCCGATCTGGTTATCCCAATCGTTGATCTGGGCCAGACCGCCGCTTGGGCTCCGTCAACCGAACGCGGGCCAGAGAACGGGTTTTCGTGGGGCGCAAATCTGTGGTGGGCACGCTGGGTGCTTATTATATTGGGCTGGATCGTGACCGCATTGGGGGCCGCCGCCATCACCGGTATCATCCGCCGCAAGTAACCGCTTTCCTTTGCCTCTTGCCCCGTTATTGTCGCGCCTAACACAGCATTGGATAGCGATATGACACAGACAAAAATCGGCATCATCGGCGGATCGGGCCTTTATGAAATCGACGGGCTTGAGGGCGCCAACTGGACGCGGGTTGAAACCCCGTGGGGCGATCCGTCGGACGCTATCCTGACCGGGTCGTTGAACGGTGTCGATATGGCGTTTCTGCCGCGTCACGGCCGGGGCCATGTGTATTCGCCCACAACCGTGCCCTACCGCGCCAATATCGACGCGTTAAAGCGGCTGGGGGTCACTGATGTGATCAGTGTCAGCGCCTGCGGCTCGTTCCATGATCACATGGCGCCGGGCGATTTTGTTATCGTTGACCAGTTCATCGACCGGACGTTTGCGCGCGACAAAAGCTTTTTCGGCACCGGATGTGTGGCCCATGTCAGCGTTGCCCACCCGACCTGTCCGCGCCTTGGCGATGCCTGCGAAACCGCGGCGCGCGATGCCGGTGTAACCGTGCATCGGGGTGGCACATATCTGGCGATGGAAGGACCACAATTCTCGTCCGTTGCCGAATCCAAGATGTACCGCGATAGTTGGGGCTGTGACGTCATCGGCATGACCAACATGCCGGAAGCCAAGCTCGCCCGCGAGGCCGAATTGTGTTACGCTTCGGTCGCGATGATCACCGATTATGACAGCTGGCATCCCGACCACGGCGCCGTTGACATCACCAAGATCATCGCCACCCTGACCGGCAATGCCGACAAAGGCCGCGATCTTGTTTCGCGCCTGCCTGCCTTGCTGGGCGCAAATCGTGTGCCCTGCCCGCATGGCTGTGATCGCGCGCTTGAGTATGCCATCCTGACTGCGCCAGATGCCCGTGATCCGGGCCTTATGGCCAAGTTAGACGCAGTGGCGGGCCGCGTTCTGTGAGCAGGTTGCACGGGCTGGATGCCGCCCGGTTCCTGGCTTTTTGCGGCATGGTTTTGGATAATTTCCGCGTTGTGAGCGGCATTACCTCTGGCACGGATTGGTTCTCGTTGATCACAACACATTGGAAGGGCGCGCCGCAGCGCTTTTTGTGGTGTTGGCCGGCGTCGGCATCGCGTTGGGCAAACCAACTCGCGAAATACTGTTGCGCCGGGCCGTTTTTCTGTTCGCCATCGGACTGATCAACCTGACCATATTTGAGGCCGACATCCTGCATTTCTATGCGCTCTATTTTGGTGTGGCCGCTTTGTTTCTGACGGCCTCAAACGTTGTTTTATGGGCCGGAGCGGTTGGCGTCATATTGCTTAGTCTGATCGGTCTTGTCGTGTTTGACTATGAACAGGGGTGGAATTGGCAAACGCTGGAATATGCCGATTTCTGGACGGTCAAAGGGTTCCTGCGCCACAGCCTTTATAACCGCTGGCATCCGGTATTCCCCTGGGCCGGCTTTGCGCTTGTCGGCATGTGGATTGGGCGCTTGCAATTGCGCGATGCGACCGTCCAACGCCGATTGCTGATAGGGGGGTTGGTGGTGGCTGGTCTGGCCCTTATTCCTGAACATTTCGTGCACCACCCCGAATTTCGAGACCTTGTTAGCACCTCGCCGTTGCCGCCAACGCCATTTTATATTCTGGCGGGGGGCGGCAGTTCGGCGGCTCTTATCGGGGGGATATTGTTGCTAACGCCGATACTGGACCGCCGAAACCATGCGGCCTGGCTTTTTCGCCTGACACCATGGTTAACCGCACCCGGGCGTCAAAGCCTGAGCCTCTATGTGGCGCATATTCTGATCGGCATGGGCACGCTTGAGGCATTGGGCTGGATGGATGGCAGTCTGAGTCCGGCACAAGTGTTCTGGTTCAGCGTCCTATTCTGCGCACTGTGTTCGCTTTATACGCGGCTTTGGGCGTTTAAATTTAAACGCGGCCCGCTTGAGACACTAATGCGCCGGACCACCGAACCATGACTGACACGCCATCCTGTGCCAATGATCTGGGGTGACCCGCGATTGCCCTATGCGCGACCACCTAACGCGATCTACATGACAGTGGTGGCCCTGAAACCGTCCCCGGCAGGTTATGCCAGGCACCTTACGGCATCGGCGGGGCAGTTTTCTAGTAAATATTGACGATCCAGCCTTTGGCCCACGCCAGCCAGCTATCACGAGCGACAGAGGCAAGGTTCACGTGGTTTCGACAACTATCCTGTTGTTCACAACCGTCTATGACAATGGAATTTTCCTCAAACAGAACCATTTTCGGATTGGATTGCCCTTCGCCCCTCAAAGTAAACATTGGTGACGGTGAACACCTGAATATTTGGATCTCTGAGCCTTTCTTCAATTGCGGTCCAACAGTCGCGTTCAAATATCCCGTATTCCATTCGGGCCATTACGGACATTTTCCAATCCTTACTTGGGTCCTCCACTTTCACCCAATTAGTCACCTTACTGCTCAACAAAAACGAAGTTGCATCCAATGCATTATTAAATGCAACGCCAATGACATTAACGCCAGAAAAATTCACTTTTGGCGAAAAATTGGTTTCAACTTGTTTTGAACAAATCGACACCGGATCAAAATACTCAGTATCCATAGCTCTAGCATAGTTTTTGCCGGGCAACGGTGCCGTCAGTTCTTTGGCGGGAATTAGCATCACCTGGTATCTGAAATCGTCGTCTGTTGTCGTCAACAAGATGTCGCGCGGGTAAAATCCCGCAGTAAAGGCAATAACAACGCCTGCAATCATCAAAAATCGCTTTTTTATTTGCCCATCCTCAGTTCGGACAACAGAGCGTGCCACCGCAATTTTAGTACCCTGCCGGGCTGGCGCTGGCGATTGATGGGACTATTAGAAACGTGGCCAAAAGGGCAATAGTTAGGATATTCATATTGCTTATCCTGATCTAATTAGGTGATAATACAATACACAAAATGACGAACATTTCTATGGCACAGGGGCCGCGAAAAGGTATGAAATACCGCCATAAAGCGAATATTTTTCGCCTCTTTTCATTTGAAAATTCCCAAAAATCATATCTGGGCGTGACTGTTTCTCTTAGGGACATATTGTCTATTTCACAATTCCTGGCTGAATTAACCGTAACTACGTTCCCGCCCATACCCACAATTCCAAGCGGAAAAATGTGCAAGAAATTCCACTGACAAGATACCGAAACGCCGGGCCCCACAGATAGTTCTGTACGCACTGCGCTGACTATATTTTTGTTTCACAGACACCTCAATTAGGAGCCTGCCCCATGCCTTTCGATCTCTGGCTTACCTTCGTTGCCGCCTCAGTGGTTTTGCTGATGATCCCCGGCCCGACAATCCTGCTGGTGCTCAGCTATGCCCTATCCAAGGGCCGCAGCGTCGCACTTGCCTCCGCCGCCGGGGTTGCGCTTGGCGATCTGGTCGCTATGACCGCCTCGCTTGTCGGCCTTGGTGCTTTGGTGATGGCCTCCGCAACCTTGTTTGTAGTGCTGAAATGGGTCGGGGCCGCCTATCTGATCTGGCTGGGCGTCAAACTGCTGCGCAGCGCGCCGTCGGCTGGGTTGGACAGCATCACAACCGGGCGCGATGTGACCGCACGTGGGGTGTTTGGCCATGCCGCGGCGGTAACGGCACTAAACCCCAAATCCATCGCATTCTTCATCGCCTTTGTACCGCAATTCCTGACCCCGGGCACGCCACTGATGCCGCAATTCGCCATCCTGATCGCAACATTTGTTGGGCTGGCAACACTGAACGCGCTGGCCTACGCGCTGCTGGCGGATCGTTTGCGCAGCACCATCGCCCGCCCCTCGGTGATCACCGGGTTAACCCGAACGGGCGGCGTTGCATTGATTGGCATGGGGCTGGCCACCGCACTCCTGCGCCGCCCGACCTGAAACGTCCTTGCAACCACATCGCCTATCGGTCAAACCCCTAACCCTGTGACCCAAATGGCAGGAGCCGCCCGATGCCCGACCACCGCACTGTCCGTGAGTACATCCGCACCATTGTCGACTTTCCCCACAAAGGCATAATGTTCCGCGATGTAACCACCCTGTTCGCCGATCCACGTGGGTTTCGCATGGCGATTGACCAGTTGTTGCACCCCTACGCCGGCATGCGCATCGACAAAGTTGTCGGCCTTGAGGCGCGCGGCTTTATCCTTGGCGGTGCCATTGCCCACCAACTTAGCGTCGGCTTTGTGCCGATCCGCAAAAAGGGCAAACTGCCCGGCGCCACACTCAGTCAGGATTACACGTTGGAATACGGTCAGGCGACCATGGAAATCCATGACGACGCCATCCAACCCGGCGAAGTCATTCTGATGGTCGATGATCTTCTGGCCACAGGGGGCACCGCCGCCGCCGGTATCAAACTGGTCGAACAACTGGGCGGTAAAATTATCAGCTGCGCCTTTGTCATCGACCTGCCCGATCTGGGCGGGCGTAAAGTGCTGGAAAACATGGCGATGGATGTGCATGCACTCTGTACATTTGAAGGCGATTAAACTCTTCTTTTGTTCCGGGCTTCTGCCCGTTCTGCGCCGGAGGCTAAAAGACCGCGCCGTCAGGCGCGCAGCACCGCACCAGGGTTCATGATACCATTCGGGTCAAGCACGCCCCTGATCGCCCGCATCACTTCAAGCCCAACCGGGTCACCATAACGTTCCAGATCGTCAACCTTCATACGGCCAATGCCATGCTCGGCGCTGACCGATCCGTCCATTTCGTTCACTAAATCATGCAGCGCTCGTTTGATTTCGCCGCCCTGCGGGCCATACTCTGACCGGTTGTGACCGATCAGTGGGAATATGTTGAAATGCAGGTTGCCGTCGCCAAGATGGCCAAAACAATTCACCCGAAACGTACCGATGCCAGCCACGACATCAGTCGCGCGCTCAATAAACTTTGGAATAAGGCTGATCGGGATCGACACGTCATGGCTGGCCACGGATCCAATCCGCCGATTGGCCTCAGGGATTTGTTCGCGCACATTCCAAAATTCGGCGCGCTGCGCCTGCGACTGTGCAATCAGCCCATCGCTGACGATTTCGGCCTCAAGGGCCACCTCAAAAAAATCAGCGAGCGCCTCTTCTGGCTCTAAGCCTTTGGCCAGCCCAACCTCAATCAACACATACCAATGCGGGCGCTCACCAAACTGTTGGCGCACCTGCGGCATGGTTTCCGTCAAAAATGCCAGCCCCTGCCCATCAATCAATTCAAACGCGCTGATCCCGTCGCCGATCTGCGCCCTTGCCAGCCCCAACAAATCCAGCGCCGCCTGTGGTGACGGCACCACCATCAGCGCCGTGCCAGTGGCCGCCGGGATCGGTGCGAGCTTTAGCGAGGCCGCGGTGATAATCCCCAACGTCCCCTCGGCCCCAATCAGCAGGTTTTTCAAATCATAACCGGTGTTGTCTTTGCGCAATCGCGACAGCCCATTCCATATCCGGCCGTCCGGCAATACCGCCTCAAGACCCAGACATAAATCGCGCGTATTGCCATAACGCAGCACATTCACCCCACCCGCGTTGGTCGACAGATTGCCACCAATCCGCGCCGAACCCTCTGAGGCCAGCGATAGCGGAAACAGCCGGTTGTGATCCAACGCCGCCGCCTGAACATCCGCCAGTATCGCCCCCGCCTCGACCACCATTATGTTTTCTTCGGCATAAACCGCACGGATGGCCGACATCCGTTCCAGCGATATAATCAATGGCAATGGCCCATCCGGGGCGACCTGCCCGCCCACCAATCCGGTGCCACCGCCGTAGGGAATAACCCCAACCCGCGCCGCATTTGCAGCCCGGACCAGTGCCGCCACATCATCGACGTTGCGTGGCAACGCCAAAAGCCCGGCTTGTCCGGCATAAAGCCCGCGCGGCTCTTCCAGATAGCGCGGCTCAACCGGGCGCAAAACATCCGTATTTACAATATCGCGCAGCTGCGCGGCGAAAAGATCGTCGGCGGGAATCAAAGTCATGCCATTTCATGACCCACAGACCAGGGCTAACGCAAGCCAGATCATACCGTATCAATCAACAAACGTGGTTGCAGCAGCACCGGGCACCGGATCATTTCAGACGGCTCTGTAAAAATACGCCCCAGATGTTTTATCTGCCGGTCAGCGCCGAAACCGCCAAAGCCCCGCGCGTCAGTAATTGGGCGTATGTGGCGTGGTCAATGTTGGCGCCGCAAATCAGCACGCCAATCCGCTTGCCCATAAGTCGCGCCCGTAGCGGCCCAAACGCAGCCGCCAGCGCCGCCCCAGCGGCGGGTTCAACCGCAAGTTTGCAATGTTCTTGCGCGATCACCATTCCGGCGCAAATCTGGTCATCTGAAATCGTCACGATGTCATCGACATAACGCTGAACCACCGAGAAGCTAAAAGGCAATGCCATTGGCGGCGCCAGGCTGTCGGCGATGGTATCAAGCCTATCAAGCGTCACCGGCGCACCTTGCGCCAGACTGCGCGACATAGAATCCGCCCCCTGTGGTTCCACCCCGTAAACCGCACAATCTGGATTGATCAGTTTGATGGCGGACGCCACGCCGCTGATCAGGCCGCCACCGCCCACGGACACGATGACGGCATCCAGATCAGGTACCGATTGCATCATTTCCACGCCAACCCCGGCGGACCCGAGCGTGGTATTGATGCCCTCAAACGGATGAATAAATGTGCGGCCCTCGTCGCGGGCCAGTCGCTGGGCCTCGCCAATAACCGCCACGCCACCGTCCATGATGATCAGCTCTGCCCCCTCGGCCTTGGCCATTGCCACGCGAAACGGATTGGCCGCGCTTTGCATCACGACCTTGGCATGAGCCCCAACATGCCGCGCCGCCCAAGCCGCTGCAATGGCGTGGTTTCCCGCACTTGCAGCGGTGATACCCTTGGCCAGATCGGCCTGCGAAATGGTGCGGGCCACAGACAGCGCGCCGCGCGCCTTAAACGTTCCAGTATGCTGAAAACATTCAAGTTTCAGGTAAAATTCGCCGCCAAATGTATCATCCATCAACCGCGATGAGGCCCGTACCATTGGCGTCTGCACGATTGCGTCGGATAATTCAGCGTACCGGGCGCGCACGGCTTGTAGGGTCAGGTTGGACAGATCGTCGGCAGGTTTCTCAGTCATAACGGTTCCTGTATTTTGTCACTGTTACTGAGCCGCTCCGCGCCCAAACTGTCAACAGAACTCTGCCCGCTTGGCAGCGATTAATTATTGTGTAAAAATGCCAAACATTCGCCCAAACTTTAACGGTAGCCATCCAAAATGACAGACATGCCAACATTTGATCCATCGCGTCCCTTGGCCCTGCTCAAGGCCTGCCCGATTTATACGCCGACGCCATTGATTGCGGCACAAATCCAAAACCGCCAGGTTTTGATCAAAGACGAAAGCCGCAGAATGGGCCTTGGCGCGTTCAAGGCATTGGGCGGGGTTTACGCGGTTGCCCGATTGATTGAACAGGCCTTTGGCGCGCCCATCGTAGCGGCGGATTTCCTAACAGAGCCGGTGCGCAACGTCGCCAAAACCCTGACGTTTATTTGCGCCAGTGCCGGTAATCATGGCATGGCCGTTGCCGCCGGGGCGGCATTGTTTGGCGCCCGCGCGCGGGTGCATCTGGCCGCGCCTGTGCCCGAAGAATTCGCCAGCCGCCTGCGCGCCAAAGGCGCCGAAGTCGTGCGCTCTGGTGAGACTTATGAGGCCAGCATCGTGGTCGCGATTGCCGATGCCGATCAAAGCGGCGGCATTCATCTGGCCGACGGTTCATGGCCCGGCTACACCCAAGCGCCACAATTTGTCATGGAGGGTTACACCGTCATGGCCGAAGAAATGCGCGCCACGTTTGAGGCAAGCGGTGCATGGCCAAGTCAGGTTTACCTGCAGGCCGGTGTCGGTGGATTGGCCGCCGCCATCGCCTATATGATCCGGCAGAATTGGCAGGAGCAGCCCGAGATTATTATCGTCGAACCCGAGGCCGCGCCCTGTATCGCCCAAAGTGTCGCCGCCGGAAAACTGGTCACTGTCAGCGGTCAGGTTTCGGACATGGGACGACTGGATTGTAAAGACGCGTCGATGCTGGCGTTTGAGGTTCTGCGCGAAACGGCAGACCGGTTTGTGACGATCTCCGAAGCTCAGGCGCATTCAGCTGTTGTTGCGGCCAAAAACGCCGGGTTTTCAACGACGCCATCCGGGGCCGCAGGGCTAGCGGTGGCATTGGACGAAACATCAGATCGACCGCTGGTCATCCTGTCGGAAACGGCACTGGCCTAGGGGCAATTAACCGGCGTCGGTTTTGCCGCGCCGGTCGCTGCGTAGGGCCGAATACAGAACATGCGTGCGCCAGCGCCCGTCTATTTGCAGATAGGACTGGGCAACGCCTTCGTATTTGAACCCGGACTTTTCCAGCAACCCGCGCGAGGCGGCGTTTTCCGGCAGGCAGGCGGCCTCGATCCGGCTTAGATCAAGCTGTGTGAACGCATGGTGCAGCACCGCGCCGATGGCTTCGCGCATATAGCCTTGCCGCGCAAAGGCCTCGCCAGTCCAATAGCCGAGCGTTCCGGCCTGCGATGGCCCACGGCGAATATTGTCCAACGTGATCGCACCCAGCAAGGCCTGATCGGTGCGACGAAACAGGAACAAAGGCACCGCCGCGCCATTGGAAATGGATCGCTGTGCCCAATACACCCGGTTGGTAAACGCCTTGCGACTTAGGTGATCATTGGCCCAGATCGGCTCCCATTGGGTCAGGTAATCCTGACTGGCAAGCCGCAACGCAGCCCAAGTGCGAAAATCGGCATGACCCGGCGGCCGCAAAGTCAGCCGCTGGGTCTCGATCTTCAGTTTACGTCTGGTTAGCAGCATCTTGTTTCGATCAGGCGGCGCGCCTCTCCTGCAGTTCGGCCAACGATGGCGCATCCTCAATCGGGCCATAAAGCGCCAGCGCCGCAGGGGCGGTTGCCGCAATGGTTTCGGCAAAATCACGCACGGCACTGGTGGTAACCGCATCAATGCGCGCGATTGTGTCCTCAAGCGGCGGAACGTCATCCCAAATTTGCACCAGTCGCGCCAGCCGTTCGGCGCGGTTTGACGGGCTCTCCAGCCCCATCAACATGCCGGCCTTCATCTGGGCGCGGGCGCGGGCGACCTCTTCGGGGTTCATGTCGCTGGCGGCACGTTTCATTTCATCAATGGTGATGTTGGCCAATTCACCGATCTGATCGGCACTGGTGCCGGCATAGACCGTGGTCATGCCGGTGTCAGAATAGGCGCCGGCCTGCGCGAAAATGGTATAACACAGCCCGCGCGATTCACGCACCTCTTGGAACAGTCGGCTGGACATGCCGCCGCCCAGAACACTGGCATATATCTGCGCGATATAGATCGCATCATCGCGATAGCCCGGGCTTTCCATCGCCAGTGCAAAATGCGCCTGTTCCAGCGTTTTGGTTTTACGCATTTCGCCGCCAACAAAGCGGGCGGGCAGAACTTTTCCGATAGGTTTGGCTTTGAGATGACCAAACAAGGCCTCAGCCGTGCGCACCAATACATCATGATCCACCGCCCCAGCGGCCGACAGAATCATCTGACCCGGGCCATAATGTTCGCCAACAAAATCCGACAAATCATCGCGTGAAAACGAACTGACCCGTTCGGTTGGCCCCAAAATAGTGCGCCCCAACGGTTGATCGCGATAGCTTTCTTCCTGCAGCCAGTCGAAAATCACATCGTCCGGCGTGTCATGCGCCTGACCGATTTCCTGCAAAATCACCCCACGCTCAACCTCAATTTCGGCGGGGTCAAACACCGGGTTCAGCACGATATCCGAAATAACATCTATCGCCAGCGGCACGTCATTTTCCAGAACCCGCGCGTAATAGGCGGTGACTTCGCGACTGGTATAGGCGTTGATATAGCCGCCCACATCCTCGATCGCCTCGGCGATCTGCAGCGCACTGCGGGTTTTGGTGCCCTTAAACGCCATATGCTCAAGAAAATGGGCAATGCCGTTTTGCTCGATGCGTTCGTGGCGGCCACCGGCGCCGATCCAGATGCCGATGGCGGCAGATTTCAGTCCGGGCATGTTCTCGCTGACGATGCGAAAGCCATTGGCCAGTTGATGTTGTTGTACTGTCACTTGGCGGTATGCCCTTTGATATGAGACTCAATCGCTGCCAGATCACACGCAATCCGGGTCAGCCGTTCCGGTCTGTCATATAGATCAGACATGCGCGGGGGAAGGGGCGGAAACACACCTGTTGCATCCTCGACAGCCACCGGGAATTTCGCCGGGTGCGCTGTGGCCAGCGTGATCATCGGCACCGACGCATCGCGCATATCCTGCGCCACTTTGACTGCGACGGCAGAATGCGGACACAGAAGTTCGCCGCTGGATTTCAGCGTTGCCAAAATACTGGCGGTGGTTTGCTCTTCAGAGACACTATCTGAGGCAAAGTTTTCCTGCAAGACCTGCAAAGCGCCCTGGCTGACGGTAAAGCCGCCGTTTTTCAGCTCGTCCATCAACTGGGTCACGGCTTTGCCATCGCGCCCGTAGGCATCAAACAACACCCGCTCAAAGTTTGAGCTGACCTGAATGTCCATCGACGGGCTAATCGACGGCTGTACTTTGCCGATGTGATAGCCCTGCCCACTGATACAGCGGTGCAGAATGTCGTTGTGGTTGGTGGCAACAACCAACTGCTCAATCGGCAGGCCCATGCGACGGGCAATGTAGCCCGCGAAAACGTCACCGAAATTGCCGCTGGGCACAGTGAAACTAACCGGCCGATGCGGCGCGCCTAGCGATACCGCCGAGGTAAAGTAATACACCACCTGCGCCAGCACCCGGCCCCAGTTGATCGAATTGACGCCAGCCATTTTGACGGTGTCGCGGAATTCAAAGTCGTTGAACATGTCCTTGAGCAGCGCCTGGCAATCATCAAAATCACCATCCACCGCCAAAGCATGCACGTTGGATTCGGTGGGTGTGGTCATCTGGCGGCGCTGTACTTCGGAGACGCGGCCATGTGGGTACATGATAAAGACGTCAACATTGTCCAAGCCGCGAAAGGCCTCGATCGCCGCCGATCCGGTGTCGCCAGAGGTCGCCCCGATGATGGTCACCCGTTCACCACGACGCCCGAGTGCATCCTGAAACAACTGACCGATAAGCTGCATGGCAAAATCTTTGAACGCCAGCGTTGGACCGTGAAACAGCTCTAACAGGAAATGGTTGTTATCCAGCTGCACCAATGGCGCACGGGCGGCGTGGTCAAAACCGCCATAGGCGCGTTTGATGATGTCGCGAAATCCGTCATCGCTAAAGGTGTCGCCGATGAACGGGCGCATAACGCGATAGGCGATTTCCTCATAGCTTAGGCCGGACATGGCGGCGATGTCGGCGTGGCTTAGTTGTGGAATGGAATCCGGGACATAAAGACCGCCGTCACGGGCCAGCCCGGTCAGCATGGCGTCTTCAAAATTCAGCGCGGGGGCGTTGCCGCGGGTTGAGATGTATTTCATGTCTCTTGGCCTTTGGGTCGGGTGGATTGAGCGGACGCGCGGGTGCGCCACATAAAGTAGGCAGTCATAGCGGCCCAGATCAGGGCAAGCGAAAACCAGGTGATCGCATAGTTCAGATGATCGTTTGGTATGCGGCTGGTGTCGACGGGTAATGGTATAATTTTTTCGTCAGTTTTGGTCACTGAAATCAACAGGATTGGTAATGTGTCCAATGCGGCGGCCATCGCGGGCACATCGCGGGCAAACCATGTCTCAGCATCCGGCTCAGGGGTGTATTTGTCGATTTCCTGCGGCCAGTGCAGATTGCCAGTGATCGTCGCCGGGCCAATGCTGCGGTCGGCGGATCTATTTACGGCTTTGGCAAAGCCGCGATCCAGCAGGATGCGACGGCCATCGTTGGTTAGAAACGGCGCGATAATGCGATACCCGGCGCCGACCTGTTTCAGCGATACCAGCACGTGCAACTCGCCCGGCTCAATGGTTCCGGTAACTGAAACTGGCAGGTATTTGTCGGACTGCGGGTCAGGCTCGGCAGGCAGGGCCACTGGATCGGCACCTATCTGTGCTTCGATCTCGGCAATGACGCCCTGTTTCCACGTCAGTCGCTGCACCTGCCAAAGCCCCAGAGACAGCAGCACTGCGGTGCCCGCGATGCCAAAGATTATCAGGAAGAGAACGCGGCGCATAAGGGGCGGACCTTTGACCAAAAGGAAAAGCGCGCAAGAGTGTTGCGCGCTTTGCTTGATACAATTTGTTTGCGGTTTTTCAACCGCAAACGTTCGGGCAATGGATCAAGCCGGTGCGCCCCAGAGGTAAACGGCAAAGAACAGGAACAGCCAAACCACGTCAACAAAGTGCCAATACCATGCTGCGGCTTCAAACCCGACGTGTTGACCGGGTGTAAAGTCACCTTTGATCGCACGGATCAGACAGACCCCGAGAAAGATCGTCCCGATAAGAACGTGAAAGCCGTGGAAGCCTGTGGCCATGAAGAAGTTGGAATAATAGACGTCCTGACCAAAGGTCCAGCCATCATGCAGCAGTAATTCAACATACTCAAAGGCCTGCAGTCCGGTAAATGCCACACCCAGAACGATCGAGAGCGCCAAACCCTGGATCAGTGCTTTGCGGTTATTACCATGGACCAGTTCATGGTGCGCCCATGTTACAGCACAGCCCGACAACAGCAAAACCAGCGTGTTCATCAACGGCAGGTGCAGCGCGTCAACCGGGTGAATGTCTGGCGGAATATAAGTTGAGCCGACATAGTCCTGCATCGGATAGATCGCGTGTTTAAAGAACGACCAGAACCATGCAGCAAAGAACATTACCTCAGAGGTAATGAACAGGATAAACCCATAACGCAGGCCGATACGGACAACTTCGGTGTGGTCGCCTTGGTTGCCTTCGGTCACAACTTCGGACCACCATGCGTACATGGTGTACAACACGCCAGCCAAGCCGATCAGGCAAACATAGGCTGTGCTGCCGTGCATCCACAGCACTGCGCCAAGCAGCATAACAAACCCCGAAACTGCACCAACAAATGGGTGAATGGATGGGGCTAGAATGTGGTAATCGTGGTTCTTCTCATGCGCCATTTCAGCGTCCCTCTGCCTGTTGGCCTAGTTCATATTGGTTTCTTGGATCTGATCAAGGGCGGCATAGCCCTCGGGCAAATCAGTTTCATAAAATGTGTACGAAAGCGTGATCGTATGCACATATTTTCCGTCACGGTCAGTCACAATTTCCGGGTCGACAAAGAAAGTCACCGGCATCATTGCCCGCTCGCCCGGTTGCAACAATTGTTCGTCAAAGCAAAAACACTGGATCTTATTGAAAAATGCGCCTGCAGAATAAGGCGTAACATTATAACTGGCGGCCCCTGCTACGGGGCGGTCTGTGGGGTTATAGGCCTCATAGAACGCCAATCCGGTTTCGCCAATCCGCATTTCCATCTCGCGTACCACAGGTTTGAATTCCCACGGCATGTCACGCGACAAAGAGGCGTCAAAGCGAATCGTTATGGTTTGGTCCAGAATTTCATCTGACTCGGTTTCAGCAACCTGCGTCACGCCACCAAAGCCGGTCACACTGCAGAACCAGTTGTAAAACGGCACCGAAGCCCAGGACAAAGCGCCCATCACAAAGACAACACTGACCAATTGGATCACGGTTTTTTTCTGGCCTGACATTCCCATTAGTTCTGGCCCACTGCGGCAGGAAATTTAAACCCGTTGCTGGTGACTTTGACCACTGTCAGCCCAAAGATGATGGCGACCAGAAAGGCCAGCACCAGACCAAGGCCAACATTGCGGCTCAGCCGACGTTGATGTAATTCATGTGTTGGTTTCAGGCTCATGCCCAACCTCCCAGGCCAAAATTATGCAGGCCGACTTCGGCCAGGATCGCACCAAAATGTGCAAACAGATACCAAAGCGACAGGCGAAAAAACGCGCGTTCAGTGGCGAAATTATCGGCCTCAGACATGCCCTCGTCACGGCGCCAGATTTTCACCGCACCCCATATGAACATGGCGTTTAGCATCACAGCCACCACCAGATAAAACGGCCCGCCAATGCTCGAGAACCCGGCGCCAATGGCCAGAATCGCCAGCAACACCGTATAGACAATGATATGCACCCGTGTGACACGACGGCCATGGGTCACGGTCAGCATCGGCACCCCCGCATCGTCATAATCGGAACGCATGAACAACGCCAAAGCCCAGAAATGCGGCGGCGTCCACATAAAGACGATGGCAAACATCAGCCAAGGCTCAAACGACATCGACCCGGTGGCCGCAATCCAGCCGATAACCGGAGGAAACGCACCCGCGGCACCGCCAATAACGATGTTCTGCGGGGTCAGGCGTTTCAGCCACATGGAATAGACGACGACGTAAAAGAATATGGTAAAGGCCAGCATTGCCCCGGCCAGAATATTGGTTGCCAGTGACAGCATGACCACGGAAAACACAGCCAGAGTCAGACCAAGGGCCAACGCCTCTTCGGGACGTACTTTGCCCGACGGAATAGGCCGGTTTTTGGTTCGACGCATGATCCGGTCGATATCAGCATCCCACCACATGTTCAGCGCGCCCGAAGCGCCGCCGCCCACCGCAATGAACAGAATCGCACAAAAGCCAACCATCGGATGCACCGAAACCGGCGCCGCCAACAGGCCAACAAAGGCGGTAAACACAACCAATGACATCACCCGCGGTTTAAGCAGGGCAAAATAGTCACCAAAGCTGGCTTCGTCTTCGTGGATATTGCTGGTGTAACTGGCGTCGCTCATCAGTGTTTTCCCAATGTCAGGTGCGCAAAATGCGCCTCCTACGGTTTAGGTTGTGGGGTGCGCATTTTGCGCACCCCACCTGTTTAGTTCGAGGCCACAGCGACTGGCTGTGCGGTTCCGGCATATTCCTCGATCGCGCCTTTCAGCCATTCGTCATAGACCTCTTGGCTGACCGCTTTTACGGTGATCGGCATATAGGCGTGATCCTTGCCGCAAAGCTCAGAGCACTGACCGAAATAGACGCCTTCGCGTTCAACATTGAACCACAGTTCCGCCAAACGGCCCGGAACGCCATCTTGCTTTACCGAAAACGCCGGGATGGTCCAGGAATGGATCACATCAGCGCCGGTTACCTGCATAACAATCGTTGAACCTACAGGCACAACAACGGCGGTGTCTGTCGCCAGCAAATATTCGTCCTCGGCATAGCCGTATTCGGCCAACTGCTCTTTTTCCAGCAGGAAGCTTTCAAAGCCGAACTCGTGATCCACATATTCATAGCCCCAATACCACTGGTTTCCGGTGACTTTGATGGTGATATCGGCTTTGGGTATTTCCTGCTGGTTGAACAGAACTGGCAGCGAATAGGCGCCAATGCCAATCAATATGATAATTGGCAGCACGGTCCAGGCGATCTCGACTGTCGTATGGTGGGTAAAGCTTGCGGGCGTTGGATTCGCCTTACGATTATACCGCACAACGATATACAGCATAAGCGCGGTCACAAACACACAGATCGCGGTGATGATCACCAGAATGAACCCGTCCAGCCATTGCATCTGGTGGGCCAGCTGGGTCGCAGGTGGCTGAAAGCCCATCAGCCCGTCAATCGGCTTACCAATGACCTCAAGACCCTGCAGGCCGTCTTGTGCCATCGCGGGCAGGGCGGAAAGGGCGGCGAAAAGACCCGAGAGAGTCAAAGCATTCTTCATGTTATGTCCTGATCGGTTGATCGCGTTATTCTTTTATTTCGGGTAGCCGTCACAAAACAGCAAAGCCCCATTGTCTTTGTTGAGGCTAAAAATCATATTCCGGCTATCAGATAAAGCCATAAGCTTGCGTCAAACGGACGCTTTTCCTGATTTAGATCAAAGAATGGGACCACGACAACATGAAACATGCCGATTTTCGCCCGTTTGAGTCGGCTTTGCCGATGGATGAGACATTAAAAACACTGCAATCGGCGCTTGCGGGGGCCGATGATGGCGAATTATTCGTGGAACGACGCAAATCAGAGGCCCTAGTGTTTGACGACGGGCGCTTGCGCACTGCCAGTTATGATGCATCCGAGGGATTCGGTCTGCGTGCCGTGCGAGGCGAAGTCACCGGATACGCCCATTCAACCGATCTGTCCGCCGCCGCATTGACCCGCGCCGCCGAAACCGCGCGTTTGGCTGTTGGCGATGGTGGCGGTACATGGGCGGATGGGCCAAAACCCACCAATACCCGGCTATACACTGACGAAGACCCGATTTCGGGCCTGTCTTTCCCGGTAAAAATCGAAACCCTCCGCGAGATTGACGCCTTTACCCGCGATCTTGATCCACGCGTGGTACAAGTTTCGGCAAGCCTTGCGGCGTCTTTGCAAGAAATTGAAATCCTGCGCGCCGATGGCGTGGTTGTGCGTGATGTGCGCCCGATGACGCGGATCAACGTGTCGGTGATTCTTGAACAGAACGGTCGCCGTGAGAGCGGCTCTGCCGGAGGTGGTGGCCGGATCGGCTTTGATGGGTTGATTGATCCGGCGGACTGGCAGGCCAAAGCCCGCGAAGCATTTCGCATTGCCACGGTTAATCTTGACGCCGTCCCAGCCCCGGCTGGCGTGATGGAGGTGGTTCTGGGCCCAGGCTGGCCCGGAATTTTGCTGCACGAAGCAATCGGCCACGGCCTTGAGGGTGATTTCAACCGCAAAGGCTCTAGCGCATTTGCCGGCCTGATGGGTAAACAGATCGCGGCGCGCGGCGTTACCGTTCTGGATGATGGCACCATCCCGGATCGGCGCGGCTCAATCACGGTCGACGACGAAGGCACCCCGTCACAGCGCAATGTATTAATCGAAGACGGAATTCTGGTTGGCCTGATGCAGGACCGCCAAAACGCCAGGCTGATGGGCGTTGAACCAACGGGCAACGGACGGCGGCAAAGCTTTGCCCACGCACCGATGCCACGTATGACCAATACCTATATGTTGGGCGGAGATGCCGAACCAACCGATCTGGTGGCTGAGATCAAGGACGGCATCTATGCGGTCGGCTTTGGCGGCGGTCAGGTTGACATCACCAATGGCAAATTCGTGTTCTCCTGCACCGAGGCCTACCGGGTCGTAAACGGCAAAATCGGCGCACCGGTCAAAGGCGCCACCCTGATCGGGGACGGTGCCACCGCGTTGAAACAAATCCGTGCGCTTGGCAACGACATGATGCTGGACCCGGGCATGGGCAATTGCGGCAAACAAGGCCAATGGGTGCCTGTTGGGGTCGGCCAGCCAACTGTGCTGATGGATGGTTTAACTGTGGGCGGGTCCGCAACGTAGAACCGGATCGTTGCCTGTGAAAGCGCGCGTCTGAATCTAATTTTCGGAAAACTTGCGATTAATCGGATTTGATTCATCACTCGTTAACCGAGTCGGGCCTAAACAGATGAGGCAATTAGACGGAGCTACGGATGACCGAGGAACACATTTCTTCCACTCACCCCCCCACTCCACCCACCACGGAAGAAGATCGGTTCGCGTGGCTTCGTCTTTTGCGTTCGCGCAGGGTTGGTGTAGCAACATTTCACCGCCTCATGGCCGAACACTCAACAGCGCAGAATGCGCTTATGGCGTTGCCCGAAGTGGCGCGTGCTGCCGGAATAGACAGGTATGAAATATGCCCATCCGGTGTAATAGAGGCCGAACTCAAGGCCGCAAGGGCTGCCAAAGCGCAACTTTTGTGTCTGGGTTCGGCCGACTATCCCCAATCATTGGCTAAAATATCTGATGCCCCACCGATGCTATGGGTAATTGGCGATGTATCGCTGTTGAACCGGCCACTGATCGCCCTTGTTGGCGCGCGAAATGCGTCGTCCTTGGGCACCCGTATGGCGCGGGCATTGGCGCATGATCTGGGCGGCAAGGGATTTACCATCGTGTCCGGGTTGGCCCGTGGCATTGATACAGCGGCCCATATCGCGGCCCTGAAAACCGGCACAATTGCGGTAATGGCGGGCGGTGTCGACGTTATTTACCCGTCCGAAAACACCGCTTTGGCGTATGATATTGCGCAACAGGGTCTGCGTGTTTCGGAACAAGCCATGGGCCAATCCCCGCAAGCGCGGCATTTCCCGACCCGCAACCGGATCATATCCGGTTTGGCGCAGGCCGTTATCGTGGTTGAGGCCGCCGCCAAATCCGGCAGCCTGATCACCGCACGCGATGCATTGGATCAGGGGCGTGACGTGTTGGTTGTCCCTGGCCATCCCTTTGATGCCCGCGCCTCTGGCTGCAACATGCTGATCCGCGATGGCGCCACATTGGTGCGCAACGCCGACGATGTGATCGCCGCCCTTCCCGTTGAACAACCGGACCCCGAACCGCTTCAGGCCGACCTGCCGTTGCCAGTGCCGCAGAAACGGGCGCAAAAACGCACGCTCAGACAGACGGCGGCATTGCACCAACAGATTCTGTCCCGCCTCGGCCCGTCCCCGGTTGCCGAAGACCAGCTGATTCGCGATCTGGACGTGAGTGCCGGCAGCATCGCCCCGGCTTTGGTTGATCTGGAACTGGACGGTAAAATCTCGCGTCAATCGGGTGGCTTGTTGTCTCTGACCAGTTAACGTTCAACCGCAGACATCGGAAATCACATCGTAGTAGTTCGGACAAAAAACAGCCTGGGAATACCAGACATCAGTCGCCCCCAACGCCCAATGCACCGCGACCCAGGTCGACCCGGATTTTTGGTACAAGGCCTGTATCGGCATGCCATCAAAGAAATCCGGGTCAAGCGCTCGGCGCTGAAACCCGGGGTTGCTGCGAAGGTCAATGGGCTTGCCGCTGGGTCGTTGAACAGAGACCACTGCAAACGCCGACCGGGTTGCTGTCCCTCGCGCGGGCGCGCCCTAGTCTTGCACCGTCAAAGGGCCGCCGAACAGGACCACACACAAAAAAATGAAACCTCTCATGCCTATTCCCTAACTTGAATTCCCCAGTTCAAAGGCACAAATTTCACATTAGTCATGTGCCCAATCCGCACGGATTGACAATCTCCTATTGCACCCCACTTGTAGCGCAGCCATAGACCTGTTCAGCCCTGTTCCTCTTGAAAGTTATCTAAATGCCTGTAGTTGTTGTAGAATCCCCGGCCAAGGCGAAAACGATCAACAAGTATCTTGGACCTGGATATACGGTTTTGGCGTCTTATGGCCATGTTCGCGACCTTCCGCCCAAGGATGGGTCGGTTGACACGGACAATGATTTCGACATGAAATGGGAAGTCGGCAGCGACAGCAAAAAACACGTCAAAGCCATTGCCGACGCATTGGCGCTCGACGGCGAACTGATCCTCGCGACGGATCCGGATCGCGAAGGCGAAGCGATCAGTTGGCACCTGCAAGAGACATTAACCAAGCGCAAGTCGATCAAAAAAGGCACCCCCGTCAGCCGCGTCACATTCAACGCCATCACCAAGGCCGCCGTGACCGAAGCCATGGCAAACCCGCGTCAGGTCGACATGCCATTGGTCGAGGCCTATTTGGCACGCCGCGCTTTGGATTACCTCGTTGGTTTTAAACTTAGCCCGGTATTGTGGCGCAAACTGCCCGGTGCAAAATCGGCCGGACGCGTGCAATCGGTCACTCTGCGCCTGATCGTCGAACGTGAAATGGAAATCGAGGTCTTTCGCAACCGTGAATTCTGGTCGGTCAAAGCGATGCTTGGCACGCCGCGTGGTCAGGAATACGAAGCCCGCCTGACGTTTCTGGCCGGCAAAAAACTTGACCGCTATGATATTGCCGATGGCACCCAGGCCGAACTGGCGGTGCAGGCGATCACCTCGCGCGATCTGACCATCAAATCAGTTGAGGCGAAACCCGCCAACCGCAACCCGAGTGCGCCGTTCATGACGTCGACCCTGCAACAAGAGGCCAGCCGCAAATTTGGTATGGGAGCGCGCCAAACCATGAGCACGGCGCAGCGTTTGTACGAGGCCGGGCACATTACCTATATGCGGACTGATGGCATCGACATGGCGCCCGAAGCCATAACCGAGGTGCGCACCGCGATCACAGATCGCTTTGGTGCCGAATATGTGCCGTCCAGCCCGCGCATCTATAAAAACAAAGCCAAAAACGCCCAGGAGGCGCATGAATGTATCCGCCCAACCGACATGACACGCGATGCGGCATCGTTAAAGTTGATGGAGGCGGATCAGCGCAAGCTTTATGATCTGATCTGGAAGCGCACGTTGGCCTGTCAAATGGCCGCCGCCCGGATGGAACGTACAACTGTTGATATCGCCAGCAGCGATGGCCAGATTGAGATGCGTGCCACCGGACAGGTGATGTTGTTTGACGGTTTCCTGCGCGTCTATGAAGAAGGCCGCGATGATAGTGTTGTCGATGATGACGACCGTCGCCTGCCACAGATTTCAGTGGGCGAAATTGCCGACAAAAAATCCATCACCCCCGAGCAGCATTTTACCCAGCCACCGCCCCGATATACCGAGGCGACGCTGGTCAAACGCATGGAAGAACTGGGCATTGGCCGCCCGTCAACCTATGCCAGCGTTGTCACTACGATTCAGGACCGCGAATATGTTCGCAAGGAAAAGAACCGGCTGATCCCCGAAGATAAGGGTCGGTTGGTGACGGCATTCCTGCAGAATTATTTCCTCAAATATGTCGGCTATGATTTCACGGCGGGCCTCGAGGACGAGCTTGACCAGGTCAGCGCGGGCAAGGCCAATTACAAGGATGTCCTTGCCAGGTTCTGGCGCGACTTCTCGGCGGCAATTGCGGAAACCTCTGAATTGCGCATCACCGAGGTGCTTGAGAAAATCAACGACATCCTTGCGCCACACTTGTTTCCGCCAACCGAAGATGGTGGCGATCCACGCCTGTGTCCCAATTGCGAAATCGGTCGTCTAAGCATGCGCACGGCGCGGTCCGGTGGCGCATTTATCGGCTGCTCAAACTATCCCGAATGTCGGTACACGCGCGCCTTTGGCCCCCCCGGTGCCGAAGAAGATGGCGCGATTCCGCCCGACGGAAAACTGCTGGGCGAGGATCAGGGCGACGAAATTCGCGTGTTCAAAGGCCGGTTTGGCCCATATGTACAACGCGGTCCGATGACCGAAGAGATAAAAAAACCACCGCGCCAGTCGGTGCCAAAAGACTGGCCCGCGCAGGAACTTGAACTGGACAAGGCAATTATGTTGCTGTCCCTGCCCCGCGAAATTGGCCCGCATCCCGAAGATGGAATTATGGTTTGGTCCAACATCGGGCGCTATGGTCCCTACATCAAACACGCGGCCAGCACCTCTGAACGCGGCGGCACCAATGCCAACCTCGAAGGGCTGGACGAGGTATTTACTGTTGGTATGAACCGCGCAGTACAGCTTTTGGCCGAAAAAGTGGCCAGCCGTGGTGCGCGTGGTGTTGGCGCTAAAACCCTGCGTGAAATGGGCGAACACCCGGATTCTAGCGGACCTGTTAGTATCATGGAAGGCAAATACGGCGCCTACGTGAAATGGGAAAAGATCAACGCGACAATCCCGAAAGAGATCGAACCAGACGCGCTGACGATGGATCAGGCGCTTGAGTTGATTAACGTCAAGCTGGCCAAAAAAGGTACGCGTAAAAAAGCTGCGCCAAAGAAAAAGCCCGCCGCCAAGAAACCCGCGGCGAAAAAGAAGGCCCCGTCCAAGAAAACCCCAGCCAAAAAGACCAAGCCAGCCGATGATGGCCCTGACGTTATCGACAGCTAGGAGCGTACGCCGCAGCGCGGCAATCCGATTGACTCTTTCCTGACCCCACGGCACAACTAAGCCCAATACGGGATCAGGAGGGATTTCCATGAAGAAAGTCTATGCCAACGCAACGGATGCGCTGGATGGTTTGCTGTTTGATGGCATGTTCATTGCCTCGGGCGGCTTTGGCCTTTGCGGCATTCCTGAATTGCTGCTTGAGGCCATCAAAGAAGCCGGCACCAAAGATCTGACCTTTGCGTCAAACAACGCAGGCGTCGATGATTTTGGCATCGGAATTCTGCTCCAGACCAAACAAGTGCGCAAAATGCTAAGCTCGTATGTCGGTGAAAACGCCGAATTCATGCGTCAGTATCTGTCGGGCGAACTCGAACTGGAATTCAATCCGCAAGGCACATTGGCCGAGCGGATGCGCGCCGGGGGCTGTGGCATTCCGGGGTTTTACACCAAAACTGGTGTTGGCACTGTGATCGCCGACGGCAAAGAGCACAAAGATTTCAACGGCGAGACGTATATTCTGGAAGAGGGCATTGTTGCCGATCTGTCCATCGTCAAAGCCTGGAAAGCCGATGAGACCGGCAATCTGGTATTCCGCAAAACCGCCCGCAATTTCAACCCGCCTGCTGCTATGTGTGGCAATATCTGTGTTGCCGAGGTCGAAGAGATCGTGCCCACAGGCACGCTTGATCCCGATCTGATCCACCTGCCCGGCATCTATGTGCATCGCGTCATTCAGGGCGATCACGAGAAACGTATCGAACAACGCACCGTGAGGACAGCATAATGGCCTGGGATCGCAATCAAATGGCCGCCCGTGCCGCACAAGAACTGCAAGACGGCTGGTATGTGAACCTGGGCATCGGCATTCCGACCTTGGTCAGCAACTATATCCCCGAGGGCATCGAGGTGACGCTGCAATCAGAAAACGGTATGTTGGGCATGGGTCCATTCCCAACCGAAGACGACATTGACGCCGACATGATCAATGCGGGCAAACAGACCATCACCGAATTGCCGCAGACCGCGTATTTCGATTCAGCGCTTAGTTTTGGCATGATCCGCGGTGGCAAGATCGCTATGGCGATTTTGGGCGCAATGGAAGTGGCGCAAAATGGCGATTTGGCGAACTGGATGATTCCCGGCAAGCTCGTCAAAGGCATGGGCGGCGCCATGGATTTGGTGGCCGGTGTTGGCCGCGTTGTTGTGGTGATGGATCACACCAACAAACATGGCGACAGCAAAGTACTGAGCGAATGCACCCTGCCCCTGACTGGCAAAGCCGTGGTGGATCGCATCATTACCAATCTGGGTGTTCTGGATGTGGTCGAAGGTGGTCTAAAGATCGTTGAAACCGCAGATGGCGTAACCGAAGACGAATTGCGCGCCGCGACCAAGGCCACAATCGTTTAATAATACGCGCCCCGGACAGGTTTCGGGGCGCGACCTATTACAACATTACTGCATCGTTACTGCATTGGGGCAAACACACAGCCGTCTGTAATCAGTTCGGGCGGCGTCGCGCACAGCCCTTTGGCCACCTGAAACGCGGCCAGAACCTTGGGCACATAATCGCGGGTCTCGGGATAGGGCGGCACACCGTCATGTTTGCGCACCGACCCCTCGCCAGCATTATATCCGGCCAAGACCAGTATAGGGTCGTTGTCAAATTTCTGCATCAGCCAATCCAGATAGCGGACACCGCCAGCAATGTTGTCAGCGGCCACCAATGCGTCCGTGACCCCAAACCGTTCGGCGGTTGCGGGCATCAATTGCATCAACCCCTTCGCGCCCGCCGAACTGACCGCGTCTGCTTTGCCCGCAGATTCCACCGCGATCACCGCCAACACCAGCGCCGGTGACACCTGCGTGTCTATAGTAGAGAGCAAAATCGGAATGCCGCGCGCATTGGCAATTTCCAGCATTGTCTGCAACCGAGGTGCGGCAACCTTTCCCGACCCACTTAGAACATCAAGAGCCACTGACAGCCTGCCGGGCCCAGATTGCGCCATATCGGGCGATATCTTTTCCCAGAACCAACTGTACTGACTGTCCACCACCGACCGATCGGATGTGACCTCGGCTGGTTGCGGTGCGGGCGGCTGGATAGTCTGTTCTGGGTCAATTTGAATAGTGATACGCTTTTGGGACGAAGAGGCTGTGGGCGGCTTGATCCGGCGGGCCTCAAACTCAGGAAATGGCTTGGCGCTGTCTGAGGCGCTGTCTGAGGCCGCGGCCTCGGTTGCCAACACCGCCCAAACACCCACACATAATATTAATGAGTTGCGGGTTAAGGTTGAGACACCACATGCATTTGATTCTCGCCAGTCAAATGAGTGCTTTGAAACCTTGGCTGGTTTTATCACCACGCCAAGACGCTTGAATATACGCAGAAACATTGGCCTGCCTCGCTGCTCATCGTATTTTTCTGCGAATGTCAGGGAAAAACATCGCCAAATCCAGAAAATCCGACCTGAAATCTGGCTTTTCTGACACATTTGACTCTGTTTTGCATCGCTATGAGCGAAACAGGTCAACTTTTTCACTATTTATTTCGTATATTATCAATCTGTTAGCCATATATATGCGCTTTTATGAAATAGGGCAGAAGAAATTCGTTTCTTGCCCCAATGCTGCCATTGGGGTCCGGCTATATAGCTGCATGCCACGGCGGACACGGACCAACGCAGGAGAGAGCAAGGTTCAAACGGACACCGGGGTCAACAGAAAACAAACTGATCCTTTGGAGGGACAAACTATGATGAACTTTATCAAAAACTTTCGCAATAACGAAGACGGCGCCGTAACAGTTGACTGGGTTGTTCTGACCGCTGCTGTTGTTGCCCTTGCTGGCGCTGCTTACACTTCGATCGAAACCGGTGCTTCTGGTCTGACAGGTACAACTAGCACCTTCATCACCGCTCAAGATCCAAGCCTCTAATAGCGGCAACTCACTTTTGCTGATTGCAAAATATGCCACTGCAATACTAGGGCCGCGCCTTGAACAAAGGCGCGGCCCTAGTTGCCTCAATACAGCTGCCAGCAAGAGGATCGAAACAATGTTGCACTACAAAAAAATAGATTTCGTGACCGACGACAGTGGCGCCATCACGGTGGACTGGGTGGTCTTATGCGCTGGCATTGTCAGTCTCGTCGTTCTTATCGCAGGGCAAATGACAGACAAAGCTGTGACACTGGGCACTGCAACGTCCAGCTACATGGCTGACAAAAGCCCTGACTACATGGCTGACAAAAGCCCTGAATAATTCTTGGTTATATTGCGGCGTCAGTTGATTTGACCTGATTTGTCTTTGCGGCTCCCTGAATTTGCCGCAATTGGCTTGTACCAATGTGATTGAGCAGAAATGCGGAACAATACCCGCCCCCAAAATTTTTGGGGATGAGACAGGAAAGGAAACAACATGCGAGCGGTATTTGGATTGGTTTTGATCATCGGAATCGCCTTGGCAGGCGGCGCGGTCATGATGGCAAAAAACTACATTGCCCAATACCAGTCGGCCCTGGCCAATGAACAAAGCAAGCACCAACAGGTCATTCCAACAGTTATGGTCTATGTTGCTGAACGTGCGTTGCGCTATGGCGAACCCCTGACCAAAGACAGCGTGCGCCAGGTAATGTGGCCGCAAGTGTCGGTTCCCGAGGGCGCATTCATAGAAATCGAGGCTCTTTTTCCGCCTGAGGCCAAAAAGGACCGTGTTGTCCTGCGCCCTATGGAAATAGGCGAGGCCATTATGGCCGTCAAAGTCACGGAACCCGGCGAAGAGGCTGGCCTGACGTCACAACTCGCACCGGGCATGCGTGCATTCGCGATCCGCGTCGATGTCGCCTCCGGTGTTTCGGGCTTTTTGCGCCCCGGCGACCGGGTTGATGTCTATTGGACCGGCAGCATTCGTGGCACCGTAGAAGGGGCCCGCGGTGAAATTACCCGCCTGATTGAATCGGCTGTTCCGTTGATTGCAGTTGACCAAAGCGTTGGTGGCGACCTCGAAGGCGCATTGATCGCCCGGACAGTCACTGTTTCCGCAACCCCAACCCAAGTGGCGGCATTGGTGCAGGCACAATCCACCGGTCGCTTGTCACTGGCATTGGTTGGTGTCGGGGACGAAACCATCGCGTCAGTTATCGAAATTGATCAGAATGCCCTGCTCGGCATCGTCGAAGCAGAGCTCGCTCCGGTCAAAATTGAGAAAAGAATTTGCACAATTCGCACACGTCGTGGCGCCGAAGTGATGGAAATCCCGATCCCCTGCTCTGACTGAAAACATCGATAAGCGACTGAAAAGTTGATTAGGCACGCGGATTTAGAAAATTCGCGTGCCTGATTGTTGCGACATATCCACATACGCTTTCGGTCATAAACCTATGATTCTTGCAAATAAAACAGAACTGGGGCAAGGTGGCCCAAAGACGGGGCACTAAGACCCTTCACCGAGGCGTGATCGGAGAGGCAGATCACATGAAATTGAGTAAAACGTTCAAGGCAGCTTTGTTTGGGCTGTCGATCGCATTTGGCGCATTTGGTCCAGTAACAGGCATTACCCAAGCTGAAACCCTTCGTGTCGTCAAAAAAGGGACAGAGGCAACGCTAGACGTGCCGATGAACCGGGCTGTTGTTGTCGAAAGCGACATTCCCTTTGCCGAACTTAGTATTGCGAACCCCGGCATCGCCGATATTTCGTCTTTGTCGGACCGCACTATATATGTGCTTGGGAAATCACCGGGAATGACCACACTGACATTGCTGGATGCAGCCGGACGGCTGATCACCAACGTGACAGTAAGAGTAGCCGCCGATGTCACTGAATTCAAAGAACGCCTGCGTCAGATTTTACCGGGCGAAAAGATCGAAGTGCGCACCGCCAATGACGGCATCGTGCTGTCTGGCACCGTATCCAGCACGCAGCGCCTGCAACGGGCGCTGGATCTTGCAGAACGCTATGCCCCCGAGCGGGTTTCCAATCTGATGAGCGTGGGTGGCGTTCAGCAAGTCATGCTTAAGGTTCGGTTTGCCGAAATGCAGCGGAATGTTGCAAAATCACTAAGTGCCTCTATCGGTTTCAGCGGCAACGCGGCCGGCGGCAATCTGGGTTTGAACGGCGGCATTGGGACATTAAACAACCAACCATCTTTGACCAATGCATTGGCCGGCAATATCCCTGTCACCAACGAAAATGTCGGCGCGGTTCTGTTTGGCTTTAACGCCGGGTCGGTTCAGGTCGGCCTGTTGCTCGAAGCATTGGAACAAAAGGGCGTTGTCCGCACCCTCGCAGAACCAAACCTGATCGCATTGTCCGGCCAAGAGGCCAAATTTCTGGCAGGCGGCGAGTATCCGGTGCCTGTTTCGCAGGAATTGGGCTCAACCACAGTTGAATACAAACCTTTTGGAATCGAGCTGAACTTTATACCACGGGTAATCGACGGCGATCTGATCAATCTTGAACTGCAGGCTTCGGTCTCGGCGATTGACCCGACCAACGGTATTACCATCGACGGATTTTCGATTGATGCCTTTACCCGCCGTGAAACGTCAACAACGGTTGAACTTCGCGATGGCGAAAGCTTTGCAATTGCTGGCCTGATAGAAGATACTTTCCTGGACAATGTTGCCCAGCTGCCTTGGTTGGCGGATGTGCCGGTCCTTGGCGCCTTGTTCCGCAGTTCTGATTATCAGCGCAGCCAAACAGAGCTGGTTATCATCATTACCGCGCATCTGGTCACGCCAACACGCGGCGAAGCCCTTATTTTGCCGACAGACCGTATTAGGCCGCCACGTGAAAACGATTTGTTTTTGTTTGGACGTATCAGTTCGAATGATCGTCAAACCAGCGGTGCAGCACAAGAAGTTGCCCGCCAAGATTTCAGTGGCTCTTACGGCTATGTGATGGATTGATCGGAGGCAGGTGAAATGCAAAAATTGATCGTTGGACTTGGCCTATGTATGGCCATCAGCGGATGCGGCGAAACGGCCGGTCCTGTTAAAAACACAT
Organism: Granulosicoccus sp.; assembly: GCA_047623555.1. Lineage (GTDB taxonomy): Bacteria > Pseudomonadota > Alphaproteobacteria > Rhodobacterales > Rhodobacteraceae > NORP181. The sequence goes on from JBLHMP010000003.1 coordinate 33,052, forward strand.
TCTTGCGCGAATCTGGCTCGCAGGTTGACAGCGGCACCTTTGGCACGGCGACAATGAACAACATTGGCGTCCAGACCGGGGCGATTGCATATACCGAAAGCCTGGCCAAACGGTTTGACGAAGACGTCCCGTCTACCATAAATTTCGCCTTTAACAGCATCGTCATTGATGCCGCGGACCAGCAAATCCTGATCCTTCAGGCGGATTGGATTCGCCAATTCCCCGAAGTTCGATTTCGGGTCTACGGTCACACGGATGCGGTTGGATCTGCGGCCTACAACAAACGGTTAGGCCTACGTCGTGCCAACGCAGTTGTGGCGTTTTTGTCCAGACACGGCATCAACCGGTCCCGATTAGAAGCAGTATCATCGTTCGGCGAAACCCAACCTTTGATCGTATCGCAGGGCCGTGAACGCAAAAACCGGCGCACTGTGACCCAGGTATCGGGCTTTGTAAAACGCCATCCTACTGTTATGGATGGAAAATATGCCGCAGTCGTCTATCGCGATTATGTTGAGAGTGCCGTAGCCGAGACTGGTCTGACAGGCATCGCCATCGAAGGTTCCGGCTCAGAATGAATCCACTGCCAAATTACTGATCGTCGCCAATTCCCCAACAATTGGGCTTTTTTCGCCTAAATGTTGCCCAGATTGTCGGTGATATTGTCCCTAACAGGAAACATGTGTCCGAACCGAATCGGATACGAGGTGACCGCAGGACAATAGGATCAGGGCCATACCCTGCCAGATGTTTTGCCAAGCCTTGGTAATACAAAAGGACAGTGGCAATGAGCAGCGGAATGCCCCAGACAGACCCGACCCCGATCAAGGCATGTACCATCAGCAGGAACGTCCAGAACTTTGATCTGTTGATCGAAGATATGGAGGCGGCGATGGGCGAATGCTGGGGGGATCTGGGATTTGCCGAAGCTTTGGCCTTTTTCAGCCAACCCGAAGCAGAAACTTTGGAATTCGTCGCTTTGGCCCTCGACGAAGAAGACGAAGACAATCTGGTTTTGATGGGCGAAATCATCACTCAGGCCAAAGCCCGCAACATTCGGGTGATATTGATCGCCGAGGATGTGACCCCGGCATCGCTACACCAGTTGTTGCGCAAAGGTGCCAACGAATTTGTGCCCTACCCGCTTCCTGAAAACGAATTACAGGCGGCAATTAACCGTCTGCACTCTCCTGAACCAGCAGAGGTTCATCCGCAGCAAAACACCCATCGCCTGACATCCGGTAGCGCCAAAGAAGGCGCCTTGATTGTCATGCAAGGGTTAGCTGGCGGGACCGGCTCCACCACATTGGCCGTCAATCTGGCCTGGGAATTGGCCTCGATGCAATCTGAGGACACGCCGAGCGTCTGTTTGCTTGATCTTGATCTGCAATATGGATCAATTTCGACCTATCTTGATCTGCCGCGGCGCGACGCCGTTTATGAAATGTTGTCTGACACCGAGAACTTGGACGAAGAGATCTTTGGCCAGGCTTTGCTGAACTTTGAAGATAAGCTTCAGGTTTTGACGGCACCCGCAGATATGTTGCCGCTGGATATTATTGGGCCGGAAGATATCCAACGGGTGATCGAAATGGCCCGCAGTCACTTTGACTATGTGGTCGTCGACATGCCGTCAACTTTGGTATCCTGGTCCGAAACCGTGCTGCAAGCGGCACATGTTTATTTCGTCACAATCGAACTTGATATGCGCTCGGCACAGAACGCCCTGCGGATGAAGCGGGCCTTGCAGTCCGAGGATCTGCCGTTCAACAAATTGCGGTTTGCCCTGAACCGGGCCCCGAAGTTCACCGATCTTAGCGGCAAAAGCCGGGTTAAACGGATGGCAGAAAGCCTTGGAATATCCATCGAAGTACAGCTTCCTGATGGCGGCAAACAGGTCACCCAAGGCGGCGATCATGGCCAGCCATTGGCGTTATCTGCACCCAAAAACCCGCTGCGCAAGGAAATCGCCAAGCTGGCGCACTCCCTACATGAACTTGGTCAAAGCGACGCCAAAGCAGCGTAACGAACTATAAGGTCCTAATATCATGTTTTCAAAGTACAAAAAAAAGCCCGCTCTGGCAAAAACTGCCAAAGGCAATTCCAATGTGACCAACATCACGGATGCCAACACTGCGGCACCGGTCACGACCACTAAGCCCCAAGCGGTGGCCAGCCTGCGGAGGCCCTCCTCAAAACCGGTGGCCGAGGACAAATCCCACGACAAAGACCGCAAACGCAAAGCGAGAATGGGCGAGATCAAGCAAGAGCTGCATCGCGCTTTGCTGGAAACCCTAAATCTTGCCGCACTTGAGCAAGCCTCAGAGAACGAATTGCGCAATGAGATCAGCACAATTACCGGCGAAATTCTAGAAGAACGCGGCATTGTTCTGAACCGCGAAGACCGCCAATCGCTGAACAAGGAACTTTACGACGAAGTAACCGGGCTTGGCCCACTGGAAACCCTGCTGCGGGATGATACGGTCAACGATATTCTGGTAAACGGGCCCAATCAAGTCTTTGTCGAACGCGATGGTAAGCTGGAACTCAGCACTGTGACGTTCAAGGACGAAAAACACCTGCTGCGGATCATCGACAAGATCGTTTCGGCCGTGGGTCGCCGGGTGGATGAATCCAACCCTTACGTGGATGCGCGTCTAAAAGACGGCTCGCGGTTCAACGCCATGGTGCCACCCGTTGCGGTTGATGGCAGCCTGGTGTCGATCCGGAAATTCAAAAAGGACAAGCTGGGCATTGATGACCTGGTAGATTTCGGCGCCTTTACCGAAGAAATGGCCGCCTATTTGCAGGCCGCCGTGTCCACCCGCCTTAACATCATCGTTTCGGGTGGTACTGGGTCGGGTAAAACCACCACGCTAAACGCGCTTTCGTCGTTCATTGCCGATGACGAACGTATCCTGACAATCGAGGATACGGCGGAACTTCAACTGCAACAGGTTCACGTCGGCCGGATGGAAAGCCGCCCGCCCAACGTCGAAGGCAAAGGCGAGGTTTCACCACGCGACTGCCTAAAGAACGCTCTGCGGATGCGACCTGATCGGATCATCGTTGGCGAAACCCGTGGCGAAGAAGTCATCGACATGTTGCAGGCCATGAACACCGGTCACGACGGATCAATGACCACAATCCACGCCAACTCTGCGCGTGACGGTGTCAGCCGTCTGGAAAACATGATCGCGATGGCCGGGATCGAAATGCCGCTCAAGGCGATGCGAAGCCAGATTTCTTCGGCTGTGAACCTGATCGTTCAGGTGTCTCGCCTGCAGGATGGGTCACGTCGCATGACATCAATCACCGAAATCACCGGCATGGAGGGCGACGTTATCTCGATGCAGGAAATCTTTAAATATCAACGTGTTGGTTTGACCCCTGAAAACAAAATTATCGGTCATTTCACCGCTACTGGTGTTCGCAGCCACTTTTCCGAACGGTTCCGCATGTGGGGCTTTAGTCTGCCCACATCAATCTATGAGCCCACAAAGATGGAGTCAGCCTAATGTCCCTTGGCGCAGAACCAATTATCTACGGCCTTATCTTTGTCGCAGTTCTGGCGCTGGTCGAAGGCCTGTACCTGGTGGTATTTGGCAAATCCATCAGCCTGAACAGCCGCGTCAATCGCCGGCTGGAAATGTTGGAAAAGGGCGTCGAACGCGAACAAGTTCTGGATCAGCTGCGCAAAGAAATGCAGCAGCATATGAAATCACGCTCGATCCCGCTGTACTCTCTGCTGGCCAGCAAGGCCCAAAAGGCGGCCATTGCATTTAGCCCCTGGCAACTGATTATGATCATGGGTGGCCTGTCTGTCGTGGCCTTTATCGGGCTCAGCATTGGCACCGAAACCGAGCTTCCTATTCGCGCCGTTGGGTCGGTGGTTATTGGCGTCGGCGGGGTCTATTTCTGGATCAACTCCAAGGCCAAAAAGCGTATGGCAATGATCGAAGAGCAATTGCCTGACGCGGTCGAGTTGATGGTGCGCAGCCTGCGTGTCGGGCACCCGTTCACCTCTGCGATCCAAATTGTCGCCAAAGAGGTCGCTGACCCTCTTGGCACCGAGTTTGGCGTTATCGTCGACGAAAACGCCTATGGTCGTGACATCAGCGAGGCACTGCGCGAGATGGCCGAACGTCTGGACATGCAGGATATGCGGTTCCTGTCGATGGCCGTGACCATTCAGCAGCAATCAGGTGGTAACCTTGCAGAGATCCTTGCAGGTCTGGCCAGCGTGATCCGGTCCCGGTTCCGTCTGTTCCGCCGGGTCAATGCCATCACCGCCGAGGCAAAATGGTCGGGAAAATTCCTGTCCGCATTCCCGTTGCTGGCATTGGGTGGGCTGTTGGCCAAGGACCCCAAATATTATGATGCATCGATGGAGCATCCCTATTTCATCCCCGCCTGTTTTGTCGTCGGCATCCTTTTGACTGCTAACCTTATCGTCATGCGCATACTGACAGACATCAAAGTTTAATCGGAGGCCACAATGGAATTTCTGGAACAAATCAACGGTATTCTGACTGGATCGCTTGGCGAATTTGGCCCTTTGATCGTGGTCGGCGGATTGGGTCTGTTTATGATCCTGCTAATGGTCCCGCTTTTGATGAACCAACGCGAAGATCCGCTGAAGAAATTCAAGCGCGATCAAACCTCAAAATCGCAGGGCAAACCCAAGAAAGAGCGCCTGCGTGAAGGGGGCCGCAACGAACAGCTACAAAAGTTCGCGACGTTCCTGGAACCGCAGGACGAAGAAGAGCTGACAGCGATGCAATTGAAACTGCGTCAGGCGGGCTATATCTCACGTGACTCGGTCCGGTTCTTTCACTTTGCCCAGTTTGCGTTGGGCATTTCGGGTCTGGTGGCGGGGCTGGTCTATGTCTACGTCATGAACAATGTCGACGATTTTGACACGCAACAGCAGGTCATTCGCATCCTCGGCCCAGGCGGCGCCGGGTATATGTTGCCCAAATACTGGGTGACGCGCCGGGTTGACGCCCGCAAAGAAGCCATCACCGCTGGGTTCCCGGACTCTCTGGACATGATGCTGGTCTGTGTTGAGGCCGGGCAATCGCTGGATCAATCCATTGTACGGGTGGCCGCAGAACTTACCGCATCCTGCCCTGCCCTGGCCGAAGAGTTTGAAATTGTTGCCTATGAAATGAAGGCCGGCAAAGACAGATCACAGGTATTGCGCGACATGGGCACCCGTTGCGGAGTGCAAGATATATCGTCGTTTGTGACAGTTTTGATTCAGTCGGCTACGTTTGGCACCTCAATTTCCGAGGCTTTACGGGTCTACGCCAGTGAAATGCGTGATAAAAGAGTCATGCGCGCAGAAGAAGCCGCAAACAAGTTGCCAACCAAAATGACCCTTGCCACTATGGGTCTGACAGTTCCGCCGTTGTTGATCATCCTTGTTGGACCGTCAATGATGGGCATCGCGGACCTTGGGAATATGAGAAAATGATACAATGATACAATGATACAATGATACAATGATACAATGATACAAACCGGTGTGACGCAGGCCACGCCAATCAGATCTACATTTTGGGCCATCATCGCGCTTGCGATGGTGGCCTCTTGTGGTCCAAAAGCCATATCTACAACGCCAGATGGGCCCTATGCGCCGGGTGTTGATCTATCAAAAACAGCTATAAATGGCGTCGAGGTTGGGCACCGTCTAATGGATGCGGGCCAATACGAGCTGGCAATAGCTGCCTTTACCCGTGCCGCCCTTGACCAAGGTTTGACCGCAGAGATATTGACGGGCATGGGCACCGCAAGTCTGGGGCTGGGTCGGCTGGGACAGGCCGAAACCCTGCTGCGCCGCGCCGTGGAAAAGGACAAGGACTGGCCCGAAGCCTGGAACAATCTGGGCGTTGTTTTGATGGAACAGGGCGAAATCAGCGAAGCACAACAGGTTTTTCGCAAAGCATATGCCCTGGATGATGGCCAAAACGACTCAATCCGGGAAAATTTGCGCTTGGCACTCGCCAAATCAGAAAATGCTGATAACACTGTTACTCAAAACAACGATTATAAATTGGTGCAGCGGGGGAGTAGCGACTACCTGATCCGTAGAACACCATGAACGAGGTACGAGCAGTAAAGGACGCAAAAAATGCGCCATTTAATCTTGATCCCGGCTTTGATTGCTGGCGGGCTGACCCTGTCGGCCTGTGCGGAAAAAGGCGACGAAACCGTTGAACGGGCGTTGCAGGACGTTAACGTCGTTGACGAAGCCGATCTGAACGATGTGATGCTGACAGTTGCCGACCCAAATGAGGCAGTGACCTATTTCCAGCGATCACTCAAATCCACGCCTGGCCGGATTGATCTGCAACGGGGATTGGCAAAGTCCCTGGTGCGCGCGCGTCGTAACACCGAAGGCGTCAGCGCCTGGACCAAAGTGACCCGCATGCCGGGTGCAACCCCGGATGATACAATTGATCTGGCAGATGCGCAGATCCGCGCCGGGGATTGGGACAAAGCCAAAACCGTGCTGGATTCAGTGCCCCCCACCCACGAGACCTTCAAACGCTACCGCCTCGAGGCCATGGTCGCGGACGCCAATCAACAATGGAGCCGGGCCGACAGTTTCTATGAAACCGCCATTGGCCTGACCACGCGCCCTGCTGGCGTCATGAACAACTGGGGGTATTCCAAACTGACCCGCGGCGACTATACGGATGCCGAACGGCTGTTTGGTGAAGCAATCCGCCAGGACCAATCGCTGTTCACAGCCAAAAACAACCTGGTTCTGGCACGTGGAGCACAGCGAAAATACACCCTGCCGATCATCCCGATGGATCAAACAGAACGGGCACAGTTACTGCATACAATGGCATTGTCCGCAATCAAACAGGGCGACGTTGAAACCGGCAAGGCCCTGTTGCGCGAATCCATTAACACCCATCCACAACATTTTGAGCAGGCAGTACGATCCTTGCAAGCTCTCGAAAACGGCTAGGGTCCAGTGGTAATTTCTGCGCAAGCGGCGTTGTGGTTTTTGCCCTTCGTCCTGCCGATCTGCTTTTACGTGGCCTTTACCGATCTGAGCGAGATGCGGATTCCCAATCAGGCCGTTCTGGTGCTGGCTGTCGTATTCCTTATTGTCGGACTGTTCGTGCTGCCCCTGCCCGCCTACGGCATGGCTGTGGTTCGTATGATCGTGGTGCTGATTATCGGCATTATGCTGAATGCGGGCGGTGCAATTGGCGCCGGAGATGCCAAATTTGCCGCGGCGGCTGCGCCGTTTATCGCCCCCGCCGATCTACGGTTTTTGTTGGTTATCTTTGCCGCCAATCTGCTGGCCGCCTTTGTCACGCACCGGCTGGTCAAATACACCCCGTTACGCCAAATCGCGCCCGGATGGAAAAGCTGGGACATGGGCTGGAAATTCCCGATGGGCCTGTCGCTGGGCGGCACTTTGGCGATCTATCTGATTTTGGGGTCGATATACGGCACCTGACGCCTGATATTGGACCCAAAACAGTTAAAACCGATGCAATGCAGTCTGCTCCTGCCCTGCTCATGCCACAATAACCGGTCATTTTCCAAATGAACGGATCCACGGGCATCAATGACCCAGACGCGCAACAGCACCGAAACAGAGCACTGGCCAAACCGATGAACATGCACACAACCGCAGTTATATCCCCTCCTGCCCCGCGCACGATTGAGGACATGAAGCTGCCACCTGTGATGATGCGGGACATTGTGCTGAAAACAATCTTTCGCAAAAATATCGAATTTGTTAGCGATTTGTGCAAAGCCATTTGCCTGCCCAACACCGTTACCCAGGAACTGGTCGATATAGCCCGCGATCAGCGTTTGCTCGAAGCAACAGGCACGCTTAGTGCGACCAGCGGCAATGAAATGGGCTATCAGCTGACCGATCAGGGCAAAGCCCGCGCATTGGATGCCCTAAACCAGTCCGAATATTTTGGCGCAATGCCGGTGCCGCTCGCAGTTTACAAAGAACAGGTCAAACGCCAGTCGATCAAAAACATTCAGATCACCCGTGACCAGCTGACCAATGCGATGGGCCATCTGATCCTGCCCAGCTCGTTGCTCGACCAGCTAGGGCCAGCGGTTAGCGCCGGTCGTTCAATCCTGATGTATGGCCCTCCGGGCAACGGCAAATCGTCGATCTCAAATGGTATTCGCGATGCTATGGGCGACAAGGTATATGTGCCGCACGCCATTGAATACGCCGGTCAGGTGATCACGGTATATGATCCAATTGTTCATAATGCAGTGGACGACATCGTGGACGACCCCACGGTTTTACGCCGCGCCAAACGGTTTGATACGCGGTATGTTTGCTGTGAGCGGCCCACCGTTGTGACCGGCGGCGAGCTGTCGCTGAAAATGCTGGATCTGGTCTATAACCCAACCGCAAAAACCTATCAGGCGCCACTACAACTCAAATCAACGGGCGGCATATTCATCGTTGATGACCTTGGCCGCCAACAGGAATCGCCACAGGCATTGATTAACCGTTGGATTGTTCCGCTTGAAGAAGGCAAAGACATTCTGGGCCTGCAATCGGGCGAGAAATTCGAAGTGCCATTTGACACGCTGGTGATCTTTTCGACCAATTTTCACCCGAACGAGATTTTTGACAAAGCGGCGCTGCGCCGAATCTTTTTCAAGATCAAGATTGACGGTCCGAACCAGGAAAACTTCCTAAAGATTTTTGCTTTGGTGGCCCGCAAAAAGGGTGTGCCGCTGGATGAGCCGACGTTGGTGCATCTGCTGAAAAAGAAATACCCGACGATCGACAATATCTATGCAAATTATCAACCCGTATTCCTGATCGACCAGATGATTGCGATCTGCGAATTCGAAGGCATCCCCAACCAAATGTCCCCCGACCTGATCGACCGGGCCTGGGCCAATATGTTCGTGAAAGACGAAGTTATCGTCAAATGATCGGCGTTGCTGGCTGTGGCCGAATGGGCGCGCCTATGCTTGCGGCCCTGCGCGCTGCGGGGATGAATGCGGCCGGGTTTGACGTGCGCAGCCCTGATGAATTTGGGGCGTTGGCACCGTTTATGACGGATGAGGCTACTGTATTTGCGCAAGGCGCTGAGACACTGATAACGGTCGTCCGCGACATTCCACAAACTGATGACGTTTTATTTGGCGCGCAGGGGTTTGTATCTGCACCCAATTTGCAACGGATCATCATCTGTTCTACTTTATCCCCCCGCTATGTGCGTGGTTTGCGGGATCGGGTGCCAGAGAATATTGCATTGATCGACGCGCCAATGTCCGGAGCGCAGATCGCAGCACATGAGGCCCGGTTGTCGTTCATGCTTGGCGGATCAAAGGCTGATCTGGGCGCGGCACAGCCGTTGTTTGCAGCAATGGGAAAACATTTTCACCACATGGGACCGTTTGGCAGCGGCATGCAGGCCAAGGTATTGAATAACCTGTTGGCCGCCTCAAACACCGCGATGACCCGGTTGGTACTGGACTGGGGCGACGCTGCGGGATTGGACGAGGCTGCGTTGCTTGGTCTGATCCACACTTCGTCGGGGCAAAATTGGTTTGCGTCAGGGTTTGAGCAGATCGAATTTTCCCGGGATGGGCATGACGCAGACAACACTATCGCCATTTTGGTAAAAGACGTCGAAAGCGCGTTGGATGCAACGCCCGATGGGGCAGATATGTCGCTACCGCGTCAGGTTCAAACCGCTCTTGCAAAATTGAACCCGCGCGCGGGTTGAACTGTTGGATGCCTCCGGCGGAGATATTTATTACGAGAAGAATTTGGAAGGAAAACGGTTTAGGCTGGTAAATATGGTTTCTTTGCCCAACATATTTCGCGACTGGTTTGCCGCAAGAGGGTGGTCAATTCATCCGCATCAGCAGGCTATGTTGCTGCGGGCGGATGATCCAGCGACATTGCTCATTGCGCCCACAGGTGGCGGTAAGACCATGGCCGGATTTTTGCCAACGCTGGCCGATCTGGCGCAAAACCCACATGAGGGGCTGCATACCCTGTATATTTCACCGCTAAAGGCGTTAGCGGCTGATATCAAACGTAATTTGCGGGCTCCAGCTGAGGAAATGGGCCTGCCCATCCGCATTGAAGACCGCACGGGTGATACCTCGGCAACGCGCAAGAAACGCCAGCGGGTAGACCCACCGCATATCCTGTTAACCACGCCTGAGAGCCTTGCGCTTTTGACATCCTACGAGGATGCGCCGCGCATGTTCGCCGGGTTGAAACGTGTTGTAGTGGATGAGATTCACGCCTTGGCCGAGAGCAAGCGTGGCGATCAGCTGATGTTGGCACTGGCGCGTTTACAAACCCTGTGCCCCGGCCTGCGCCGCGTCGGCCTATCGGCCACGGTTGAGGACCCTGCCGCCATTGCCCATCTGTTGGCGCGCCATCCGGACCCTTGCGAAATCCTGTTGGCTGATCCTGGCCCACCGCCAGATATTTCCATGCTCAAGACCGAAGAAAAACCGCCTTGGTCAGGGGGGGGGGCCGCCTATTCCATCCCTGCGGTTTTGGAGCAGATCCGCAAGCACAACACGACGCTAGTTTTTCACAACACCCGGGCGCAGGCCGAGATCTATTTCCACAATCTGTGGCTGGCCAATGACGACGGTCTGGCCATTGGCATTCACCATGGCAGCCTTGACCACCAGCAACGTCAACGGGTCGAGGCGGCCATGGTACGCGGTGAATTGCGCGCGATTGTCTGCACCGGCAGCCTTGATCTGGGCATTGATTGGGGCGACGTCGATCTGGTCATTCAGATTGGTGCGCCAAAGAACGTCAAGCGGCTGGTCCAGCGGATCGGCCGTGCCAATCACCGCTATAATGCGCCGTCCAAGGCGCTGTTGGTGCCTGCCAATCGGTTTGAGGTTGTCGAGTGCGTTGCCGCCCTTGAGGCGGTTCAGACGAGCGAATTGGACGGCGAGCCGCGCGGGCCCGGGCCACGGGATGTGTTGTGCCAGCATATCCTGATCACCGCCTGCGCCGGGCCGTTTGCAGCGGAAGATCTTTACCGCGAAGTCACCAGCGTCGGCGCCTATTGCACCCTTAGCCGCGCCGAATTTGACGATTGTCTGGATTTTTGCGCCACTGGTGGTTACGCCCTGCGCGCCTATGATAAATGGCAACGATTGTTGCGGCGCGCCGATGGGTTATGGCAATTGCGTGACCCCCGCAGCAGTCAGCGGATACGGATGAATTTGGGCACCATTCAGGACACTGATCTGCTTAAGGTGCGTCTGCGGCGCAGTCGCGGTGGCAAACCGCTGGGCGAAATCGAAGAGAGCTTTGCCGCGTCGCTGACACCCGGCGAAACCTTTTTGATTGGGGGGCAGGTTGTCCGTTACGAAGGCCTGCGTGAAATGACCGTCGAGGTCACACGACGCGGTGACAAGAAGCCCAAAATTGCGACGTTTTCCGGCACCAAGTTTGCCACCTCAACCCAGCTAAGTGCGCGAATTCTAGACATGTTTGCACAAAACAGCTGGCCGCAATTGCCGGGCCATACCGCCGACTGGCTGGCGCTGCAACGGAGCGTTTCCCGATTGCCCGAGCGGGGGCGTTTGCTGATCGAAAGCTTTCCGCATGAGGGTCGCGAACACATCTGCGTTTACGGGTTTGCCGGGCGCAATGCACAACAGACACTGGGGCTGTTGCTGACCAAACGGCTTGAGGAACTGGGATTGAACCCGCTGGGTTTTGTCGCCACGGATTATGCCACGCTGATCTGGGGGCTGGATGCGCTGACCGATGCCGGCCCGCTATTTGACCTTGAGGCCCTGCGCGACGGGCTTGACGGGTGGTTGGCCGGAAACGCCGTCATGAAACGCAGCTTTCGCGCGGTGGCCACCATTGCCGGGCTGATTGAACGCAACACGCCATCAGCACGGAAATCCGGGCGGCAGGCAACGTTTTCGTCAGACATTCTTTACGACACTTTGCTAAAATACGACCCGGGCCACCTGATGATGCAAATCACCCGAACTGAGGCCCTGCGTGGCCTGGTTGATTTCAGCCGGATCGAGGAAATGACCCGCCGGGTGGGGGATCGGATTGATCTGCTGCGACTTGATCGGGTGACCCCATTGGCCGCGCCGCTGTTTCTAGAAATGGGCAAAGTTCCTGTCGCCGGGGCCGCCGAAGAACGGCTGCTGGCAGAAGAGGCGCGCGCGTTGATGCTTGCCGCCGGGATTGCCGATAAGTCGGGTTAAACCTAACTGCAATTTAACCTTGCAATTGTGACGCCAATCAGCGACGGAACCATATGGACGGGTATAATTTCACCCTTGCAGGTGCGCAGCTTTATGCGCTTGGCTCTGGCGCCTTATGGTGGCCCGATGAGCAGCTATTTTGCGTGTCTGATCTACATCTTGGTAAATCCGAACGGATTGCCCGACGTGGTGGCAGTATACTACCCCCCTATGATACCCGCGATGCGCTAAACCGGTTGGCGGCGGATCTGGCGGTAACCAATGCCCGTATTGTGGTCTGCTTGGGTGATAGTTTTGACGACATGGGGGCCGCCCGCGCGTTGCCCGAAGAAGAGCGGCTGTGGATTGCCCGGCTGCAGGCCGGGCGGCGCTGGGTCTGGATCGAAGGCAATCACGATCCTGGGCCAATATCTCTTGGTGGAACGCATCTGGCGGAATTGCCGTTGTCACCATTAACCTTTCGCCACATCGCCCATCCACAGGCCAGCGGCGAGGTTTCAGGCCATTACCACCCCAAAGCTGCGGTTCGTACCCGCGTTAAAACCATATCGCGCCCGGCGTTTCTGGCTGACAGTGATCGGGTGATTTTGCCGTCTTATGGCGCCTATACCGGCGGGCTGAAATCCAGTGATCGGGTGCTGACAACGTTGATGCGAAAAGAAGCGATGGCAATATTGACAGGCCGTAATGTTCACGCAGTTCCAATGCCACGTTAGACAATTCCGGCGTCTTCCAGTTTCGGTTTGTATTTTCGACTGACCGGAACCAGATCCTGATTGTTGATTCGCACAAAAACCCGGCCAGCGACCCGCTCAAAGTGAATAATTGCATCTCGGGCAACCCAATGCGACCGGTGTGTACAAAACCCTTCGACATTGTTCATCTCATTAATCGCATCGACAAATCGCAATCGGATTCTATGGGTGGCATTCGCGGTAACCACGTCTACGAAATGAACATCGACTGCCAATTGCAGAATTGGCCCCTTAAAATGGCTTGGCAATCGATGGGTCAACCGAGGCTGAGCAACAATCGGCTTTGGTTTTTGTGCGGCTTGCTGCGCAGCTTTGCCGTAGGGGATTTCTTCGAACCCTGGCAATACTCTGCGGGCAATACAGACAGCAGCGGAAACAATAGCAACACTTTGTGCAAAAACCATAAACCCAGGTCCTTTTGACAAGGTTCCAGGTACAAAGGTGTTTGTCAGAAGAATCAGAACAGGCGTAAATACAACCACCATTGCGGCTACTTTTATCAGATCAACCAATTCGGGGCGGTGCGATCCAACGGCCCATTTGGCAAATCGGCCGCAGAAATCAGCCAATACAGACGAAATGCAGAAAACCAGTATCCAATACAGAAACCGTGTTGGGAAATCATGTGTCTTATAGCTCCCGAAGGGCCCGGCAGTTGCAGCCAATACCGATCCTATAACCCAAATTGTCAGGTGAGTTCCTGAAAACAACCGAGCAAAGTTGTTTTTCATTAGGCGTAACATGCAATCAGACTTATTCTATAAAGGCGCGTCTAGACCCATGTAGACCAGACAAAGTTGCAATTCTAATAATCAAAACGTCAAAACCAATTATTATTTGGCTTTGACGTCAGAATTGTTCCAAAAATGGGCATTGTGGCGCAATAACTTTAAACGGTCAGGCCTTCTGGCTCGTCCAGCCCGTTTGCACGACATAGCGCCGTCACCGTGTTGGCCAACAGACAGGCAATGGTCATCGGCCCAACACCACCCGGAACCGGGGTAATGCCACCCGCCACCTTTGCGCAGCTGTCAAAATCAACGTCGCCAACCAACCGTGTGCCACCGTCGGGTTTATCAATACGGTTAATGCCCACATCAATGATCGTCGCACCCGGTTTGATCCAGTCGCCAGGCACCATCTGTGGGCGTCCCACCGCCGCAATAACGATATCGGCACGGCGCACCACATCCGGCAAATTCCGGGTCCGCGAATGCGCCATCGTCACAGTGCAGCTTTCGCCCAGCAACAACTGCCCCATCGGTTTTCCAACAAGGTTAGAGCGCCCGATAACCACCGCATCCAGCCCCGACAACGACCCCAGATGATCGCGCAGCAACATCAAACAGCCCAAAGGCGTGCAGGACACCATGGCCCGCTGGCCAGACGCCAACAATCCGGCATTGACCACATGAAGGCCGTCGACATCTTTGGCCGGGTCAATCTGCGCAACAATATCGGTTTCGTTCAAATGATCCGGAACCGGGAATTGCACCAGAATGCCATGAACCGCCGGATCGGCATTCAGTTTGGCGATCAGCGCATAAAGCACGTCTTTGGAGACATCCATCGGCAGCTTATGTTCATAGCTGTTCATGCCAACTTCGGTGGTCTGTTTGCCCTTGGCGCGCACATAAACCTGGCTGGCCGGGTCTTCGCCCACCAGCACAACGGCCAAACCCGGTGTCAGCCCGTGATCCGCCTTGAGGCGCGCCACATGCTCAGCCACTTTGCCCCGAACCGTTGCGGCAAACGCTTTGCCGTCGATAACAGTTGCAGTCATGTTCTTTCCTTTTCGTAATCTGATGGTGTTTTCGTGCAAACGGCCCTGCGAGTAAAGCAAGGCCGTTTGGAAATGTTCATTCGCTTGGGATCAGAACAGACCTTCGATTTCACCCGCATCATTGAGCATAATCGTTTCCGCGGCTGGCGTGCGTGGCAGGCCCGGCATGGTCATGATTTCACCACAGATCACCACAATGAACCCGGCACCGGCACTGAGCCGGACTTCGCGCACAGGCAGATTGAACCCAGTTGGCGCGCCGCGTTGTGTGGGGTCGGTGCTAAACGAATACTGAGTTTTCGCCATGCAAACCGGCAAATTGCCATAGCCCTGATCTTCCCATTGCTTCAGCTGATCAAGGATTTTCTTGTCTGCGATCACCGCATCTGCGTGGTAAATATTCTTGGCGACACATTCAATTTTCTCAAACAAAGACATGTCATCCGGATAGATCGGCGCAAAGTTTGACACACCACTATCGGCAATCTCGGCCACGCGGGTTGCCAGTTCTTCGACGCCTGCGCCGCCCAGTTCCCAGTGACGACACAGGATCGCCTCAGAGCCCTGAGCTTCGACATAATCGCGGATCGCCTGCACTTCGGCGTCCGTATCCGTGACAAAGTGGTTGATGGCGACAACAACAGGCACGCCAAAGGATTTCAGGTTGCCAATGTGACGGCCAAGGTTGGAACAGCCTTCGTTGACAGCCTCAATGTTTTCCGGCCCCAGATCAGCGCGCGCCACGCCGCCGTTCATTTTCATCGCCCGAACAGTGGCAACCAGCACCACGCAATCAGGTGCTAGGCCAGCTTTGCGGCATTTGATGTTCATGAACTTTTCGGCACCCAGATCGGCACCAAAGCCAGCCTCGGTCACGACATAATCGGCAAGTTTCAAAGCCGTAGTCGTGGCAATGACCGAATTACAGCCATGTGCGATATTGGCAAACGGGCCGCCATGCACAAAGGCCGGGTTGTTTTCCAGTGTCTGCACCAGATTGGGTTGCATCGCGTCCTTAAGCAGCACGGTCATGGCGCCATCGGCCTTGATGTCGCGTGCATAAACCGGCGTGCGGTCCCGACGGTAGGCCACAATAATGCTGCCCAGACGGTCCTGCAGATCCTTAAGGTTATTGGCCAGACACAGGCAGGCCATGACTTCGGACGCCACGGTGATGTCAAACCCGGCTTCGCGTGGAAAGCCATTGCTGACCCCACCCAGCGACGCGGTGATCTGGCGCAAGGCCCGATCATTCATGTCCACGACGCGACGCCAAACAACACGGCGCGTATCGATTTCCAGCGCGTTACCCCAATAAATGTGGTTGTCGATCATCGCGCTCAGCAGGTTATGTGCCGATGTAATTGCGTGGAAATCGCCGGTAAAGTGCAGGTTCATTTCCTCCATCGGAACAACCTGCGCCAGACCGCCACCAGCGGCACCACCCTTCATGCCGAAACACGGACCAAGCGAGGCTTCGCGAATACAGACAGCGGTTTTTTTGCCGATACGGTTCAGGCCATCGCCCAGACCAACGGTTGTGGTGGTCTTACCTTCGCCTGCCGGGGTCGGGTTGATCGCGGTTACAAGGATCAGTTTGCCGTTTTTGCGGTCCTGAACCGAGTTGATGAACTCTTGGCTCACTTTGGCTTTGTCGTGGCCATAGGGAAGCAGATCATCACTGGAAATGCCCAGTTTTGCGCCGATTTCCTGAATGGGTTTCTTGTTCGCCGCGCGGGCGATTTCAATATCTGACTTAAAGCTCATGTCGGATCTGTCCTGATTGATGATCTATTAGACCCGGCGCAAGGCCGGTACTTCTAGAAGCTAACCGGGACAATCCAAGTTGACGAGGCAGAATCCGACATGTTGATGGGCTGAACAGACTTTTGGATGGGATGGTATACCAAATGCCATAATTTGTTGCCGCCAGATGACCCCGTTGAACCGCGATGTCGACTGAGGCAATCGAATCAGCGCGGGCTCACGTAGGGGCCCATGCGCGCTGATCTGGAATGAACAGCGTCAGGGTGTCGCCAACAGCAATAGTGCCGGGCCGTTCGACCCACGCGGTCACACCCCGCCGGTTTTTCGCCGCAGGTTTAAACGCCGCCCCGTGGCCAGGTTGTTCCATCTCAATCTCGCGCGCCGGGTACAGGCAGGGACGGTTTTCCATATCTACGGTCAGTGTCAGCCCGGACGGGGCCTGCAACCGCGAAGACGGTGGAATATGGGTGAAATCCGGAATGCCGCGCAGCACCAAAGTGGCCCCCAACAATCCGGGATCAAGCGTATCCACCTTCATCTCAGCCGCAATCGCCTCAAGCTGTTCTGCCGATAGAATGGTCAATTGCCGTACATTGCGAATCTCGGTGTCCTCGGCATAAAGATTGCGCACCCGGATACAGGAGGCGCGGTTTACACCCGCATGGCGCGCACCGGCCTGACCGTCAAAACCCAGATCAATCTGCGTTGCAGACCCAGATCTAATGGTTTTGACTTCTCCGGACACATGACCCAACCAGACCACTTCGCCGGTGAATTCAGTTTTTTCCAAAGTCGGCATGTTATCCCCCCCCCCGTGCAATTGTCTATTTTTCTGAGCACCAGAGATACAGATTTTCACCGTGCATGCCAGCGACATCCACGCGCGCATAAATAAGGCGGACCCACAGGCCCGCCTCATTCAGATTGTTCCGCTGTGCAAAACCCTAAGTCGAGGGTTCAGGCTCCATCCCGCCCTCGGGCGAGGATTTGCGCGGTTTGGTTTTTGGGATCGCTGTTACGCTCGGCGCATTGCCCTCGTCCGGCGTATCGCTTTCATCATCATCAACTTTCGGTGGCTCGCCCTTCATGACGCGCTTGATCTCGTCTCCGGTCAGGGTTTCGTATTCCAACAACCCTTGTGCCAGACGTTCCCATTCTTCTTTCTTTTCATTCAGAATTTTGAACGCCAGATCATAGCCATCGTCGATAAAGCGTTTCACTTCTTGCTCGACCAGCTCTTTGGTGTGGGCCGAGATCGACAAAGACCCACCACCGCCGCCCATGTAACCTTCGTGGGCCTGCTGGTAATCAATGTTGCCCACTTTGTCGGACATGCCCCAGCGCATCACCATGGCGCGTGCCAGACTGCTGGCCTGCTGGATATCGCCGGCCGGACCGTTGGACACACCATCAGCACCCCATTTGATGATTTCGGCGGCTTTGCCCGCCATGGTCATCGCGATGTTGTGTTTGCACTGGTCACGATGCCAGTTCAGACGGTCAATTTCCGGCAGTGACACAACCATGCCCAACGCGCCACCACGTGGAATGATCGTCGCCTTATAGACCGGATCGCATTTTTCCAACGACAACCCGACAACCGCATGACCGGCCTCGTGATAGGCGGTATGTTCCTTTTGCTCCTTGGTCAGAACCATGGAGCGGCGTTCGGCGCCCATCATCACCTTGTCTTTGGCGTTCTCGAAATCTTCCATGGTGATGAACCGACGACCCAGACGCGCGGCCGTCAGTGCGGCCTCGTTCACCAGGTTCGCCAGATCGGCCCCGGAAAATCCGGGCGAGCCGCGCGCGATGATGCGCAGATCAACATCAGGACCCAATGGTGTTTTGCGGGCATGAACCCCCAGAATTTTCTCGCGGCCTTTGATGTCGGGGTTGGCGACAACCACCTGACGGTCAAACCGGCCCGGACGCAGCAGAGCCGGATCAAGAACGTCTTTGCGGTTGGTCGCGGCCAGAATGATGACGCCTTCGTTGGCCTCAAATCCGTCCATTTCCACCAGCAACTGGTTCAATGTCTGTTCACGTTCGTCATTACCGCCGCCGTAGCCGGCACCCCGGTGACGGCCAACCGCGTCGATTTCATCAATGAACACAATACAAGGCGCGTTCTTTTTCGCCTGTTCAAACATGTCGCGCACACGCGATGCACCCACACCAACAAACATTTCAACAAAGTCAGACCCCGAGATGGTGAAAAACGGCACCCCCGCTTCGCCCGCAATGGCGCGCGCCAGCAGGGTTTTACCCGTGCCCGGAGGGCCAACAAGCAATGCACCTTTGGGAATTTTGCCACCAAGACGGCTAAATTTCTGCGGATTGCGCAGGAATTCAACGATCTCTTCGAGCTCTTCTTTGGCCTCATCAATGCCAGCAACATCATCAAACGTCACGCGACCATGTTTTTCGGTCAGCATCTTGGCCTTGGATTTGCCAAAGCCCATGGCTCCACCTTTGCCGCCACCCTGCATCCGGTTCATGAAAAAGACCCAGACACCGATTAACAACAGAAATGGCAACAACGTAATCAGGAACGACTGAAACCCGGATTGCTGCTGTTTCTCAGCACGCACCGGGATGTCGTTTTCGATCAGCAATGTGGTGACTTCGGCATCGGCAGGTTTAATCGCCAGATAGTCAGACCCATCTGAGCCCCGAAACCTGATCTGCTCGCCATCAAGCGTAACCTGGCTGACACTTCCATCGCGCACTGAGGTTACAAACTCGGAAAAGCTGATTTCGCGATTCTGCAATCCACCGCTTGAGCCACTGAACAGATTGAACAAAGCCAGTACTAATAGAAACAGAACGACCCAAAACGCTATATTGCGTGCATTGCCCAAGTGAAATCTCCAATAAATTCGCGGTCGCTTATAGCACGACCGACTGTTCTATATAAGATAGAGATCAAAACGTCAGGTTCAATGCGATAAAATGGACGAAAAAAATCCTTCGGGGCCATCCGCCAGTTCCGCAGTGCATCCGGCGCCTAATCCGGCGGTTGGTGCGGCCAGTAATTCGTCGCCCCGCCACAGGGATGGCGAAGAGGTCAAAGCCGCCACAGGACGCCCCGTATCGCGCCAATCAGGGCACAATGCCAGGCCTTTGTGCCCCAATGCGCGTACCTGACAGCCCTCAACCGTATCGGACGTCAACCTCCAGCGCCGGTCCCAGACCTCTCCGGGATCACAGTATGTTTGGCGTACAGCGTTGTATTCCCGGCACAACCAGACGGCCTGGCGATGAATTAACACATGACATCCGCCCAAAGTTGCGCCGCGACCATCACGCAGGGCAGCCAAAGCCGCCAGAACCGGCGCGCGCCGGGGCGGATAGTCGGCGCCGCTAAGCCACGAGATGATGCCAACAAACAATCGCCGCGAGATCTCATCCGGAATCGCAATGAATTTGCGCAGGTCAAGAACGACGCTCCCGCCATTAACACAGGCAATATCTCGCGCAGCAAGAAAGCTATACCAATCCAATGCCACACGGGCGCTGGCCATGTTCTGCGCAACATCGCTCAGGGAATCGGCGGTGATCCCAAGTGGTTCAAGCAGATCAAGCAGCTGACGCGCCTTGATCCGATCATATTTGAGATCGTCGTTTGATGGATCGTCGGCCCAGCTGACCCCCTGCCGCGTCAGATAATCGCGAAGCTGGCAGCGTGTCAGCCCCATCATCGGGCGTACAATGGTTATGCCGTTGACCAGCCGCCGCGGCGGAATCGCCGCCAGCCCGTCAACTCCGGCGGACCGGCCCAGCCGCATCAATACGGTTTCGGCCTGATCATCCGCCGTATGGCCCTGCAACAGTGTTGAAATATTGTTGGCTTTCGCCCAGTCGCCCAACAGCTGAGTGCGCGCCCGGCGGGCCCGATCCTGCAAATTGCCACGACCGTCCCAAGTGGTCCACTGTAATGTTGAATGTTGAATGCCAAGAAAGGCCGCCAGTTTGGCCACCCCCTCGGCCTCGTGGGCCGATTCAGGGCGCAATCCATGATCGACGGTGGCGGCAAATAGCTGAACATCGTCAGAGGCAAAACAACGGGACAGAATATGTAGCATCGCCACAGAATCTCCGCCGCCAGATACCGCAACACCTAAACGCCCCCCCGGAACAGGCCTTATCTGTGCCCGGACGATTGATAAGATGGCCCTATCAGATTCGGTCAACTGCACCCCAGTGAAGTCATTTCGTTTTGCGCGGTGGCCACCGCATCGGCAACCGGGAACCGCACCGCGACTTCGCCCAATGTCACACAGGCCTGATCCGTTTGCCCCAAACGCCCCAAGGCCGAGCCAAGTTCAAACAGCGCCTCAGCCGCAACAGGTCCGGTTTCATTGCTGACAAAACCGGCAAGATAGGCGCGGGCGGCTTCGCGCGTATCGCCAAGCCCATCCTGCGCGTGCCCACGGTTAAGATCGGCCTGCGCCGCCATTGGGCTGCCGGGATAGGCGGTGTTGAATTGCGCAAACAGATCCGCCGCCCTGCGGTAGTCTTTGCCAGCCAACGCCTGCTCGGCGGCTTTGAAATCGGCGCCTTCGCCCATTGCCAATTCGCCCTGTCCACTGTCTGGTGTTGGCGATGTTGATCCGCCGCCCGTCGATGGCGCCACGCCGCCGCCCAATGTTGTGGTTTCGCCCAACATGCTGACATCGCCACCTTCTAGTTCAACCAAACGGAACTCAAGATCGCCAATCCGGTTGGTGCCATCCGCCACAACCCGATTAATCCGGTTCTCTAGCTGTTCGGTTTTTGATGTCAGGTTTTTGAGTTCGGCCTCGATCGCGTCGATTTTCTCCAGCGCGCTGGTGCCCGCCAAATTGGTTGAAACACCGCCCGTGGTCGACAATTCGCGTTTCAACTGTTGCACCTGGACAAACAGAACCGTCAGTTCCTGCCGGATGTCTGCCAGAGTCTGATCATCCTGCGCCACCGCACGTTCAGGACCAAGTACCAAAAGCGCCATGAGCGCCCATACTGCAATACGCATTGCCTTACCCCGTTAATCCGCCGGCCAGTACCGTCACCGCTCTGCGGTTCTTGGAATAGCAGGTCTCGTCGCTACAAATCTCAAGCGGGCGTTCTTTGCCAAAACTAACCACTTGCAACCGGTTTCCCGCCACGCCGCGTGAAATCAGGAATTCACGGGCCGCATCAGCCCGGCGAGCGCCCAGCGCGATGTTGTATTCGCGTGTGCCCTGCTCGTCGGCATGGCCTTCGATGATTGCTTTGTAATCGATGTTCTGTGACAACCAATCAGCCTGCGCCACCAATGTTGTGCGCGCCACGTCTGTCAGCGTTGACTGATCAACCGGAAACAACACCCGATCCCCTACCGCCTGCTGAAAATACGCCGCCGAGGTCTGATCCGAGACCGATCCGCCATCGGTGCTGCCAGCCCCAGCCGAGCTGCTGTCATTGTCACTAGTCGCATTGGTACAGCCCGCAATACCCAGCACCAAACTTACCACCAAGAGCCTGCTCAGAATTCTCATAACTGTTGCCTCTCACTTTTTACTAATTATTCGTTTCGTTCTATCATACCCAACCTACGTTGTGAACGCGTGCGGGTTTTTTGATGTCATTTTTGCAATGGTGACCACGCCGGGTCAGACGCCCCGTCCGGGGTCCGGATCGGTCTTAGGTTTCGTCCGGTAATATCCACCGAATACAACGACGACCGGCCATTGGCCCCCTGGGTTTCACGGGTGAACATAATGACGCGCCCGTTGGGCGACCATGTCGGCCCCTCATCCAGAAACGATGCGGTCAACAGGCGCTCTTCGCTGCCATCCACCCGCATCACACCAATGTGAAAGCGGCCTTTGCTTTGCTTGGTAAAGGCAATCAGATCGCCACGCGGTGACCAGACCGGCGTGCCATACCGGCCTTTCCCAAAACTGATACGCTTGGCCGCACCACCCTCTGCGCTCATGATATATAGCTGCTGGGTGCCGGACCGGTCGCTCTCAAATACGATCTGTTTGCCATCTGGCGAATAGCTGGGCGCTGTGTCAATCGACGGCGTATTGGTCAGGCGTTTGCTTTTACCACCCTTGGTGCTCAGCGTGTAAATGTCGGTATTGCCAGCTTTGTACAGCGAATAGACCACCGTCTGCCCATCCGGGGAAAACCGCGGTGCAAAGCTCATGGCGCCATCCTGCTGCTCCAACACCCGGCGTTCGACTTTGCCTACATCCAGCACATAAATACGCGGAAAGCCGCTTTCGTATGAGGTATAAAGCACCCGATCACCGGTGGGCGAGAACCGAGGCGCCAGAACAAGGTCGGCGCTGTCGGTCAGAAACTGCACATTGGCACCATCATAATCCATGATCGCCAATCGTTTGTGCCGGTCGTTCTTGGGGCCGGTTTCCGAGACAAACACAACCCGGCTGTCAAAATAGGCCCCCTCGCCGGTGATCCGGCTATAGACCACATCGGCCACCTTATGCGCCATACGCCGCCACCCATCGGTTTCACCAACAAATTGCAGACCGGTGCCCAGCTCATCGCCGGAAAACACATCGTAAATGCGGAATTGCACAGTAAGCCGTTTGCCGGACACTTTGACTGCGCCAACAATCAGCGCCTGCGCGTTGATCGCCTTCCAGTCCGCATATTGTACCGGGGCCGAGAAATCCGTCACTTTGCTAATATAGGCGCTGGCGGGGACTTCGCGGAACAATCCGGTGCCGGACAGATCAGACGCTACAACCCGCGATAGTTTCGCCGAGAAATCCGAGGCCCCCGCCCCATCCGGCACAAAATCCGGCACCGCAAACGGCATCGGTTCAATCACGCCTTCGGTTATTTCAATCCGCAAAGGTCCGTCCTGTGCCAGTGCCTGCGCTGACATCAGGATCAATCCAACAAGGAGACTCATTAACATTTTCATCATTTGATCCGCATCCTCTCAGGATTGAATGTCATTTCAATAACACGCCAATGTGCATATTTATCGCTCGGAAGGTCAAACCCTGATGCCCCACAGCGAATAATCGCGCGTCTTCCCGCGTCAAACGCTTGTTTTGCCGCCCCACCGTCGCCACCCGAACTCGACAACATGCGAATGCTTGACGCCTCAGGCTTGCCCTCAGACGTCATCGAGACCTCGACAACCACAGTCACGGCAAGGGCTGCGGTGGATAATGATCCAACGTTCCAGCACCGTGATACCGACACCCGCAACGCGTCTTTTTCGCCTTGTGACAAAGGTGGTCCGGTTGGCGCAGGCGTTTGTGTTCCGCCCAATGCCTCCGACAAAGCGTCGGCAATCGAATCGTTTCGGGTTGGGTCAGTTGACGGTTTGGGCGCGGGATTTGTTGCGGGTTTAGGATCCGGTGTCGGGGCCGCCGTTGGCTGGGCCGCCGTTGGCTGGGCCGCCGGGCGGGCTGGTGGCCGCGCAGGTGGACGAATCGAACGCACCGGCGCAAGGCTGGCAACCTCGTCGACTTCGGTCACGATCCTGTCACTGGCCTCTTCGGGCGCGGTGGCCTGCTGGGTCTCTTGCGGTGTATCGGCACCGTCCTTGGGCGCAACTTCGGGGTTGGTCACGTCATCCGGCGCTACATCTGGCGGCGCGGGTGCCATAAGCGTCGGCGCGACACGGTCGACCGGGCGCACAACAGGGGTTGGCGAATCTGTCGGGTTAATATCGGAAATTTCGGGCGCTGGCGGTTGCAATACCGGGGCCACATCCGTCACCTCAAGCTGTGGCGCGGGTTGTGATGGTACCACATCAGGGAGGCTATCGGTTGCGGGCTCGGTGGTCTCGCTTGGCTGCACCTGTTCGGGTTCA
Organism: Granulosicoccus sp.; assembly: GCA_047623555.1. Lineage (GTDB taxonomy): Bacteria > Pseudomonadota > Alphaproteobacteria > Rhodobacterales > Rhodobacteraceae > NORP181. The sequence continues at coordinate 57,428 of JBLHMP010000003.1, forward strand.
ACATCCGGTTCGGTCTGCACATCCGGGTTTTCCACCGGAATGTCCGGCACTGGCAAAGCCGCAGGTTGCGACGCCGTGGCCGGGGGCAGTTGCGCCGCCAGCAAAGCCTCAAAATCCTGAGACGAGATCACCGACACTTCACGCGCCACAAACGGGTCGGGGTCCGAGGTGAACACACCCCCAACAACCATCCAGCCAATCAGGCCGATATGGGCAAAGCCCGAAATTTTGGTACCGGTCTGCAAACCGCTGCCTCACTCTACCGGTTCGTCCAGCGTCGGCCCGCCAGTGTCCGTCACCAGACCAACATTGGAAAACCCGCCCGCATTCAACGCCCCAAGAATTTGCATCACCACCGAATACGACACCGCCCCATCCGCCCGCAGGAAAACCCGGTCGGTTTCACGCTCAGCCGCAATGGCGCGCAGTTTCGACACCAGCTGGTCGCGCGGTGTTTCAGTCGTTTGTATCTGGATCGACCCATTTGCCAATATCGTCACGGTCAGCGGTTCCTCATTGTCACCCGGCAACGCATTGGCCGCCGATTTGGGCAATTCAACCTCAACTCCAACGGTCAGCAACGGAGCCGCGACCATGAAAATGATCAGCAACACCAGCATCACATCGACAAATGGCGTCACATTGATCTCGGCCATCGGCCGTGAGCGATTGCGCCCCCGTCTGCGTCGCCGCCCGCCGCTTTGGTCCTGTCCTACCGCCGCCCCCATGCTCAGCTGTCCAACTGGCGCGACAGGATGGTCGCAAATTCATCAGCAAAGGATTCATACCCCGCCACGATCCGGTCACTGTCGGCACTGAGTTTGTTATAGAAAATCACCGCTGGAATCGCCGCGAGCAGACCCAAGGCCGTCGCCAACAGCGCCTCGGCAATTCCCGGCGCGACAACGGCCAGATTGGTATTTTGCTGCTCTGCAATCTCAACAAAGGCATTCATGATGCCCCAGACCGTGCCGAACAACCCAACAAACGGCGCGGTCGATCCAACAGTCGCCAGCACCGACAGACCCTTTTGAAGCTTTTCTGCCTCTTTATTAATCGCCACATCCATCGACCGGTCAATCCGCGCCTGTGCGCCCGCGATCAGCCCACCATCAGTGCGATGCGAGCGCCGCCATTCGGTCATGCCCGAGGCGAAAATCTTTTGCGAATTGCCACTGGGCTGCGCGCCAATGGTATCAAACAGCGCATCCAACGGTTCACCTGACCAGAACATTTCGTCGAAATCGGCCGCCTCACGACGGGCCAAACGATAGCTGATATGTTTTTGAATGATAATCGACCAAGACCAAAACGAAGCGGCCATCAATAGGATCACCACCAGTTTCACGGTCAAAGTTGCGCGCGCAAATAGACCCCACAATGAGAAATCAATCCCCTGCGCCACCGCAAGTGTTTCTGCTTCCATTTGCCTGCTCTTTGTTAGCGGCTGTATTTTTTCAGCCCTGTTTGTCGCTGTAATACCGCACGCGCCGCCCAATTGCCAACAAAACCCGGAATTTCGCTTTGGATTAATCCAATAATGCGCGAATCTCCGCTGGCAAACGCACAGGCTTGCCAGCCACGGTCATGCAAACGGCGGTCACAATGGCGGTAAATATCGGCGTATCATCGCGCAGAACCACCTGTTTCATCACCAGACGCACGCCGCTTAGCCGCTCAATTGTGGTTTGAATGGTCAGCTCATCCTCAAACCGCGCATACGACAGGTAATCCGCCTCAATTTTGCGCACCACCCAAACGATCCCGGCGTCTTTCATCGCGTTCTGGTCATTGCCCAGACTGCGCACCCATTCACTGCGGGCGCGTTCGATGAATTTCAGGTAATTGGCGTGGTAAACGATGCCGCCCATATCGGTGTCTTCATAATAGACTCGCAGCGCGAAATGATGGGTCATTGATCAGGCTCCAACCGGGCAAATATCCGCAGCGCAAGCGCGGCATCATTGCCCGATACCGGCAACATCGGATCATAGGCCGCGCGGATCACCCCGGCAATATCAGGGCGCAGCACCGTGGTCTTATCCGCCATCGCCAACGGTGATCTTGTGCGGAATGCCACATCAGACCAAAGTAGAATGGTCTGCACCACCTGCCCCAGGGCAACAACTTCGACCGGCATATCCGACAGGTCATCATCCATACGCAGAAACACAAACGCCGCGCGGATCGCCCCGTATTTATCAAACCGAAAGCCCCGGTATTGGTTGGCGCCCTGCTCTTGCAGCCGCCCCACCAAAGCAGCCAAATCCGGCACCAGTTGATCCAGCTTTGGCACATGGCTCAACTCATCCCAGTCACGAAAAAAGAACACCATGCAATTGCTGCCAAGCTCCATGTCGGTCTCGGCCATCTCGTGACCCGCCAAGGCAACAACAGCCTCAAACGCACCTTTGACCACCGACAGGGTTGCATCATCAATGCCAAATATCACTGGCGCAATGGACCGCCCCCAGCGGGCAAACGCAAACTGCCCGTCCTCGCGGGTAAATAGCGTCTCTACCTCTTCAGGTGTCACAGCCTACCTCTTTCTGCTTTCTAAAAATATCCGCGCCGCAGGCACAAAAATTAGCCAAAAAGATCGCCGCCACCTTTCGGTGCAGCCATCCCCAAATGCGCCCACGCCTTATGCGCCAGCATCCGCCCGCGCGGTGTGCGCTGGATTAAACCCTGTTGCAACAAAAATGGTTCAATCACCTCTTCCAGTGAATCCCGGCTTTCCGACAACGCCGCTGACAGGGTTTCAATGCCCACAGGCCCGCCGGCATAGTTTTCGGCAATCAACAGCAAATACCGCCGGTCCGCCCCGTCCAGCCCCAGATGATCAACCCCCAACCGCGTCAAAGCACTATCCGCCAGTTCCCGCGTGATGCTGCCACCGCCCTCAACAACCGCAAAATCCACCACCCGGCGCAGCAACCGCCCGGCAATCCGCGGCGTCCCGCGCGCCCGGCGGGCAATTTCGCGCGCCCCGGTGTCATCCGTCGGCACGCCCAGCATCCGGGCATTGCGGGTGACAATTTCGTGCAGCTCATCAACGGTGTAAAACTGCAGCCGTGTCGGAATACCAAACCGGTCCCGCAGCGGCGTCGTCAACAACCCCATCCGTGTCGTCGCCCCAACCAGCGTAAAGGGTTGCAATTCAATCCGCACAGTGCGCGCCGCAGGGCCCTCGCCAATCACCAAATCCAGCTCAAAATCTTCAAGCGCCGGATAAAGCACCTCTTCGACGACCGGGTTCAAACGATGTATTTCATCAATGAACAACACATCGCGCGCCTCAAGATTGGTCAGGATCGCCGCCAGATCGCCCGCCTTGGCCAGAACCGGCCCGGACGTCATGCGAAAATTCACCCCCAACTCGCGCGCCATGATCTGCGCCAGCGTGGTTTTGCCCAACCCCGGGGGGCCATGAAACAACGTATGATCCATCGCCTCGCCGCGCATCTTGGCCGATTGAATGAATACCTTAAGATTGGCCCGCGCCTCGGCCTGACCGATAAAATCATCCAGAACCTGCGGCCGCAATGCCCGGTCATTGTCCTCTGGCAACGGCTCGGGCCGCAAACTCGGGTCAGTGTCAATCATACTTCACTCTCCAGCGAGGACGCCCGCAGGGCGGACGAGCAGGCTACCCCTTAGGTGCCAACAATTTCAAAGCCGCCCGGATTAACTCCGGCGCACCCATCTCAGGCTCAGCCCCGGCGGCTTCGGCCACTGCCGCTGCCGCCTCTCCCATGCCGTACCCCAGATTGCCCAGCGCCGAAAGCGCATCTGCCTGTGCGGATGCATCCATCGACGCGGCGGCAACAACCGCAATCGGCTCAATTACCTCGCCCTCAACTTCCATCGCCTGCACCAGGGTTCCAGCCATTGCCATCACCGCTGGTGCTTTATCTTTCAAATCCAACACAATCCGCTGCGCTGTTTTTGGCCCAACCCCCTTGGCCACCTTGATCGTTGCCCAATCGCCCAGCGCAATGGCCCGGCCAACACCATCCGGACCCAACGTGCCCAGAATAGCCAGCGACACCTTGGCACCAATGCCCTGAACGCTCATCAACAACCGATGCCATTCTTTCTCAACCAAAGTCGGAAAGCCAAACAATTGCAGCAAATCCTCGCGCACTACCAGATCGGTATACAACGACACCGCCTCGCCCACCCCCGGCAGACCCGCCATGGTGCGATCCGAACAGAACACCAAATAGCCAACACCACGCACATCAATCAAAATGTGATCCGTCGCGCAATAATCCAAACGCCCCGTCAATCGACCGATCATGCCCTGACCTCGCGCAGCTGAACCCCAGCCGAGCCACCATAATGCGCGTGACAAATCGCAATCGCCAACGCATCCGCCGCGTCCGGCCCCGCCGGATCACAGCCCGGCAATTGCAGCTTTACCATATGCAACACCTGCATCTTGTCCGCATGACCAACACCAACAACCGTCTTTTTTACCCGGTTCGGCGCATATTCCCCGATCGGGATGCCCGCCTGTGCCGGAACCAACAACGCCACGCCACGCGCCTGACCCAGCTTTAGCGTCCCGGCCCCATCCTTGTTCACAAAGGTCTGCTCAATCGCCGCCTCATCCGGCATGAACCGGGCAAAAACATCGCTGAGCTGCTCGTGCAACGATAACAACCGCCTCGCCAAATCATCCCCGGATGACTTGCACACCCCATTTGCAACATGACTGAGTCGGCTTCCCCGTGCCTCAATCACGCCCCAACCAAGGTTTCGCAGCCCTGGATCAATCCCTAATATTCGCATTTCCTACCCGGCCCAGACAATTTTGTTGCTTTTTTGAAGCACTAGCACGAAACGCGAACATCCGCCAAGCTATTTGCACAAACGTCGAAAACGACGTCGCCAGCAAGCGAAACGACAAAAGGCGAGAACGCGACATGAAAATGGTCGAAACACGACGCCCGATATCTCGTATTTTCGTATATTTTTAAGGGGTGTTACGCGAATTCCCAGCTATGCAAAAACTGCATATGAGAGTTGCGTTTTTTGCGTCTTGTCCGGTCAATGTCTCAGCCCTATTTGCCCCTCAGAAGAACGTAACAACTCGGCAACACCGAAAAAAAGGACACGGACATGGCTGCAATCGAAACAAACCGCACACCCTATGGCACACTCGACTTGGTTGCCCGCATCAACGCGACTCTGATGTCCGTTGTCGGAACCTTCGCCAGCTGGAATGACGCACGCGTCACCCGCAACGCTTTGTCAGGACTGACCAATCGCGAATTGGACGATATTGGTCTCATCCGTGGCGACATTGATATGGTTGCAAACGGCGTAAGCCGCTTCTGAATAAGCGGTGTCGATAGACATCTGTCGACACCCACCTAATCAACGACGGCAAACGCCGCGCGATCACATCGCGTGGCGTTTTTGATTTGCAGCTTACTTACTGTGAATTCAATTCAGCGCAGGATCGGCCCAATCTGCTGCGCCACCATGTCAGAGACTGGATCACTTTGCATGACCCATGCTCCGGCCTGTTCAACAACAGTGCCGTTTTCCAACTTAGCAACCCGTTCGCTATAGGCGTCGGATCCAATATTGGCGATCAAAAATCCCTTGAACACGACAAACGCCATCACAAATAGGATCAACGCTTTGACGGGAATCCGGGGACGTGTCCGATACGGGCGCGCAACAAGCAGCCCATCAGACCGCATCCGGGTGACATATCCACGCGACAAAGCGCGGCGCTTGCGACCAAGACTAATTACGCGTTGGTCAAACTCTAGATGGTGCTGGACCATAGCAACCTCCGTTATCTGGCCCCCGCCAGCGGATATGGCTTTATCGTGCCCAAATCTGGCAGAAACGGGGCAAAAATGGGGCAGCTGCCTCAAATGCCCCTAAAATTGTCTAATTCAGGACATCTTTCGAAGCGTTAGCGTCGACCAGTCACCAATCTCAGCGCTATGGATAAGATTGATACCAGATCGTGCATAAACAGCCGTCACATCTGCGGCCTGTTCGTTCAGAATCCCGGAAAGTATGGCATAGCCACCGTCGCGCAGATGGTCGGCCATATCCGGAGCCAGCGCAATTAACGGGCCTTTCAGGATATTTGCAAAGATCAGATCATAGGGGGCTGCGGCATGCAGATCGTCATGGTCAAACCCAGCGGCCTCAACACAGGCCACTTTGCCATCCATGGCGTTGGCGCGCAAATTGGCCATCGCCACGTCCACCGCAACACAATCAATGTCGCTGGCCAGGATCGTCACCGGCCAGATCCGCGCCGCCGCCATCGCCAACACAGCAGTACCACAGCCAATGTCAGCGACGCGATCCGCCGTGAACCCGTCGCTGATCAACCGATCCAGTGCTTTCAGGCAGCCCAGCGTGGTGCCGTGATGCCCGGTGCCAAAGGCCATCGCCGCCTCGATCAGCAATGGCACCGCGTCGTCGGGCACCTTGTCTGCGTCATGGCTGCCGTAAACAAAGAACCGCCCGGCCTGAACCGGCGACAATTCGCGGCGCACATGGGCCACCCAATCGGTTTCGGGCACCTCAGAGACCACAAAAGCCTTGCCGCCAAACACAGCCGTCAAAAGCGCCAGCCCCGCCTCATCGGGTTTGTCGATGAAATAGCCGCCAACCTCCCAGAGGCCCGATCCATCCTCAATCTCGGACACGCCGATGCCTGTGGGCTCAGGTATCATACGCTCCATCGCTTCGCCCATCGCCTCGGCCGGGGTCCTGCCGGGCAAAGTCGTCATAGCGGTATAAGTGATCATCATCGTCTCCTGAATCTGTCGGCATTGGTATGTGGGCGGCGGTCTATTTCCAGATCCGGGTCAAACCGGCCAAGCCCGACAACATAACGCCATCCCAGCCAGCCCGCCAGCGCTCCAACAATAACACTAGCCACAGCCTGCGCATAAATCACGCCTGTTGCCCCGTACCAACCCGCCAGCAAAATGGCCAGAGGCAGTGATATAACGCCGTCGCGCAGCCAGTTGGTCAATGTTGCCCAGGATGGTCGCCCCAGCGCATTAAACGCCGAATTGGACACAAACAATGCCGACGCCATTAGGAACGCGCCCGCCCCCACCGTGGTAAAGGACGCCACGATATCACCGCCCAACGGGCTTAGGTCAAAGGCCGAAATCACCAGCGAACTGGCCGACGCCAAAACGATCCAGGTCACCAGCGAATAGGCCAGCCCAAAAATGATCGCATCGCGATAGGTCGTACGCAGGCGTTCATAATTGCCGGCACCATAGTTCTGCCCAAATATGCCACCAATCGCACCGGATAGCGAAAATATACCGCCAAAGGCCACAACCGTCAGTCGTCCGACCACAGCCCAACCGGCCATTGCATCATCGCCATAGGGTGCCATCACGCTGGTCAGCAGATAGTTCCCAACCGGCATCGCCATCTGCGCCATGATCGCGGGCACCGCAATAATCAGAAACGGCCGCAGCGTTTCAATGACATCCGCCAGCCGCAAACGCGCCATCAAATCATGGGTGCCTACGGCAAACCGCAACGCCACCACCAGCATCACAAAGCGCGATATATTCAGGCCCATGGCCGCACCATCCAGCCCCCATTGGTAAATCAGGAACGGGTCCAGCACCATCGACACCATGCCCGAGATCAGGGTGACAAACATCGACCGCTTGGCAGCGCCCTCGGCCCGCAGCGCCCCGTTGGCGATCATCGAAATCGCCATGATACCCAGTGACGGTAGCGACACCGCCAAATACCGCGCCGCAAGGGCCGCGGTTTCGCCCGTCGCGCCCACCATCGCCAGAATGTCATGGCGGAAATATATCACGATTCCGGCCATCAGGGTCTGGATGACAAAGGCAATCGCCGCCGAACTGGTCGCATGACGCCGCGCCTGTTCACGATCACCCTTGCCAATGCCACGCGCAATCAACGCAATGGCGGCGATCATCAGGCCAATGCCAGACGATACCGAAAAGAACTGGATCGCAAAGGCAAAGCCAATGGCCGCCACCAATTTCGGCGCGCCCAGTTGCGACACCCAAAACAGGTTGGCCGCATCGACCAGAAACACAAACGTGATCCCCATAGCCCCGGCCAACGTCATGCGCGCCACATGACCCATCGTTGATCCGGTCAGAAAGCGCCCCTGTTCAGCCATGTCGCATCTTCATTCGGCCAGCACTCTCATTCGGCTAGCGTCGGCATCGGCCGCGTCAAGCGTGTCTCGTGGCCCCGTTCAGGATGCCGCGGTATCAACAAGGCCAACCCCAGCGAGACCAGCGCCATCATCGCCGCAAAGAAAAACACCGCAGAGGGTGAAATCACCCATAACAAGCCAAGCATCACCGGCAGAAACACCGCCGCAATATGGTTGATGGTAAAGGCCACGGCAGCAGTGGGTGCAATATCCGCCGGATCAGCGATCTTTTGGAAATAGGTTTTCAGCGCCAGCGCCAGACCAAACAACATATGATCAACCACATAAAGCGCTGCCGCAATCGCCACGCCCCAGCCAAACAGATAGACACCGCCATAGGCCAGAAACACGATAATCAGCCCGACATATTCCCAGATCAGCGTCCGCCGTTCGCCAAAATACCCGACGGCTTTGCCCAAAAACGGCGCCACCAGCATATTGATCACAAGGTTAATCAGATACAGCCCGGTCAGTTCTTCGACCGCAAAGCCGAATTTCTCGACCATCATAAACCCGGCAAATACCATAAAGATCTGCCGCCGCGCGCCGGACATGAATTGCAGCGCGTAATACAGCCAATAGCGCTTTCGCAGGATCATTTTTTTATGCTGCACGGTTGCCGCTTCGAATTGCGGATAGGCAAACAGACAGAACAACGCCAGCGCCACTGTGGTGCCGCCCGCCGCCATAAAGACAATGTTATAGGTCAGGCCCAGCGGCTCCCACATCAGCACGATCAGGATATACACCACCAGCGTCACCGCCGAAGCGGCCCCCATCAGCCAGCCCAGATATTGCGGCGCTTTGTCTTTTGGCAGCCATTGCAATTGCAGCGACTGGTTCACGGTCTCGTAATAATGAAAGCCGATCGAGCTGAGCATGGTCAGCGTCAAAATCCCGCCAAGCGAGGGAAACCAAGCGGTAAACGCGGTGGCCACGCCCAACAGCATCAGCGACACCATGGCCAACACCTGTTCACGCACAAACAGGATGATGGCAATCACGCCAATGGCCAAAAATCCGGGGATTTCACGCACTGTATGCAGCAGACCAATGTCAGCGCCATCAAACCCGGCCACATCAATGACGAAATTATTCAGCAGCGCATACCACGTGTAAAACGCAATCGGCATGGTCAAAGCGGTCATAAACAACAGCGATATGGGCCGACGCCAGACCGGCAGACGGCCTGCGTCTTTGATAGATATATATTGAGCCATGAAACCGCATTACGCCCGTTGATCTGACTTGGCCAGCCAAAACAACATTGCGCGCACATGATCTGCATCAATGCAGATATGGTCGAAATTCATACATGCAGGTATGTGAATAATATGGATCGCCAAAATGGACCTGATAGCCCTCGTTGAACGGATCGGAGAAGCCCCGACTGCCGCCCTGTTCGGCCTGATCACCGGCGCGGTCTTTGGCATCGCCGCCCAGCGCTCGAGGTTCTGTTTGCGCGCCGCCACCGGTGAATTCGCACGTGGCCAGATGGGGGATCGCATGGCGGTCTGGCTGCTCACCTTCTCAACAGCTTTGGTCTGGGTACAATCGGCACAGCTTTTGGGCCTGATGGACGCCTCTGACGCCCGCATGATGGCCGTCCCCGGCAGTTGGTCCGGTGCCATCGTCGGCGGCCTGATCTTTGGCGTCGGCATGGTGCTGGCACGCGGCTGTTCCGGGCGTCTGTTGGTGCTCGCCGCCACCGGCAACCTGCGCTCGGTCGTTTCCGGGCTCATTTTCGCCGTCGTCGCCCAGATGAGCCTGTCTGGTATCCTGTCGCCCTCTCGCGACTGGATCGCCTCGCAATGGATCACCTCGGGCGGGCGCAACATGGACCTGCTGGCCAGCGTTGGCCTCCCCCAATACGCCGGGCTGATCCTCGGTCTGGCCATCGCAGTTCTGGCGCTGATCCTGTCGCGTCGCAACCGTATCGGCGCGGCGCGTCTGGTCTTTGCCTCAGGCGTTGGCTTTGCCGTGGCTCTGGGCTGGGTGCTGACCTATGCACTGGCCCAGGTGGCTTTTGATCCAATCCAGATCGAAAGCGCCACTTTCACCGGCCCCTCGGCGCACACGCTGATGTATTTCCTTGATCGCAACGCCATTCTGGAATTCGATGTCGGTTTGGTGCCCGGCGTGTTCCTCGGTGCCCTGATCGCCGCAGGTCTCTCTGGAGAGCTGAAAGTTCAGGCGTTCGATGATGCCAGCACTATGCGCAAAGCCATGATCGGGGCGGCGCTTATGGGCTTTGGCGGCATGCTCGCAGGTGGCTGTGCCATCGGGGCCGGCTTCACCGGTGGTTCAATCTTCGTCGCAACCGCCTGGCTCGCGCTGTTCTGCATGTGGATTGGTGCCATGGCCACCGACCTGCTCGTCGACCAACGCATGGCACCGACCCAAGCCTGATCCCAATTTCTTCTCGTCCAAAATACCTCCGCCGGAGGCATCCGCACTTTCAATAAAAACTCTGCGGATCAATATCGATACTCAACCGCAAATCCCCCCTCAACGGAAACGGCTTGATCCAGCGCGCCAAGGCCTCTTGCAATGCCACGCCCTTGGCCGCCTTGACCAACAACCGCACCCGATGCCGCCCGCGTATCCGCGCAATTGGTGCCGGAGCAGGCCCATAGACCTGCGCCCCAATTGCCCGTAAAGGCCCATCGTTACGTGCCAACGCATTGCCCAGATCAAACACTTTCGCCACATCCGGCCCGGACAGGATGATCCCGGCCATCCGCCCAAACGGCGGCACCCCGGCCATGCGCCGCTCACCCGCCTCAGCGCCCCAAAACCCTTCTTCATCCCCGGCCAAAATCGCCCGGATCACCGGATGCTCAGGCTGAAAGGTCTGCAACATCGCCACCCCCGGCTTATCCGCTCGTCCGGCACGTCCAGCCACCTGCCGCATCAGTTGAAATGTCCGTTCGGCGGCGCGCATATCAGACCCTTGCAGGCCCAGATCCGCATCAATTACCCCCACCAACGTCAGCAACGGAAAGTTATGCCCCTTAGCCACCAATTGCGTGCCAATGATAATATCCGCCGCCCCCGCCGCGATATCCTCAATCGCGCCTTTCAGCGCCCGGGCCGAGCCGAACAAATCCGAACTCAGCACCGAAATCCGCGCATCTGGGAATAACGATGCCACTTCTTCGCCCAACCGCTCAACCCCAGGGCCAACCGGCGCCAACCGACCCTCGACTTCACAAGAAGGGCAAATCGTCGGCATCGGCGTTGTCTCGCCACATTGATGGCACATCAAACGGTTCAGAAACCGGTGCTCAACCATGCGTGCATCGCAATGCGCGCACGCCACCTGATGCCCGCAGGCCCGACAAATGGTCACCGGCGCATAGCCACGCCGATTGATAAACAACAACGCCTGCTCGCTACGATCAAGCCGCGCCTGTACAGCCTGGCGTAGGGTGGGTGAAACCCACGTTCCCGCCTTCATTTTCTCGGCCCGCATATCAATTGCGCGCATATCCGGCAGCACCGCCACGCCATATCGCGACGCCAGATCAACATGCGCATATTTCCCTGCCTTGGCGTTGCTCCAGCTTTCCAACGAAGGCGTTGCCGAGGCCAACACAACCTGCGCGCCACAGATCGAGGCGCGCAAAACCGCCATATCCCGCGCGTTATACAAAACCCCGTCTTCCTGTTTGTACGACGTGTCATGTTCTTCATCCACAATCACCAGACCCAGGTTCTGAAACGGCAAAAACAACGCCGACCTCGCCCCGACAACCAGCTGCGCCTGCCCTTGTCCGACCATTCGCCAAACCCGGCGGCGTTCGGTCATTGTCACACCGGAATGCCATTCCGCCGGCAACGTGCCAAACCGCTCCTGCACCCGCGTTAAAAATTCGGCGGTCAGCGCGATTTCGGGCAACAACACCAACGCTTGCCGCCCCATACGCAAGGCTTCGGCAACCGCCTCCAAATACACTTCGGTCTTGCCCGACCCGGTGACACCTTTGAGCAACGTCGTGCCGTATTTCTCGCAGCGCACAAAGCCACATAAGGTCTCGGCGGCCTCAGCCTGATCCGCGGTCAGCTCTTTGCCAACCATCTCTGGGTCAAGCCGCGTAAACGGCAGATCACGTGGGCTGTCCTCTTCAAACGCCGCCCCCAACTTAACCAATCCCTTAACCACCGACGTCGTCACCCCGGCCATTTCGGCGACTTCTTTCAAGGTAAATGCCAAACCGCCGTATTCGCCCAAGGCCTCAAGCACCCGCGCGCGCGCGTCCGTCATCCGCGACGGCGTGCCCTCGCCCAGCCGATACACCTTGCGCATGGATTGCGGGTCACCCAGCCCCGGCGCGCGTGTCGCCAGCCGCAGCATCGCAGGCATCGGCGTTAGCGTATATTCAGCCGCGCGCAGCAGAAACATCCGCATTTCGTCGCGCATCGGCGCCACATCCAGCACCCGAATAACCGACCGCGCCCGTTTCAGATCAAAATCGCCCTTACCCGGCCCCCACACAACGCCCAGCACTTTGCGTGGGCCCAAAGGCACCTCAACAAATGCGCCCAAATGGCAGCCACCTTCGGGCGCTTTATAATCCAGCGTCCGGCCCAGTGGCTGTGTTGTCAGAACGCCAACCAACACGCCTTCGTCGAAAAAGTCAGGACCGGTCACAGGGCACCTTTCTGTGTTGCAGAGCCATCAGGGCTTTCAGCATGGCAGATCATGCGCTAAAGCCAAGCCAAACAAAGGCCAACCCATCAAAGGACCCACCCCATGAAATTCTTTGTAGATTCCGCAGAAATCGACGCCATTGCCGAGCTAAATGACCTTGGCATGGTCGACGGCGTCACCACCAACCCGTCGCTGATCATGAAATCCGGCCGTGACATCATCGAAGTCACCAAGGAAATCTGTTCCATCGTCTCGGGCCCGGTGTCCGCCGAAGTCGTCGCCACCGAAGCCGACGCCATGATCGCCGAAGGTCGCAAACTGGCCGCCATAGCCGATAACATCGCCGTCAAAGTGCCGCTAACATGGGCCGGTCTGAAAACCTGTAAAACCCTGAGCGACGAAGGCCAGATGGTCAACGTCACCTTGTGTTTCTCGGCCAATCAGGCGCTTTTGGCCGCCAAAGCCGGAGCCACATTCATCTCGCCCTTCGTCGGACGTCTGGATGACGTAAACATTGACGGCATGGATCTGATCGAAGACATCCGCACGATCTATGACAATTACGGTTTTGAGACCCAAATCCTGGTCGCCTCAATCCGCACCGTAAACCACGTCACAGACAGTGCCCGCATCGGTGCCGACGTCATCACCGCGCCACCCGAAGTCATCAAGAAACTGATCAACCACCCGCTGACCGACCAAGGTCTGGCGGCGTTCATGGCCGATTGGGCCAAGACTGGTCAGAACATCCTTTAAATCCAATTAACAACAGAGCGACAAAAAACAGGTTTGGCAGAAAACTGCCGAACCTGACTGCGTTCTTGACGAAATTCACCAATTGTTTACATATTAGGCAGCAAAATAAAAAAAGACGTGCTATAAGCCACGCCAAAATACATAGAGGCACAAATGAGCAGTAGCCCGAAATTGAACGACTCGCTGCGCGAGGCAATCTTTGCCAAGCCCGACGCAATACTTGACGATCAGGACGTTATGCACGCCTTGGTTGCCGCCAATGAACGTTCAATGGGCGGCAATATCGTCGATCTGCGCGGCATCGCGATGGAACGGCTTGAGGCGCGGCTTGATCGGCTGGAAGACACTCACCGAAGCGTGATTGCAGCCGCCTATGAAAATCTTGCGGGCACCAATCAGGTGCATCGCGCCATCCTGCGCATGCTGGACCCCACCGAATTTGAGGTGTTCTTGCGTGATCTTGGCGGTGAAGTCTCTGAAATTTTGCGCGTCGATGTGGTCACTTTGGTGCTGGAATCGGTGCAAAACGACAGCGATCCGGCGGTTAAGCGTCTGGGTGACGTGCTGACCGTGGCCGAACCGGGGTTCATCGACAGCTATCTGACCCAAGGCCGCAGCACCCATCCACGTCAGGTTACATTGCGTCAGGTTCAGGGCTCTTCCGAAGTTCTCTATGGCGAGGCCGCATCCTGGGTTCGGTCCGAAGCTTGCCTGAAACTTGATTTCGGTGATGGCCGTTTGCCCGGCTTGCTGGTCCTGGGTTCTGAGGATCCGCACCAGTTTTCACCGCAACAAGGCACTGATCTATTGTCCTTTTTCGCCGGTGTGTTTGAGCGTTCGATGCGCCACTGGTTGTCTTGAGCCTGATTTCCCCTGCCTGTCGGGATGCGCTTCAACATTGGCTGGACTGGCAAAAATCACTAAATGGCGTCGCCGATAATACGCTGGTGGCCTATCAGGGTGACCTTGGCGAATTCCTGTCCTTTATGACCATACACAAAGGCGGCCCACAGGGTTTGGGCGCGCTGGATCAAATCACCGTTTCAGATATGCGATCCTGGATGGCGCAGATGCGCGGATCAGGCGTTGCGGCCCGGTCGTTGGCGCGCAAATTATCCGCCGTCAAAGGCTTTTGCCGCTGGCTAAGTGAACGGGAAGGTCTGGAAATGACCGCTGTTCTGTCCACCCGCGCACCCAAATTCCAACGCAAACTGCCCCGTCCATTGGCCGTAGATGCCGCCAAGAACATGATTGAAACGGTTGAGTTGCAATCGGCCAGCGACTGGGTTGCCGCGCGCGATGCCGCTGTTGTGACACTGCTTTATGGCTGTGGCTTGCGCATATCCGAGGCCTTGGGCCTGACCTGGGCTGACGCCCCTCTGCCCGCCGTTTTGCGCATCACCGGCAAAGGTGGCAAGGAACGCATCGTCCCGGTTTTGCCTGCTGCGCGCGATGCTGTGAACGCCTATACGCGGCTGTGCCCGCATAGTGTTGATCCCGACGCCCACCTGTTTCGCGGCGTGCGTGGTGGGCCGCTGAATGCGCGTAGCATCCAGTTGGTGATGGCCAAGGCCCGCATGCAGCTTGGCCTGCCAGCCACCGCGACCCCGCACGCCATGCGCCACAGCTTTGCCACCCATCTTTTGGCCGCTGGTGGCGATTTACGCACCATCCAAGAGTTGCTGGGCCACGCCTCCCTGTCTACAACGCAGGCCTATACCGCCGTTGATACCGCCCATTTAATGGAAGTTTACAACCGCACCCATCCCAAGGCCTAGCGCCTGGTTTCTCCGCTGCTGCGCGAATTTTCGCGGCATGCGAATTGCACTTGATCCAGATTTAGGCCATGTAATCCCAATGACTGATACCTTGCGTGCCTTATTCGTCCACCTGTTCACCGCCACCGGCGCGGTTTTTGCCATGCTCGCCATGCTGGCAGCTGTTGATGGAAAATGGAGCCTGATGTTTGTCTGGCTGGTCGTGGCCTTTGTCGTTGATGGCATCGATGGCCCGTTGGCCCGCAAATACGACGTCAAAAAATACGCGCCACGCTTTGATGGTGTGTTGCTTGATCTGATCATCGACTATCTGACCTATGTGTTCATCCCCGCCTTTGCGCTGTTCAAATCGGGGTTGATGGCCGGCTGGACCGGCTGGTTTGCCATCATCGTCATCACCTTTATGAGCGCAATGTATTTCGCCGATAACCGGATGAAAACCAAAGACAATTCATTTTCTGGCTTTCCCGGGTGCTGGAACATGGTGGTGCTGGTGATCTTTGCGCTTGAGCCAAATTTCTGGGTCAGTCTGGCACTGGTCACCGTGCTTGCGATCACCATGTTCCTGCCACTGAAATTCGTTCACCCGGTGCGTACAGAACGCTGGCGGAATGTGACTTTGCCCATGGCAATCGCCTGGACGTTCTTTGCCGGATGGGCCGCCTCGGTCGATTTCCATCCCGAAAGCTGGGCGCATTGGGGGCTAATCGTCACCAGCATCTATTTGCTGTTTGCCGGCGTGGCCCAGCAGGCCATTCCGGAACGCGCAAACCAGACCTAAATCAGCAGGCTCGCCGCCCCTTCATGGCGCAGCAGGGCCACTTTGGTCTCAACCCCACCTTTGGCTGAAAACCCGGTCAGACCTTTGGCGCCCATCACCCGATGGCAAGGGATGATGATTGCAATGGGATTGCCGCCACAGGCCTGGCCAACCGCCTGCGCCGGCTGGCCCAGTTCGTTGCCGATCTCACCATAGGTGCGGGTGTAACCAAACGGGATCGCCGCCATCACATCGCATACCGTGCGCTGAAAATCAGACCCTTTGACATAGGTCGGCAGATCAAACTGCTCTAACCGTCCCTCATCATAGGCCCGCATCTGCGCCACGGCTTCTTGCAGCAATGGTGTGACCTCGCCGCGATCGACACCAATCCAGTCCAGCGCGACAATTGCGCCGTCCTGTTCGGTGATGCCGACCCGGCCAAACTGTGTATCTACGGAAAGCGTCGCCATGGCACTACCCTACGACGAACGCAAAACTGAGCAACCCGATTCCTGCGCTATCTGGCGGGGGGGTGGGGGGTTGGAAAACAACCCCAAAATATAAACGCGCCGGGG
>JBLHMP010000004.1:0-72230 GCA_047623555.1 Granulosicoccus sp.
GGCGATGTTCACCCCGGCCGCCTCAAGGTCCTCAATGGCCAAAACCAGATGTACGCCATCTGCGGCACGCGCCTCTGTCAGGTCCAGTTCGGTGATTTTTGCATGCGCGACCTGCGCGCGCAGAAAATAGGCGAACAGGGCGCCATCGGGCGCGATATCTTCTAGATACCGCCCTTCGCCGGTCAAAAACCTTGCATCTTCAACCCGAATGACGGGCTGACTTTTACCGAACTTATCCATGTGAGCACCTTGCAGTATAATGTTATACGCGACACTAGCCCGCGATTTGCCAATGTCCATACGCAGCGTTTTGTGCGCCCACGGTTGGCACTGTCCAAAAGCCCTGCAATCATCATAGGATGTCTGACGTCGAACGCAGGCAAAACCGGCTTGGAGACGATCAATGGACGCATCCGCCGCTATCCTGTTTCTTGGCGCTCCTGCATTGATTTTGCTGGTGGTCCATCATGTCGAACTGGCACGAAAACTGGGCACCATCGTTTTGTGTTATGTTGCCGGGATGCAGATCGGGTTGTCCGGGCTGTTGCCCGAGGGCACCAACGCCATCCGCACTTCGGTGACCGAAGCAAGCCTGGGACTGGCGCTGCCATTACTGCTGTTTTCGGTTGATATACAGGCATGGCGGCATGTGGCAGGCCGCGCGATGCTGTCGATGTTTCTGGCCATAACGGCGGTGGTTTTTATCTCAACTGTGTTGTTTTACAGTTTTCAGTCGGGTGGTGTGCAGCAGCCCGAGCATCTGGCAGGCATGGCCGTTGGCATGTACACTGGCGGCCTTGCCAACCTTGGCGCGATCAAACTGGCGTTGGACATTCCTGACACGCGGTATTTGTTGTTTGCTACCATCGATACGGTTGTCGGTGCGCTGTATCTGATTTTTGTGTTGACCATTGCACCGCGCATATTTGGCCGATTTTTGCGGCCTTTCCCGGATCAGTACCGGATCTCTGGCACCATAGCCGCCGACGCGGACAGCTATAGTGACCTGCTGCGCCGTGCTGCGTGGCCTGCGATATTGATCGCGTTGATAGCCGCCGGTGTATGCGTCGCGATCGCCGTCACCCTTGCTCCATCGCTGAAATTTTCATCGCCGCAAATCATGGTAATCGTGCTGCTAACCAGCCTAGGCTTGCTGGCCTCGTTCATCCCAATGATCCGCAATAACCAAGCCGCGCCAAAAATGGGCATGTATCTGATTTACGTGTTTTCGTTCTGTGTCGCGGCGTCGATGGATTTAAACGCTCTCGCCGGAATGGACTTGTCCATACTAGGATTCGTTGTCGCCGCCACCTTTGGATCACTGTTGCTGCACGCGCTGCTCTGCCGCCTGTTCAAAATCGACGTCGACACCTTTATCATCACATCCGTGGCGGCGCTGATGTCGCCGGCATTTGTGCCGATGGTGGCACGCAGCCTTGGCAACCCGGCTATATTGATGTCAGGCATGACAACCGGAATTCTGGGCTTTGCCATTGGCAACTATCTTGGCATCTCGGTGGCCTTGCTGCTTGCATCCGGGGGAACACAATGACCCATCAAAGCCTGCCAGCAACCGGGCGCGCGCCCGAAGACGTGCTGTGTGAGCTAAAGAAATTCGCCAGCGATGACCCCGATTACAAAGACGCGCGCATCTGGAGCCTTGTCTATCATATAGACGAAGCCCACGATGATTTCGCCGCCGCCGCCTATCGGCAATATTCATCTGCCAACGGCCTGAACCCGGCGGCGTTCCAAAGCCTGAAACGCATGGAAAGCGAAATCATCTCTATGGTCGCGGGCCTGTTGCATGGCGGCCCGGACACCTGCGGCGTGGTGACGGCGGGCGGCACCGAGAGCTGTCTGATGGCGGTCAAAGCCTATCGCGATCTGGCGCGCAAACGCCGTTCTGTAACCCGGCCAAATATGATCATCCCGGCCACAGCACATGTGGCATGGTTCAAGGCGGCGGGCTATTTCGGCGTGCAGGCGCGATTGTTGCCGATGGACAAAAACCTGAACACCGACATTCGCAAACTGAAACGCATGATCAACCCCAACACAGTGATGATACTGGGCTCGGCCCCGGAATACCCCCATGGCACCATTGATCCGATTGCCGAAATGGGCGCCATTGCGGCGGCCCGCGATGTGCCGATGCATGTGGATGCCTGTGTTGGCGGCTTTATCCTGCCGTTTATGGAGATGAACGGGGCGACATTTCCCGACTGGGATTTCCGGGTGCCGGGTGTCACCTCGATCTCGGCGGATCTGCATAAATACGGCTATACCGCCAAAGGTGCGTCGACGATCCTGTACCGCAACCTTGACCTGCTAAAGGCGCAAATGTTTGTCTATCAGGATTGGCCGGGCGGCGTGTTCGCCTCGCCTGCCTTGCTGGGCACACGACCCGGTGGTGCCTATGCGGCGGCGTGGGCGGTATTGCAAAAAATCGGCATTGATGGCTATCGCGCCTTGGCGGCGCAGACAACCGAGGCGGTCAATATCCTGAAAACCGGAATAGCCGGGATTGATGGATTGCATGTTCTGGGCGACCCAAGGGGGCCACTGTTGGCGTTTGGCTCAACCGACCGCAAAGTGAACATTTTTGCGGTGGCGGATCAACTCGAAACCAAAGGCTGGGGCGTCAATCGGGTGCAAAACCCGGACGGCATTCATGCGATGGTGACTGCGCAACATCTGGGCGTTGCCCATCAGTATATTACCGATCTGGCGGCGGCGGTAAAAACCGTGCGCGCCAACCCCGATCTGGCCAAAATCGGCGGTGCCGCGACCTACGGAATGATGGCGCATGTGCCCCTGCGCGGCATGGTCAAAGCCAAAGTTCTGGACGTATTCGCCGAAATGTACCGCGCTGGGGGGGGCAGTTGCACCTGGAAGAGAACGCAAACCCGCCACTGCCGGAACGCTTGATGGCGAAATACGTGCAATGGCGCGCGAAACGCGGTTAACGCGGGATCATCCCAGTCTGTTGGCCAAACTGCACGATTGCAGCAACAAATACCGCATTCCGGTTGGCGGAACGGTATTGACCCGCAGGCGGCAACCATAGGCATCACTGAGCACGGTATCGACCAAAACATCCGCAGGCGATCCATCGGCGGCAACCAATCCTGATTTCGCAAGCAGATCATTTAATGGCGGTAGAACAACTTCGCCGAGAGAAATCCCGAGACGTGTGGTCTGATTGCACAATAGCTGCATATTGTTCGCGGTGGTCTTTGAGGGTTCAGCATATTCCGCCTCTGCACTTCCAAGTGTATTGAGTTTCGTCTGCAACCATGGCCAGCATATCAGGCATCAACTGCATGTTGTTCAGTAACTTGTTCCGTTCGCGCGCTTCATCACCGAAAATTTGCGTCATAGTTGAAGACCTAATCAGCGCAGGTAATTCATTCAAGCGGCGAAGCACGTCAAGAGTTGTACCAACCGCATCCTCTTGCATCGAACGGCAACCTGTGCTGATTCCAACCCAAGAAATTGCATCGCTGCCCTCTGTTTAGGCGTAGATGCAGCCCCCTTACCTAGCGCACGCCCCATGTTCCGAAATGATGTTCCACCCGCACCCGCAGCAATCATTGCCGCGCCAATTGCAAGTGTTTCAGCAGGATCAAAACCAAATGTTTGTCCTGAAGCCCTGCCCGATTCAAGAAATTCAACGTCTGATCGGCTCGCGCAGCAGAGTTGTTAGACAAGTGGTTTATCGCAATTATGTGCGCTCAGATACGTTTAAATCACTCAGTTCCGGGTACAGAAAGATATTGCACAGCCACGCTGATAACATCATGGCAACTGGTGGCAATGTGCCCATCTCTCAGATCGGAACAAAACATAACCGTAAAGACAGGGCAGAATGACCACCAATCCTGCCCGGCAAAGATTAAAGACGTGGCGCGCAATCATGGCCTACGCTTTCCGTAAGGGCGAAATTGAAGACGACTCGTCGCGAGTAATAAGCCAGCGCAAATCGCGCAAGCCAGTTAAGCACATTCCTTGGTTGGTCAGCGATGTTGCCGCGTTTCGAAAACAGTGGGCTTCAGGAACGCGACAGCGCCTTGCGATGGAGATATAGCATTATACTGGCGCGCGGATAAGTGACTGCGTACGCCTTGGTCCAGGTATGGTGCCCCTCGACGGTTGGCTATCTTTTACACAGCAAAAAACAGGTGGGGACGTGTCGATCCCGTTTGATAGAGCACTGCCAGATTTTGCAAATCCTGATGATCTCGACCACTTAGTGCAGTCTTTAAGTGCGCGTGGTGATCGACACATGACGTCGCTGACAACCGTCCACGGTTCGGCACGATCAGAAAAGGCGGCAAGTAACTGGTTTTCAGATGCGTGCCGGAAAGCTGGATTGAAGGGTGCAGACCGCCAAACAGCCCACGGTTTACGTTCAGCATGTGCGATCAGATTGGCCGAAGGTGGAGCGACGCCACACCAAATCGGGGCATGGACCAGCCACGAATCCCTGAAAGAGATAGAGGAATACACCAGAGGTGTGAGCCGCAAGAAGTTGCTTTCCTGGACCGAAGCAAGAACACAAATTGTTCAGGTCAAAAAGTCCTGAACAAAATCGCCATGTAGTGTATTATTTTTACACAACCTAATTTTATAGTGGTGCACCGAAAGGGATTCGAACCCCTGGCCCCCTGATTCGTAGTCAGGTACTCTATCCAGCTGAGCTATCGGTGCACTAAGAGGGCGTTTAGACCGAGTGCGCGACCATTGCAACCCGCAATCTGTAGCTAAATTGTACCATCGTCTTTTGGCAGGCAAATCTCAAACGCGGTGCCCTCGGGGCCGGTGCGCATCAGCGTCAATGTACCACCATGTCCGCGTATTAATTCCGCCGAAATGGCAAGGCCAAGACCCGAGCCACCTTTGCGTGCACCGCCTTGGAAAGGCGTGAATAAATGTTCCTGCGCGCGCGCAGGAAGGCCGGGGCCAGTATCGCTAACGGTGATCCACCAGCTTTGGTCGTCTTCATGGGCCGAGACCGTGATCGTGGCGGGTTTATTTGTAGCCATAATCGCCTGACGGGCATTGCGCACAAGGTTGAGAATCACCCGAAACATCTGTTCGGGATCTCCGCGCACAACCAAATTTGGTTCGATATCTAACGCCATCGACACACAGGTGTTTTCAACCACCAGTTTTTCGCTGTCGATCACGTCGTCAACCACATTGGCCAATGGGAACAATGTTAACGTCGGCGCGGCCTCTTCGGCGCGGCCAAAGGCCAGCGTGCTTTCACACAATGACACCGCGCGGGTGATCGAGTTGACCAGTTTGGGTGCAAGACGGCGCACCAACGGATCTTCGCTCAGCTCAATGCGGTCCGTAAACAAAACAGCGCTGGTCAGGATATTGCGCAAATCATGGCTAACCCGCGCCACAGCCCCGCCCAATTGGGCAAGACGTTCTTTCTGCCGCAACGCCTGTGTCAGTTCGATCTGCAACTGCTGCAACGCCTCTTCGGCCTCGCGCAATTCTTTGACGCCAGCCGAGGGTTGGATGATGCCGCGCGCGTCTTCGGGGGCAGCGGCATAGCGTTTCATATAGCCAACCACGCCTTTGATCGGGCGCACCAGAAGCACCCGCACTGCCGCGAACAACAACACCGCCGTGAATATCGAAATCACCGCCGATAGCACCAGAATACGCACGCCATAATCGATCATCGCCATGCGCATTGGCGCCGTTTCCATGGTGATTTCGATCAGCAGACCGGCCTCGCGTACCGGCGCGCCAATGACGCGAATAATTTCGTTTTCGGGTTCGATCATCCGGGCCATGGCATCGCGGATCAGCATCATGGCACCGGGCTTGCGCAGATCAAACGTACTGGAAATTGGTTTCGGAATCGGCGACGACAACATCAGCTGGCGCAATTCATCCCGGCGCAGAACCACGTTAAAGACGCCGGCATTTTCCAGCAACTCGGCCTCAAGTTCGGTTTCCAGCATATCATCAGCCAGCAACGCCAGCGAGGCGATCTGGGCGCGTTCCAACCGGTTCAGCAGATAATCTTCGCGGAACCGCGCAATCGAAGGCACAAAAATCAACACCTCGGCCAGCATCACAAAGACGGTGGTCAGGATCAGAAGTCGGCCAGACAGCGTGTTCAGCATCAAAAGCCTTTCAAGTCAGGGCAGCCATTTCTGGACAAACCCGACAACGCGTTTGACCATCTGATTATCAAACAGTCTGGGTGTGAAATAGGCCCCCGCAGCCCGTTTGTTAACCTCTCCAATAGTTGGGTAAGGCGAAATCATCGCGGCGACCTGGCTCATCTTTAGGTTATTGGCCAATGCCAACGCCCAAAGCCCAATCGATTCCCCAGCCAGATGGCCGACAATCGACACGCCAACGGGGCGGCCTTTGACCACCATGACCTTGATCTGACCTTTGGTTTTACGCTCGGCAATGGCCCGGTCATTGTGCAGCAATTCAAACCGGGCAATTTCCATTTTGTCGCCATAGGTCGCGCGCGCCTGCGCCTCGGTCATGCCGACCTGCGCCAGTTCCGGGTCGGTATAGGTTGCCCATGGGATATGGCCGGTCTTGGCCTTGGACGGCAGACCAAACAGGATGGATTTTATGACCACCCCAGCGTGATATCCGGCCACATGGGTGAATTGCAGCCCGCCCGCAACGTCGCCAATGGCATAGATCTTTTTGTTGCTGGTACGCAGGCTGGCATCGAC
Source organism: Granulosicoccus sp. (assembly GCA_047623555.1). Taxonomy (GTDB): domain Bacteria; phylum Pseudomonadota; class Alphaproteobacteria; order Rhodobacterales; family Rhodobacteraceae; genus NORP181. The sequence continues at coordinate 6,729 of JBLHMP010000004.1, forward strand.
GGTAATGCCATGCCGCGTGGCGTCGATGCCAGCGGCCTCAAGGTTCAGCCGGTCGGTATTGGTCTTACGCCCCACCGCCATCAGCAGATGCGAGCCGTCAAACACCTGCCCGTCCTTGCATTCGATGCGAATCGCCCCCGCCTGACCGCTGATTTGGGCGGCCAAGGCGTCTTCGGCGATCACAACACCTTCGGCGCGCAAACTGTCCAGAACCACCGCGGCCAGTTCCGGGTCATCATTGCCCAGCGCCTTGACGCCTTCGATAACGGTGACCTTGCTGCCCAGCCGAATATGCGCCTGCGCCATTTCCATGCCAATCGGGCCACCGCCGACGATCAGCAGATGTTCGGGCTGCTCGCGCAGATCAAACAGGGTTTCATTGGTTAGGTATGGCACATCCGCCAGCCCCGGAATCGGCGGCACCAACGGTGACGACCCAGTGGCGATGACGATGCGGCGCGCGGAGATAACATCCCCCCCGGCCTGCACCTGATTGGGTGATATAAAATGGCCGAATTCGCGGATCACACGGATGCCAAAGCCCTCAAACCGCTCTTGGCTGTCCACCGGCGCAATCTGGGCGATAACCCCGGCCACATGTTCCATCACCGCCGCGTAATCCACCGTGGGGGTCACATCGGCGACACCATAGGTGCCGGAATGCGCCTGCCCATAGGCAGCTTTGGCCGCTGCGATCAATGCTTTGGACGGAACACAGCCATAGTTCAGGCAATCGCCGCCCATCTTGTGCCCCTCAAGCAGCACAACATCAGCCCCCATCTGGCTGGCCCCGGCGGCAAATGAAAGCCCACCTGACCCGGCGCCTATCACCAGAACATCTGTTTTAATCTCACTCATTGGGTTTTGTCTCTTTCCGGGCGCGCACCGCTTTGATCACAATGGGCAAAGCCGCCAACGCGCACAAGCCAAGGATCGGGCCGATTATATGCGGCTCCCACAACAACGACAGATCCGGCGATTCGCCGCGATCAAACACTTCGCCCAGGCCGACGCCGATTGAGGTGAACACCGTGCTTCCGGGAATGATTCCTAACGCTGTGGTCCACAAAAAGTTGCGAAATTTCACCCCAACCAGGGCGGGCAACAGGTTGGCGACAAAAAACGGCACCGCCGGGACCAGGCGCAGCAGAAACAGCACGCTGACTTCATTGTCCCGCAGACCATCGCGAATCTGGCGCAATGTGCCCTCAGAGGCATCCAACTTTGCCGACAGCGACGCGCCCAGCCCCCACCGCGTCGCCAAAAAAATCACCGCAGCCCCCAAGGTCGCGGACACAGCGCTGGTGGCGGTTCCGGCCCACAGGCCAAACAAAAAACCGCCGGTGACGGTTGCAACGGCAGCGCCGGGCAGAGAAAACGATACAATCAGCACGTAGATCGCGGCGAATGCCAGAATCATCAGACCATAGTTTTGGTCGCGAAACGCCAACAAGGCCTCGCGATTATCGCGCAAGGTTTCAAAACTCAGGTAATCGCCAAGAGTAAAGGCACCGATTACGGCAACGCCAAGGATCGCCAGAAAAGGCACATGCCGCAGTTTGCTGGGGTTAGAAGAATCGGCCATCATCTGGTTCCGCAATTAGGGTTAGTTTGTACTGTTCTTTACATGCACCCAACGCGACCCAAGCAATAGAGCGTTCACGACCCGTTGATGCAAAGACTGGTTTTTGTGAGGAAAACCACGTTAAAAAGCGGTCATTGCAACATTTCCCCGATGCAAGCGGCGGAATTGTTGCAATTCAGGGCCGAATTGCGGCCTGTGGGGTTTGACTTAGTCCGACTCCCCAAGTAGAGACCGGGCTTGAAATTACCACATGGGACGGCGATTGTGCGCTACTCCCCAATCGAATTACTGGAGACGGAGCGATGAAACGCACCTTTCAACCCTCGAACCTTGTCCGCAAACGGCGCCATGGTTTTCGTTCGCGTATGTCCACCAAAGCTGGGCGTAAGATTTTGAATGCGCGCCGTGCACACGGTCGTAAGTCTCTGAGCGCTTAAGGCGTTCAAGAAGACTGTCAGACATGACACCGCCGGAGACCTCTAAGGATGGCATCGCCAACCCCGGAGACAAGTCCCCGGCGGTTTCCGTTTGTCTGGACGAAACTTTGTCAAATGATTCGCTGATTGTGCTGAGCAAACGCGCCGATTTCCTGCGCGCCGCCCGGGCACGACGTCAAGGCACCGGTGGTATGATGGTGCAGGGGCGCAAACGCGCGAGTGACGAAGCGTTGGGCATCCGGGTCGGATTTACCTGTTCTAAAAAGGTCGGTAATGCGGTGGCGCGCAATCGCGCCAAACGTCGCCTGCGCGAAGTTGCACGGATGCTATTGTCAACGCTGGGACGCGACGGATGGGACTATGTCCTGATCGGTCGCGCCAAGGCAACGGCAGATCGCCCCTTTGAATTGCTCAAGGGCGATCTTATCTATGCGCTGAAAAAACTGCATCCGGACACATGACCCCATTCGCCCACATCGTCGCCCTGCCCGTTCGACTCTACCGGTTGCTGCTGTCGCCGTGGGTCGGGACCAGTTGCCGGTTTCAGCCCACCTGCAGTGTCTACGCCCTTGAAGCGCTGGAAAAACACGGCGCCATCAAAGGCAGCTGGCTGGCCGCCAAACGCGTTGGCCGCTGCCACCCGTTTGGGGGTGACGGCTATGACCCGGTGCCGGACGACAAAACCTGATCAGGCGTGGGTTTTCACCCACCCTACGCCCCCAAATTAACGTTGAGTTTTGGCCCGTTGCCTCGGAGTTTTCAGCGTCGAGCGCGCAATCGGTTGCTTGTCCGCCTCGCGCAACGCGACTAAAGCCGCAATATGCTGGGTGATAATGACGATATTCACCCGCTTTTTTGCCGGTGCCCCACGAACAACCGAGTTTCGCAAACGCCTTGTGCGATAGGCCCGCGAGGCTATTGATCAATATGGGGTGATCAGCTGCGATAAACCCAACGCGCGTTGGTTGGTGTATCTGTCGGGTAGCAAAGACAGTTATACACTGCTGGCAATTCTGTAGGAGTTGAAATGGCGCGGTCTGTTGCCTGTGGATTTGTTGGCTTGCAATCTGGACCAAGGGCAGCCCGATTTTCCGGCCACCGTTTTGCTGGAATTTCTGGAAAAGATGGGTGTGCCACACCGGATCGAATATCAGGACACTTATTCGATTGTCATGGACAAAACCCCGCAAGGCCGGACGTTTTGCACCCTGAGTTCACGCCTCGGGCACCGCAGTTTTTATCGAATTGCCCGTGACGAAGGATGCTCGGCCGTGGTATTGGGCCATTATCGCGACGACATTTTAGAGACATTTTTCATGAACTTATTTAATAGCGGGCGGTTGGCAACGATGCCGCCCAAGTTATTGAACGAGGCCGGTGATTTATTCGTCTATCGCCCTCTGGCCCATGTTGCCGAAGCGGATCGCGCCAAATTTGCCAATGCGATGCATTATCCGATCATTCCGTGCGACCTCTACGGTTCCCAGGATGACCTGCAATGTCAACAGGTTGAGAAAACTTTAGACGGCTGGGAACGCAACATCCCAGGTCGGCGACAGATCATGTTTCACGCCTTGATGAACGCGCGTCCGTCCCATCTTCTCGACCCGAAATTGGTTGATTTCGTCGGCCAGGATCGCGATCCTCTGCAAATTGATGAAAATCTGGCGGAGATTCCAAAGCTGCGTTAAGGCTACGCTTAGACCGCTTGCCTAGCCTGTGCCTGTCGCCAACTGCGCGGCGGGCTAACAGGGTGTTAACGTCATGCCTAATCCACTCACGAAGTTCCTCACGGGTCTAAGCAACCAATTGCAGCCGGTGTTGACCAGCCCGTCAATATTGGCGTTTCTGCCTGCCTTGACGCTAGGGGCCTATTGGGTCGGGGGAGAGACCGCATTACTGGTGACGGCATTGGGCTTACCGTTGCTGTTTGCCATTCCCCGGACGTTAGTCCGCAATCCGGCGAATTTATTGGCCATACGCGACAGCGTAACCGGCCTGCTTCTACGCGACGGATTCGCAACTATTTTAGATCAGGTTTACGACGACACCGAAATATCGGGCCTGAAATCCGCCTGTTTTGTGCTGGAACTCGACGATTGTCGTGAACTGGCCGACCGGCACGGGCAAGGTGCGGTTGATCTTGTGGTGCAGCGGTCAGGCGAACGGATCATGGCGGCCTTGCGGGATGGCGATACCGTGGCCCGACTTGGCGACAGTCGCTTTGCGATTTGTCTGATGCCAGTGCGACAACTGGATCTCGAATTATGCATTCAATTGGCGGGCCGCATCCAAAACACTGTTGAAGAGCCCATTTCACTGGATGGCATATCGCTCTATGTATCCTGCTCAATCGGATTCTGTTTGCGCAGCCGCACGCCAGGCACCAGCGGGTCCGACTGGATGCTGGCGACCCAAGACGCATTGTCAGATGCAAAGCTTGCCGGACCTTCAGGCATCCGGGCCTATTCTGCTGAAATTCACCGCAAGACCAAGGCCCGTCACGATCTGCGCAATGACGCCGTTGCGGCACTTGAGAACGGGCAGGTTCAACCTTGGTACCAGCCACAAATATCGACCGATACCGGCAAAGTCAGCGGCTTTGAGGTGTTGGCCCGGTGGAACCATCCGATACATGGCATGATTGCACCAGATGGCTTTTTGCCTGTAATGGAGCAGGCCGGCCTACTTGAACGATTGGGACAGGTCATGCTGTACCATGCACTGACGGCGCTTAAGGCGTGGGATAGTGCCGGAGCAGAGGTTCCCTGTATCGGGGTCAATTTCGCCACCGATGAATTGCGCAATCCGGCGTTGGTTGACAAAATCCGCTGGGAGCTCGATCGTTTTGACCTGACGCCAGACCGGCTTTGCGTTGAAATCCTCGAATCTGTTGTCATTGATAACCCAGATGAAACCGTGACCCGGAATATTGCCGGTTTGGGCGCGCTTGGCTGTCGAATTGATCTGGATGATTTTGGCACCGGCCACGCATCGATTGCGTCGATCCGGCGGTTTGCGGTTTCACGCATCAAAATCGACCGATCCTTTGTGATGAAGGCGGATCGTGACCCGGAACAACAACGGCTGGTTGGGGCGATTCTGACGATGGCAGAGCGGCTTGGAATTGAAACGCTAGCCGAGGGGGTTGAGACCGTCGGAGAGCACGCTTTATTGGCGCAATTGGGCTGTGACCACGTTCAGGGGTTTGGGATTGGACGCCCGATGCCGTTTGATCAGACACTGGATTGGATTGCGACACATGAGGGCAAAATACAGGATGCTCCGTCGATTAAACGCGAAACCGGCTAAAAGCAGCACATAATAGCCGGGTGACTACCGCAAAAGACCGGAATCCGCTTGACCTTTGCGGCTGCACTCTGTTGAACCCACCAAGTCATTCCATGTACGAAGGTGGCCGGTCCAAATGGACGATCAGAACAAAAACCTAATCCTTGCAACTGTGCTTAGTCTCATCGTGATTGTGGTGTGGCTCACGGTATTTCCACCGCCCCAACCGGATCCTGTCCCGGTTGCCGAGGCCACGAGCCAGACTGGGCCCGAGGGGGATGTGGTAACTATTCCTTCAGCGGTTAGCGATGTGGCGGGCAATCAAGCCGTTACAGCCGTCGTTGACGAAGTCGAAACGGCCTCGAAAACGGCACCCCGTGTCGACATTGATACACCGCGCATGACCGGCAGCATCTCGCTGCTTGGTGGGCGGATCGATGATTTGTCGCTAAAGGACTATCGCGTCAGCCTAGAGCCTGGCTCAGACATTGTGCGGATACTGACGCCTGTTGGCACGCCATCAGCTTACTATGCCCTGTATGGCTGGGCCCCTGGTGCCGGTCTGACACAGGACGATGTTCCCAGCGCCAACACGGTTTGGGCAACAGAATCGGGCAGCAGATTAAGCCCACAAAGCCCGGTTACTCTGGTTTGGGACAACGGCAACGGCCTTACGTTCCGCCGTCTTCTGACGGTTGACGAAGAATATATGTTCTCAGTCACCCAATCGGTGGACAACCAAACCGGCGCGCCTGTCAGCCTTGCTCCTTATGGGGTTTTGGCCCGTCACGGCGAGCCGCTTGATCTGAAAAACTTTTTCATCCTGCACGAAGGTGTGGTGCGTCTGTCCGACAGTGAGCTTGCTGAAATCGACTATGACGACATGCCCGATTTCGAGGTTAACGCCCGTTGGGCCGCCCCGGCCGACGTTGTATCGATGGAAGAAAACGGCTGGATCGGGTTCACCGACCACTATTGGATGTCCATTCTGATCCCTGCACAGGACGCAGGAACCGATCTGGTGACCAAATACGATGCGCGCCGGGATATTTATCAGACCACAACCGTTTCGCCGACAACAACATTGGCGAATGGCGAATCCACCAGCACCACATCACGCTTGTTTTCAGGGCCCAAAGAATGGGACATCATCGACGCCTATGAAAATGATAGCGGTGTTGAAAAGTTCGTTGATAGCATCGACTGGGGTATGTTCTTTTTCCTGACCAAACCGATCTTCTGGTTATTGCATCAACTGAACGACCTGATCGGCAACGTCGGCTGGTCGATCATTTGCCTGACCTTGATCATCAAAGCAGCGCTGTTCCCGTTGGCCTATAAATCCTACGTTTCGATGGCCAAGATGAAGGAACTGCAGCCGCAGATAGAAAAGATGAAAGCGGACGCAGGAGAAGATCGCAAAAAGATGCAGCAAGGCATGATGGAGCTGTACAAAAAGGAAAAGGTAAATCCGGCTGCGGGTTGTTTGCCAATCATTCTGCAAATTCCGATCTTCTTCTCGCTGTATAAAGTGATCTTTGTCACGATTCTGTTGCGTCAGGCGCCTTGGTTCTCGCCGTTTCTGGACCTGTCCGTGCCCGACCCCACATCGTTGCTAAACCTGTTCGGGCTGCTGCCAAACGCTGGACCTGAGGCGGGAACCATCATGGCCACCGTCTTTATCGGCATCCTGCCGCTGTTGCTGGGTATTTCCATGTGGCTGCAGCAAAAGCTGAACCCGGCGCCCTCCGATCCGACGCAAAAGATGATCTTTGCCTGGATGCCATGGGTGTTCATGTTCATGCTGGGTGGCTTTGCCAGCGGGCTGGTTGTGTATTGGATCGCCAACAATACGATCACATTTACGCAGCAGTACCTGATCATGCTTTCTCAGGGCTATAAGCCAGATCTGTTTGGCAACATCAAATCCGGTTTCGCCAAAAAAGCGAAAACGGACAAAAAATGACCGGGATGGTGACCAGCCTATGGCGCCACCCGATCAAAAGTCATGGTCGCGAGTCTTTGGACGCTGTGACCCTTATCGCCGGGCAAACCATGCCCGGCGATCGCGTTTGGGCCGTGGCCCATGAGCAGTCCAAGGCCGATAATTCGGTCTGGTCGCGCTGTGCCAATTTCAGCATTGGCGCCAAGGCTCCGAACCTGACAGCGATAATCGCCCAGCTGAATGAGCAACAAAACACTGTGACCCTCAGCCATCCAGACCAACCAGATCTGACCTTTGATCCGGATGGGGATGCCACCGCGTTTCTGGAGTGGGTACGCCCATTGATGCCAGAAAATCGCGCGGCATCTGCCCGAATCGTACGGGTGCCAGGGCGCGGCATGACCGACAGCGATTTCCCGTCGGTAACCCTGTGCAGCATGGCCTCGCACCGGGCTGTTGAGGGCCAGATCGGCCATGACCTTTCGATCAATCGCTGGCGCGGCAACATCTGGTTTGACGGCCAGCCTGAATGGCAAGAGTTTGACTGGCTCGGCCGAGAGGTTCAAATCGGCGACGTAATTCTGCGCGGCTGTGAACGCACAGTTCGCTGCCTTGCAACCACAGCCAACCCCGAAACTGGCATACGCGATACTGACACGCTAAAGGCCCTGGACCATTGGGGCCATCGCGATTTCAGCATTCGCGCCGAAGTAATACGTGGCGGAGATATCCGCATAAATGATACGGTGACCCCCTTATGATGCAAATGCAATTTACCCTGACCGAAGAGCCCGATGCCCTGACAGCCGAACGTGGTCGCAAGCTTTTTGCTGGCGATTCCGAGTTCATCAAAGGCGTTGTTGCCATGTCCGGCCTGCCCCCCGCCGACCGGATGGAGGTCTGCTTTGCGGGGCGTTCAAACGTTGGCAAATCAACGCTGATCAATGCGCTGACCGGGCGCAAAGGTCTGGCGCGGGCGTCAAACACGCCGGGCCGCACACAAGAAATCAACTATTTCACCCAAGGACCTGAGCTTTATCTGGTCGACCTGCCCGGCTATGGCTTTGCCAATGCGCCGATCCCAGTGATCGAAAAATGGCAACGCCTGCTAAAACAATATCTGTCGGGCCGTCAAACACTGCGCCGGGCGTTTGTGTTGATTGATGCCCGCCACGGTATCAAACGTGTGGACGAAGAAATCATGTCTTTGTTGGACAGCGCCGCGGTGACATTCCAATGCGTGATGACCAAGTCTGACAAGGTGCGTGGACAGGATCGCGACAAGATATTGGAACAAATGCGGGGCGCCTTGTCTAAACACCCGGCGGCGTATCCGGAAATCGTGCTAACCAGCAGCGAAAAGGGTGACGGCATCGCCACCTTGCGGTCGATCATCACCACGCTGGAATAACAATCCCCTTGCATGGTGCGCGATGTTCGTGACACCTCTTGGGGCAACGGATGGCTGATATGAAGACACGCGATATGAACCACGACTGGATCGCCACAGCAGAAACACTGTCACGTGCCCTGCCCTATTTGCAGCGCTATGCCGGTGCGACGATTGTGATCAAACTGGGCGGTCATGCCATGGGCAGCGACGCCGCCATGGACAGCTTTGCCCGCGATGTTGTGCTGATGCAGCAGGTGGGTGTGAACCCGGTGATCGTGCATGGTGGTGGTCCGATGATCAACGCGATGCTGGACCGGCTGGGCATTCAGTCGACCTTTGTTGATGGCAAGAGGGTCAGCGATCAGGCCACTGTCGAAGTGGTCGAAATGGTGTTGTCGGGCCTTGTGAACAAACGCATTGTTCAGGCGATCAACGCACAGGGTGGCACGGCTGTGGGTCTGTCTGGCAAAGACGCCAATCTGATGATTTGTGATCAGACCGATCCGGCGCTTGGCTTTGTTGGCACGCCTGTGGATATCGACACAACTGTGCTGCGCAACCTGTTTGACACCGACATGATCCCGGTGATCGCGCCCTTGGGCGCTGGCCGTAATGGCGAAACGTTCAATGTAAATGGCGATACGGTTGCCGGGGCGATTGCCGCCGAACTTAACGCCGATCGCTTGCTGCTGCTGACCGATGTCTCTGGCGTCAAAAACGCCGACGGTGCGGTCATAACCGAGCTTAAGACCAATCAAATCCGCGCAATGATCGCGGATGGCACCATTGCCGGCGGCATGATCCCCAAAACCGAAACCGCGCTGAATGCCATTCAGGGCGGCGTACGTGCCGTTGTCATCCTGGACGGCCGCGCACCCAATGCCTGTTTGTTGGAATTGTTCACTGAACATGGGGCCGGGTCGCTGATCCGCCCCGACTAAAGCGATTTAACCAAACTGTGTCTTGCTGTTAGCGCCCCGCCCTATACATTTAAGTAATGGAAACTGAAGCAACCCTCCGTCTGGCGGTCTTTATCGGTCTGTTCACCTTGTTCGCGGTTGCCGAGGCCCTGGCGCCACGAAAACCACGCTCACAGCCGCGTATTAAGCGTTGGTTTACCAATTGGTCCCTGACACTACTGAACACCGTGCTGCTGCGCGCCTTGGCCTTTGGGCTGCCTCTGCTGGCCGTTGGCGCGGCGGTGGATGCGGGCGCGCAGGGCTGGGGCCTGTTCAACTGGCTGGATTGGCCGGGTTGGTTCGAAATCATGGCGGCGATCCTGATCCTTGATTTTGCGATCTGGGCGCAGCACCTGATCACCCACAAGATACCATTGCTCTGGCGATTACACCGGGTGCACCATGCTGACCGCGATATGGATGTGACAACGGCGATCCGCTTTCACCCCATCGAAATCGCCCTGTCAATGCTGCTGAAAATCGGGCTGGTTTACCTGCTTGGCCCGACGGCAGTGGCTGTGCTGCTGTTTGAAATCCTGCTAAACGGCACAGCCATGTTCAACCACGCCAACATTCGCCTGCCTTTGACCGTCGATCGTATTGTGCGCCGGGTACTGGTAACGCCAGACATGCACCGGGTGCATCATTCGGTGTATCGCGATGAACATGACAGCAATTACGGGTTTTCCCTATCAATTTGGGACCGGATGCTAGGCACCTATGTGGCGCAACCCAAAGACGGGCATGACGACATGGCGGTGGGCCTGCGCTGGCAAGATGACAAACCCAGCCGCCTGGGGTGGAGCCTGCGCCTGCCGTTCGGAAAACTATGACCTATCAAGAAGTTGAGCAGGCCACCACAAACGTGGGACTGATCGTTATGGGAACAGTGTCAGACAACATTTCCTTGGTTTTGCTGGGCACCGGCCCTGCATTTTGGCCCATGTTCTCCGCCTCGCCCGAATGTCAGGATGGGCTACCAAACCCGGTGGACCGCTGGTCTTTGCGGGTTGTCGGCGGCTTGGCCACACACCTCGGTGCCAAAGCGATTTATCCGTTTGGCGGGCCACCCTATGAACCCTTTATCCGCTGGGCACAGGCCTCAGGGCGCGCTTTTCAAAGCCCGGTTGGCATGTTGGTGCATGATGCGGTCGGCATGATGGTGTCCTATCGTGGGGCTTTGCAATTTGACAAACCCTTTGCGGCCGCCTCCCCATTCGCACCAAGCCCCTGTCAGACCTGCGCTACCCAGCCCTGTACAACGGCCTGCCCGGTTGGCGCCTTAAGTGCGACGCACAACTACGACGTCGACGCCTGCCATGCCTATCTGGACACCGAGGCCGGACAGGATTGCATGAACAACGGCTGTGCAGCCCGACGCGCCTGCCCTGTCAGCCAATTAGCCGGGCGTACCCCTGAACAATCAAACCTGCATATGAAAGCGTTTCACCACACATGACCCGAACCTTGATCCTGATGCGCCACGCCAAATCGAACTGGGACTCTCCCGTCGCTGGCGACCATGCCCGCCCATTGAATGATCGGGGCCGACGATCGGCCACGGCCATGGGCAACTGGATGCGCACACAGGGCTGGATACCGGATCAGGTGCTATCCTCGTCCTCGGCCCGCACCCGTGAAACTTTTGCCAGACTGGGCTTTGTCATCGCCGGAGAGTTCACCGATGCTCTTTACCACGCCGGGCCCGACCAAATGCGCCAGACGCTTGCCCAGACCAGCGGCGAAACTGTTTTGCTACTGGGCCATAATCCGGGCATCGCAGAATTCGCCGAACAGCTGGTCCAATTGGGGCCAGACCACCCACGGTTTTACGACTACCCCACCGGCGCCACGTTGGTGGTAAAGTTCGACATAGACAACTGGGACTTATTGAAACCCGGCACTGGCATAGTTCTGGATTTCACCGTGCCCCGCGATCTGAAAATCGACTAACGCCCAAATTTCTTCTCGTCCTAAATACCTCCGCCGGAGGCAAAAAAGGCGCGCCCTTAGGCCCGCCTCTTTCTTCGCAATTCATCCGCGGCTTAATGCCCAAGGATCTGACTCAGAAACAACTGGGTGCGTGGGTTTTGTGGGTTGTTAAAGAACTCTTCTGGTTCGTTCTGCTCTACAATCTGACCCTCATCCATAAAGATCACCCGGTTCGCCACCTGACGGGCAAAGCCCATCTCATGGGTCACAACCAGCATGGTCATACCTTCTTCGGCCAGCTGGATCATGGTATCGAGCACCTCTTTGATCATCTCCGGGTCAAGAGCGGATGTTGGTTCATCAAACAACATGATCCTTGGCTTCATGCAAAGCGAGCGCGCAATGGCAACCCGCTGCTGCTGTCCACCAGACAATTGGCCCGGATATTTCAGCGCCTGTTCCGGGATTTTCACCTTTTCCAGGAAATGCATCGCCGTTTCTTCGGCCTCTTTCTGCGGTGTTTTACGCACCCAGATCGGCGCCAAAGTCAGGTTCTCCAGGATGGTCAGATGCGGGAACAGGTTAAAGTGCTGAAACACCATCCCCACTTCTCGCCGGATTTTGTCGATGTTTTTCAAATCATTCGACAACTCCGTCCCATCCACCGTGATGCGACCCTTCTGGTGTTCTTCTAGCGCGTTCAGGCAGCGGATCAGGGTGGATTTACCGGACCCGGACGGGCCCGCAATGACAATCCGTTCGCCTTGGTTGACGGTCAGATTGATGTCACGCAACACATGGAATGACCCATACCATTTGTTCATGTTGCTGATTTCAATGGCGATCTCATCCGAGACCTTCATTTTGGAGCGATCGGCTGTGCGATCTGTAGCCAGTTCAGACATATTTAGGTTTCCTTATCTGTGGCCAGTCTGAAGCTTGCGCTCCAGATACATGGAATAACGGGACATGGAGAAGCAGAAGATCCAGAATACCAGCGCGATAAAGCCATACAACTCCCACACGATACCATTCCAATTTGCATCCGCCCGAATTGCTGTCGAAAGACCCAGAGGGTCCAGCAGACCAATGATCGACACCAGCGTCGTATCTTTGAAGACGCCGATAAAGGTGCTGACAATGCCCGGAATCGAGATTTTCAACGCCTGCGGCATGATGATCAGCCGCTGTGCCTTCCAGTAATCTAGACCAAGACTGTCGGCCCCTTCATACTGTCCCTTTGGCAAAGCCGCCAAACCGCCGCGGATCACTTCGGCCATATAGGCCGCAGCAAACAACGTCACCATGATCAGCACCCGCAGGATGATGTCGAAATTCGTGCCCGGCGGCAAAAAGATGTTCAGCAAAGTTGACGCCACAATCAGCAGCGTAATCAGCGGAACGCCCCGGATGAATTCGATAAAGCCCACACAAAGGTATTTGACGATTATCAGGTCAGACTGCCGCCCTAATGCCAGAACAATACCCAAAGGCAGCGAACAGGCGATGGCGACAACACCGATGGTAATCGACAACATGAACCCACCAAACAACCGGCTCCTGACCAGTTCCAAGCCAAATGGCGCCACAGTGTTCAACATGTCCGTGACGTAACCGGACAGCACAAACCACCAGATCAACGCCACAACCACGGCCGCGATAATGCCCACCAGTTCACTCATGGTGGCCGCTACGAATTTGAAAACGTAGAAAGCAATCACAAAACCGGCAATGGCTGCCAGCGGACCCCAGACTGTCCCGCCCCACAAAAGCCATGGGAACAGGAACGGAAAGATCGCCGTAAACCAGATCAGCTTTTTCGGAACGGATTCTGCAAACAGGATCGGGCCAAGCGCCACGCCCATCAGAACAAAGGCAGCAATCGGACGCCAATAAAGGTCGGATGGGTAAAAGCCAAACATCAGCTGAACCCAACGTTCCCGGATCACGCCCCAACAGGCACCACTGGTGTGGCCCTTTTCCTGCCCCAATGCCACGAGGATATCGCGACACTCAGACAAAGAGTTGGACTCCCAGGTCGGGGACAACACCCAAGGCAAAAATTCGTAAAGAACATAAGCCAAGGCAGCGATAACCAAAATTGTCAGTACGGTGTTGAACCAACCAGAGAACAAGCGGCTGTGAAACCAACCAACAATGCCCACGGTTGAGGCTGGTGGCTCTTGCTCGGCGAGCATTTTAGTACGTGTATACGCTACATCAGACATATCAACGCTCCTCCAGTTTGACGGATTCATTGTACCAGTTCATCAACGCCGAAATGCTCAGAGAGATAGACAGGTAAACCAACATCATAAGCATGATACTCTCAAGCTCTTTGCCGGTTTGGTTCATCGTGATGCCACCCAATGTCCCGGTGATGTCCATATACCCAACGGCAATGGCCAAAGACGAGTTCTTGGTCAGGTTCAGATAGTTCGAGATCAGGGGCGGAATAATCACCCGCAAGGCCTGAGGTAGAACAACCAGCGACATGATCTTACCGGATCGTATCCCCAGCGCCTCGGCGGCCTCGGTTTGACCTTTGGCAATCGCCAAAATACCTGCCCGCACGATTTCGGCGATGAATGCCGCCGTATAAAGCGACAAGGCGAGCCAGAGCGCGATCAACGAGTTGCGTAAATGCGTGCCGCCCTTAAAGTTAAAGCCCTTAAGTTCGGGATAGCCGAAATGAAAGCCAAGAATGGCGAGCAAAATGCCCATTGGCACAACGATCAATCCCAGTCGTAAATACCAGGTCGTTGGCCGCTCGCCGGTTGAATCCTGAACTTTGTTGGCCCGGCGTTTCACCAGGCCCGACGCCCAGATACCGCCGGCAAGAACAATCAAAATAGCAACCAGATCAAGGCTGATATCAAAGCGGATGCTAGAATTTCCAAACAGATGAATGTCGCCAAACCCTCGGCTGAACAACGGTTCAGGCAGGTAAACCCCGCGATTGGTCACCGCGACACTATCGTTCAGCATCAGGCTGGCAGTTGCATTATCGCCTCTGAACGCCTTTGGTGCCGGAAGCGTTTCAATCATGATTGCCATGCTGAGAACGATCCACAGCAACACCGGAATGTTGCGGAATGTTTCCACATAAACCGCCATCAGCCGTGAAACCAACCAATTGTTGGACAGCCGCAGAACGCCAATGACAACACCCAGAATGGTTGCTGCGATACAGCCAAGAACGGCCACCACCAGAGTGTTCAGCAGGCCAATAATGGCCGCCCGTAAATGTGTGTCTTGCGAGCTATATTCCAGCAGACGCTGATTGATGTCATAGCCTGCCGGTTGAGTAAGATAGCCAAAGCTGATCGGCTTGCCCAATGTGGCCAGGTTCTGTGCGGTATTGCTGATAAGCCAGCCAACCAGAACCATGAACCCGAATAAGGCAATAACTTGGATGGTTCCTGATCGGTACCGCGAATCGTAAAGGAGCATTGAAAGCCGAAACGACTCCTTTGGCGGGTCTGTAAGTGTGGTCATATCCAGACATCCCTGTTGTATTCAGATCTTGTCGACTGGCTGGGTTTCCCCCAACTCTGCAAAGATAGAAAATTTGTTCCCTAAAAGCAAAAAGGGCGCAGGATTAACCTGCGCCCTTTCCGGAATGTTTTTTAACGGAACGGAGGTGAATACAGCAGACCACCATCAGTCCATTGGGCGTTCAGACCACGCGCCAGACCAATTGGAGTTTCTTCGCCAATGTTTTTGGCAAAGATTTCACCGTAGTTACCACCAACAGAAATCGCCGCTTTGGCCCAACCGGCGTCAAGACCCAGCATCTCGCCCAGAGTACCTTCGGTACCCAACAGACGGTTGATTTCAGGATTGTCGGTGCCAGTAGACATTTCAGCCAGATTGGCCGACGTCACACCTAGTTCTTCGGCTGTTACCAAAGCGTTCAGCGTCCAGCGAACCACATCACCCCATTCGTTGTCGCCGTGACGGACCAATGGGCCCAGCGGCTCTTTCGAGATGATTTCAGGCAGCAGAACGTGATCGCCCGGATTTTCGAACGTCGCACGTGTCGCGGCCAGACCGGATGCGTCTGTGGTGTAAACATCACATGCACCAGCAAGGTACTGTTGCTGAGCTTCGGCGTTGGTTTCAATTGGAACCGGCTCATAGCTGATGTTGTTGATGCGGAAATAGTCGGCCAGGTTTAGTTCGGTTGTTGTACCGGTTTGGATACAGACGGTCGCGCCGTCCAGATCTTTGGCCGAGGACACACCCAGATCTTTCGGAACCATAAAGCCCTGACCGTCATAATAGTTTACACCAACAAAGGTGAACTTCAGGTCAACATCACGGCTGAATGTCCATGTTGTGTTACGTGCCAGCAAGTCGATTTCGCCCGATGCCAGTGCGGTAAAACGTGTTTTACCTGTGGTCGGAACGAATTCAACGGCATTGCCATCACCCAAAACAGCGGCTGCAACAGCACGGCAAAGCGTAACATCAAAGCCACCCCATGTGCCATTTGCGTCTGGCGCAGCAAAGCCGACCAGACCTGTAGAAACGCCGCAATTCAGTTTTCCACGGGCCTTAACGTCGTCCAGCGTACCAGCCGCTGCAGCACCTGCTGCAAGGGCGGCGACGGTGAGCGCGCCAAAAAAAACGGTTTTTGTCATAGTTACCTCTTCCTGATTGTCCGCCCCGCAACGAGCGGCCTCCTGGCCTTTTTGGCCAGTATTTTCCCCCAAAGCGAGGTTGCCCCCCTTTAGTGGGTCCAAGTTTGGTCGCAAACATCAACAAACGTCAAGGGTTTGATCACAGGAATTGCTCGCCCAAAGGCGAGACTTCCGCTTGGTAAACGTTTTGAGAGGGTTCAGTCAGGCAGCCCGGCCATTTCGTAAAACCGCGCAGCATGCAGAAATGCCAGTCTTTTTATGTCCGACAGAGCATCAGCTTCGTCATCCTGACCCCATTTTTCATGCTGCCAGATTTCATCCAACCGCGACAAGAACCAGACTTTTTCCGGTTCTTTCCACTGTAAAACAACGGAAAATCCAAGAACGAGAGATCCAGACAGGCTCACCAAATCGTGAAATCCGGCCAATTGGTAGGGTGACATGGTGTGAACCATTTTTGTTAACGTGTTCAGTGCCTTGCCATCCTGGGCCTGATGGATGACGCCGCTGCGTGTTTGCAGCCGAACGCCTAATTTTTTTGCGGCCCAGTCCAATGCTGGGTCCCATTGCACCGTTTGACGGGCCACCAATTCCTCTGGGGTGTCCGCGCGATAGCACAACAGGTCCGAATCCCCATAGGCCGCCAGCATGTCAGCGACCTCGGCATGCTGATGGGTAACCTTGTCGATCGCGGCATTCGCCGTGCGGGTTACAGGCATGGTTGCCGGATCAATCTTGTTGCCCTGCGCCTCCCATTCCGCCGCCACCGCATCCGCCATCGCCCGCGTCGGCAGCAACAACGACGCCTTGGCCGGGGTTTTCACCGCGCGGCTATCCAAAGCTATGGTAAAACCGTCGCCTTCAGGGATGACATGTGTTGTTTGCCAAAATCGTGCGGGGGCGTCGCTCATGCGTCTTCTTTCCAAATGGTATTCAGGGCCTGTGGCAGCTCTGCAAACGTGTCAATAATCCGCGCCGCACTGCCGAGTTCGCTCACCGGGTGATAGCCCCAACTGACACCAATCCCGGTCACGCCCGCGGCCTGCGCCATATCCATGTCAAAGCTGGTATCGCCGATCATCACAGTGTTTTCGCGCTCTACCCCGGCCTCGGACATGGCCGTTTCAATCATCGACGGATGCGGTTTGGACGGATGGTGGTCGGCAACCTGACGGGTGATGAACATCCGCTCAAGCCCATGATCGGCGATCAAGGCATCAAGACCCCGTTGCGATTTTCCTGTCGCCACACCCAACAGGTTTTCCGGGGTAGCCGCCAACTGGTCCAGCATCGCGCGCGCTCCGGGGTAGAGCGGCGACAATTTGGCCGACCCCAACCGCAAACTGCGGCTGTGATAGGTTTCTTTATAAGCGGCTACCAATTTGTCATGGGTCGCCGCCGTCAAATCCGGGGCCAGCCGCACCATGGCAAGATCAAGCGACAGACCAACAATCGACAAAACCTCCTGGGGCGAAGGCTCTGGCAGGTTGTTCTGGTCAAACGCGCCCTTCATTGCCCCCAGAATACTCGCCTGACTGTCCACCAACGTACCGTCCATATCAAATATGATCAGCCGCAGCGGTTTGTTCACTCCAATTCCTCAAACGGATCTTCGGGCACATCGGACGCCGCCCATTGGAAGGTATCCCAAGTGTCCTTCATGTGATCGGACATCGGCGCCGTCAGGTGCAATTGCGCCTGTGTCACCGGATGTTCAATGCGCAAAGACCGCGCGTGCAGGTGCAGTTTCTTGGAAATGTCGCCGCCAAGATGCGCGCCCCAGCCATCGCCAAGGTTATCCTGACCCGAGCCGCCATATTTGCCGTCGCCAATAATCGGATGGCCAATCTCGGCCATATGCGCGCGCAATTGGTGGGTGCGTCCGGTGATCGGCACCAACGCCATCCACGCACAGCGTTTCGCCGCTGACGAAAGCACCGCGTAATCGGTCGTGGCGCGTTTGGCGCCTTCGGTCCGGTCAACTTCGCGCGGATGCACACAGACCATTTTTTCGCCTTCACCGTGGCCACCACCCATGGCTTTCATCAGACCGTATTTGATAGTGCCCATTTTGGGATGGGGAACGCCAGCAACAGCAGCCCAATAAATCTTGCGGGTTTCGCGATGCCGGAACGACGCGGTCAGCGCTGCCGCAACCACGCGGGTGCGGGCCATCAGCAGAACGCCAGAGGTGTCTTTGTCGAGTCGATGCACCAGCCGTGGTTTTTCATCGAGATCAAAACACAATGCTTCGGCCAAGCCATCAACATGGCGGGTCTGGCCGCTGCCCCCTTGCACCGCGAGCCCGGAAGGCTTGTTGAGCGCCAGCACATGGTCATCACGATAGATCACACAGGAGCGGATCATTTTGGCATCGGCATCAGACACCCGCGTCGGGGCAGGCCCCGGACGGTGCTGTGAATCCGACAACGGCGGAATGCGAATCTGTTGTCCGGTCTCAACCCGGGTCGACGCCTTGACCCGGCCGCCATCTACGCGGATTTCGCCCTTGCGGCACATCTTTTCGATGCGCCCCTGCGCCACATGCGGAAACAGGCGGCGGAACCACCGATCAAGCCGTTGGTCGGTATCGCCCTCTTCGACGGTTACGATCTGAACATCACTCATGCCAATACTCCACGCGTCAGGATCATGCCCAACGCCAATGCTGCGATGGATACACCCACCGAAATTCCTATGTAGAGCATCGCCGGCCCGATCGCTCCGCGTTCAAACAATGTAATCGTCTCGAGCGAGAATGCCGAAAACGTAGTAAACCCGCCAAGGATACCGGTCATCACAAACGGCCCATAATGGGTCAGGCCGCGCTGAGCTGCGAATATCACAAATACGCCCATCAGGAACGATCCGATTACATTGACGGTGATAATCGCCAGCGGAAATTCCTGATGACCAAACAGACGGACCACGCCAACACCAGTCAAATACCGAAGCGACGCCCCGATTGCGCCACCAAGCGCCACAAGAGATATAGTTGAAATCATCGCCAGTCTGTCGCGCGCTATGACGACTTTGTCAAGTTATGCTGTGTTAGTCGTCCAAATTCCGCTGCGCACGCAGTTTTGCAAAGTAATCCAGCCGCTTTTTCAACTCGCGCTCAAAGCCCCGTTCCACCGGAACATACAAAGCCGGGCGCTTTACCTCATCCGGAAAATAGTTTTGCCCGGAAAACCCGTCTTCGGCGTCATGATCATAGGCATAGCCCGCACCGTATCCCTGTTCTTTCATCATCGAGGTCGGCGCATTCAGAATGTGTTTCGGCGGTGGTGTGCTGCCGGTCTGCCGTGCCAACCCCATTGCCGCCTTGAACCCGACATATCCCGCGTTCGATTTTGGCGCCAGCGCCAGATAGGTCACCGCTTGGCCCAACGCCAATTCGCCCTCGGGGCTGCCAAGGCGTTCATAGGTTTCCCAGGCATGCAGGCAAACGGTTTGTGCCTGCGGATCGGCAAGTCCGATATCTTCGACCGCCATGCGGATGATCCGACGCGCCAGATAGCGCGGGTCTTCGCCGCCGGTCAGCATGCGCGCGAACCAATAAAGTGCTGCATCCGGGTCTGACCCACGCACCGACTTATGCAGCGCCGAGATCAGGTTGTAATGCTCGTCACCACCTTTGTCGTATTTGGCGGCGCGGCGCATCAACCGTTTGGTCAGCGCATCAATATCTAACGGTTTCGCGGTATTCCACGCCGCCACCTGTTCAATCAGGTTCAGCAGCGCACGACCATCGCCATCGGCCATTTCGTGTAACGCGTCGCGCGCCTGCGCGGTTAGCGGCAATTTGCGGTCCAGCTCATTCTCAGCCCGCTGCGTCAACCGCGCCAGATCCGCCAAAGACAGCCGCTCCAGCACCAAAACCTGCGCCCGACTCAGCAAAGCGGCGTTGAGCTCAAACGATGGGTTTTCCGTGGTCGCGCCGACCAGAAGAATGGTGCCATCTTCCATATGCGGCAGGAATCCATCCTGTTGCGCCTTGTTAAAGCGGTGGATTTCGTCAACGAACAGCAACGTCCCCTGGCCGTTTTGTCGCCGAATGCGCGCGGCCTCGAACACTTTGCGTAGTTCCGGCATGCCCGTGAAAATCGCGCTAATCTGGATAAATTTCAAATCGCTCTCATTGGCCAACAGCCGCGCGATGGTGGTCTTGCCCACACCAGGTGGGCCCCACAACACCAACGATCCCAATGAATGCGACGCCAGCATTGTGCCCAACGGCGCCTCAGGGCCCAGCACCTGTTCCTGCCCGATGACGTCAGCCAAAGATAATGGGCGCAGTTTATCCGCCAAAGGCCGGTTCGCCGCGGGTTGGGTCAGGCCCGGAGTGTCAAACAAATCAGCCATATCTAGCGCCGAAACTGCAGCCTGACGGGCTGACCTTGCCGCAAAAGATCAATGCGGACTTTACGCCCCGTATCAGTCAGAAACACCTGCACGTCTTTGGTTTCAGTGATGTCGTTGCCGTCGATCTTGACCAGCACATCAGCGCGGTTCAACCCTATGCGCGCGCCTATATCGCCCGGATCAGCAACAAGAATGCCGGTGGAATTCAGCGCCAGACCATAGCGCACAATCATCGCCGGATTGGCCCGCACAACAGTCAGCCCCGGCAATACCGTTTCATCATTCAGAGTACGCGGCTGGCTGGGCGGATCATCGGGTGCGATGATCATATGAACGTCAATGTCGTCAACCTGACCAGCGCGCGACCGGGTAATCCGGGCCAACCCGCCAATGCCGGCAACCGACATGCGAAACACCATCTCTGCCGGAGAATTAACCACCAATCCGTCTACATGGGTGATCACATCACCTACCTGAAATCCGGCGGCAACAAACGGGCTAATCGGATGCAGATCAGAGATGATGATACCTTCGGGCGTGGCCAGGTTCAGCGACTGCACCAGATCGGCATTGACCGGTTGCCCCGACATACCGGCCCATGGGCGCTCAAATTGCGTGTTGCCGGCCTGCGCCTGCGCCAGGAACTCTGCCACCAGATTGGCAGGTATTGCAAAGCCGATGCCGTTTGAGCCACCGGATCGTGAAAAGATCGACGTGTTGATACCAATCAACTGGCCATTGACGTCGATCAGAGCACCACCGGAATTGCCCGGATTGATTGCCGCATCGGTTTGAATGAAATACCCCCGCGCACTGCCCGTGAACGCGCCAACCCGCGCGAGGCCAGAAACGATGCCACTGCTTACGGTCTGGCCAACGCCAAAGGGGTTGCCGATGGCAAGAACCAACTCGCCGACTTCGACCTGATCTGAATTGCGCAATGACAGGTAGGGTAAGTCGGGGACCTCTTCCAACTGCAGAATCGCCAGATCGCTTGCCTGGTCACTTAACAATACGCGGGCGCTGTATTCGTGCCGGTCCGAGGTCACGACGCGGATGTCGCTGGCCATGCCAACAACATGATAGTTGGATACAACAATGCCGCCTTGTGACAGGATCACACCTGACCCAAGCGAATTTTGAACCCGGGGCTGTGGTTTGCCGAAATCACGAAAGAACTGCTCAAAAAACGGGTCATCCATGAACGGATTACGACGTTGTTCAACAATGCGGCGCGCATAGATATTGACCACTGCGGGCGCGGCCTGTTTGACCAATGGCGCAAAACCAAGGCTGATTTCGACCTGCGATTGTGGAACGTGGGTTTCAGCCGGCGCGGCAGTGGCCAGCAATATCGTCAAAACAGTTGTGAGGGCGCGGATCATCGGTAAAGCCTTTTGGGTCAGATCCCTCCGATGTGCGAGCCATAAAAGGTGAATGCAATGGCTATTGGCCGCGCAACGCACCCCCCCCGCCTGAGACAGACGGGGGTCTAACATACACCAATGTGGTGAAAATCTCTTATTCAGCGGCTTCTTCAGCAACCAGACGGGCTTTGTCTGCGGCGCCTTTGGCATCGCGGTCGCGGTCGACAAATTCAATGATCGCCATAGGTGCCATGTCGCCATAACGGAAACCAGCCTTCAGAACGCGCACATAACCACCTTGGCGGTCTTTATAGCGTGGGCCCAGGATGTCGAACAATTTGCTGACATACTGGTCTTCTTTCAGCTTGGCACGAGCCTGCCGGCGGGCGTGCAGATCACCGCGTTTGGCCAGCGTGATCATCTTTTCGATGATCGGGCGCAGTTCTTTGGCCTTTGGCAATGTTGTTTTGATTTGCTCATGTTCGATGAGCGAGCCTGCCATGTTGGCAAACAGAGCTTTACGATGCTCATGTGTCCGGTTTAGGCGGCGGTAACCACGTGCGTGACGCATGTTTCTAGGTCCTTCTACAGGTTTTATACTTTGTCCGGAGACCGATGCGGGTCAGTCTCTCTCCTTGGGCCAGGATGGCCGGGTCGTCCGCGTGGGTTTCACCCACCCTACACACTGTGGCGTAGGGTGGGTGAAACCCACGCTTTTCGTTTAGAACGAATCTTCGATTTTCTTTGCCAATTCTTCGATGTTGTCGGGCGGCCAGTCCTCAACGTCCATGCCAAGATGCAGACCCATCCCTGACAGCACTTCTTTGATCTCGTTCAAAGATTTGCGGCCAAAGTTCGGTGTGCGCAGCATTTCTGCTTCGGTTTTCTGGATCAGATCGCCAATATAAACGATATTGTCGTTCTTCAGACAATTTGCCGAACGCACCGACAATTCCAACTCGTCCACTTTCTTGAGCAGCAGCGGGTTGAATTCCAGACCATCATCATCGTCCTGACGTGCCGCACTTTCGGGCTCATCAAAGTTGACAAAGATCGACAGTTGATCCTGCAGAATGCGCGCAGCAAAGGCCACCGCATCGTCAGGTGTCAACGAACCGTCAGTTTCGACTTTCATTGTCAGCTTGTCATAATCCAGAACCTGACCTTCGCGGGTCGGTTGCACGTCATAGCTGACCTTTTTGACCGGCGAATAGATCGCGTCGATCGGAATCAGGCCAATTGGCGCATCCTCTGGTTTGTTCTTTTCGGCTGATACATAACCTTTGCCAGTATTCACGGTCAGTTCCATGAACAAATCGGCACCGTCATCCAGGTGACAGATCACGTGCTCGCGGTTGAGAACCTCAATTCCGGCGCTTTCGCTGATATCACCAGCCGTCACAACTGCCGGACCTTTGGCACTGATCGACAGGCGCTTTGGCCCTTCGACTTCCATGCGCAGGTCTACACCCTTGAGGTTCAGCACGATGTCGGTAACGTCTTCGCGTACACCGGCAACGGATGAAAACTCATGCAGTACGTTGTCGATCTGAACCGATGTGATGGCGGCGCCCTGAAGGCTCGACATCAGGATGCGGCGCAGGGCGTTGCCCAGCGTCAGGCCAAAGCCACGCTCAAGCGGTTCAGCCATAACCGTCGCTTGACGTGCGGGGTCATTGCCCGGCTTTACGTCCAGCTGGGTTGGCTTAATCAGTTCTGCCCAATTTTTATGGATCATGCGGTCCCTCCATTCTTGTCTGCATCCCATGTCCGTAAGATGCAGACGCCCGAGGTTTCAAAATAGCGAACCGGGACCGTGCCAGCAGACACGGCCCCAGTGTAATAGTATGCCGGATTAAACGCGGCGGCGTTTTGGCGGACGACAGCCGTTATGCGCCATCGGTGTCACATCACGGATCGAAGTGATGTTAAACCCAACAGTCGCCAATGCCCGCAGTGCCGATTCACGACCCGAACCCGGACCCTGAACTTCGACTTCGAGCGTTTTAACGCCATGTTCCTGTGCCTTGCGGCCCACATCTTCTGCTGCCATCTGAGCCGCATAAGGTGTCGATTTACGCGACCCTTTGAAACCCATGGTACCAGCTGAGGACCATGCAATGGCATTGCCCTGCACGTCCGAGATCAGGATCTTGGTATTGTTGAACGAGCTGTTCACATGCGCCACACCGGCGGCAATGTTCTTACGCTCTTTTTTCTTTGTGCGTGTCTTTTCGCGTGCCATCAGTCAGACCCCCTATTTCTTCTTGCCAGCAATGGCCTTTGCAGGGCCTTTGCGGGTACGGGCGTTGGTATGCGTACGCTGGCCACGAACCGGCAGGTTCCGGCGATGACGCAGACCGCGATAACAGCCAAGGTCCATCAAACGTTTGATGTTCATCTGTGTCTCACGACGCAGGTCACCTTCGACGGCGAAGTTGGCATCAATATGCTCGCGGATTTGCAGAACTTCTGCATCGCTAAGCTCATTGACGCGGCGCGTGCGATCGATACCGACCGCTTCGCAGATGGCTTCGGCGCTCGTGCTGCCGATTCCGGTGATATAAGTAAGGGCGATTGGAACCCGCTTTGCAGTCGGGATATTTACGCCGGCAATACGTGCCACGTGTCACTTTCCTTTTCGTTGCGGGCCCGTAACTCCGGGCCCTTTTTTCACAACGCTTTGCCGTGGCAGTGTCGCCAGTGGGGCATCGCATTTTGAGGTGATCCGGTTGCGCACAAAGATGTACGCAACCTTAATGATTCTCTTACGAGATATCGCTAGGTATGGGCTTTTGGACAAGGCGTCAAGACCGCTTGTCTCAGCTGTCCAAAACACCGGCGATCGAGGTTTGAACTTCGGCAATCTCGCCTAGCCCATTGACCTTGGTCAAATCACCTTTGGCGTAATAATAGCCAAGCAACGGCGAGGTCTTTTTGTAATATTCCATCAACCGATTGCGCAGCGAATCTTCGTTGTCATCGGCGCGGCGTTTGAAATCAGAGGCACCACAGTTGGAGCATTTGCCGTCCGCAGGTTGTGGTTTGAACTGGTCGTTATAGACCTCACCACAATTGCCACAGGTTGACCGCGCCGTGATCCGGGCCACTAGTGCGCTGTCATCGACTTCCATCTCGACCACAGCATCCAGCGTCTGATCCGTGGCGCTCAGCAATTCACCCAAGGCATCGGCCTGCGCCAGCGTCCGGGGAAAGCCGTCAAAGATGAACCCACCTTTGTTGTCCCCATTAATCTTTTCGCGGATCAGACCAATGACGATTTGGTCCGTGACCAGTTCACCGCGCGCCATGACGTCAGCGACGATATTGCCCATCTCGGTGCCACTGTCTTTGGCGTCGCGCAGCATGTCTCCGGTGCTTAGCTGAACCATATTGCGGGTTTCAACCAAATGCCGTGCCTGTGTGCCTTTGCCAGCGCCCGGTGGTCCGAGAAGGATAATATTCATTTACGTGCTGGCCCCCGTTTGCCGCGTTTCTTATTTTTGCCACGCAGCTGCGATTTTTCGATCAACCCTTCGTATTGATGGGCCAATAGATGGCTTTGAACTTGTTGAATCGTATCCATTGTCACCGAAACCACAATCAGAACCGACGTACCGCCAAAATAAAATGGGATCGAGAATTGCCCGCGCAGAATTTCCGGCAACAAACAGACTGCGGCCAGATAGGCAGCGCCCAGGACCAGCACGCGATTAACCACATATTCCAGATACTCAGCGGTCTTTTTGCCCGGACGGATGCCCGGCACAAAACCGTTCTGGTTCTTTAGATTATCCGCTACATCGTCCGGCTTGAACGACACGTTGAACGTATAGAAATAGGTAAAGAACACGATCATCGACACAAAGAACAACAGATACAGCGGCTGACCCGGGCCAAAGTTGGCAAGCAACCAGGACATGATTGGACCGCTGTTGGTGCCGGATGAGAACGTGCTGATCGTTACAGGCAGCAACAAAAGCGAGCTGGCAAAGATCGCCGGGATCACGCCTGCTGGGTTTACCTTAATCGGCAGATGCGAAGAACCACCGTCATAAACTTTCATGCCAACCTGACGACGTGGGTATTGGATATGGATTTTGCGCAGAGCGCGTTCCATGAACACCACGAATGTAATTGTCGCAATCACCATAACAATCACGCCGATAATCACCGCGGGGCTTACCGCACCACTGCGGCCACTGACAAAGAACTGCGCCAAAGCTGCGGGCAATTCGGCCACAATGCCGACGAAGATGATCAGCGAGATACCGTTGCCAATGCCGCGGGCTGTAATCTGTTCGCCCAGCCACATCAGGAACATGGTGCCGCCGACCAGTGTAATCATACAGGCAACTTGGAAATACAGGCCCGGGTCGGTCGCCATATCGCCAGCCTCAAGTGATACAGACAGGCCATAGGCCTGCACCGTAGCCAAGGCCACTGTGCCAAACCGGGTGTATTGGTTGATCTTTTTGCGACCCTGTTCGCCCTCTTTCTTGAGTTGCTCAAGCGAAGGCACCATCGAAGTCAGCAGCTGAATGATGATCGAGGCCGAAATATACGGCATGATCCCAAGGGCCAGAATACCCATCCGCCCGAGCGCGCCACCGGTGAACATGGAAACCATGCCGCCAATGCCCTGCCCGGCAGTTTCCATGAATTCGCGCAATGCGTTGCCATCAATACCGGGCACCGGAATATATGTGCCAAGGCGATAGACCATCAAAAGGCCAATCGTAAACAGGATGCGATTGCGCAAGTCCGAGGCTTTGCCTAGGGCCGCCCAGCTTGTATTCGCGGCCATTTGTTCTGCTGCTGATACCATGAAACGGGTCTCTTTTTATGAAAACGCCGCCCAAAGCCATTTTCCGGCTCGGACGGCGTCATGGAAAACTTAAGGATATGTAAGCGGCCCTGCGGCCACTCACAAGCCGTTACTCTGCCGCAGTCGCTGTTGTGACTGTTAGTGAGCCGCCGGCCTTTTCAACAGCCTCGACTGCCGATTTGGATGCGCCGGTTACTTCTAGTGTAACCTTTGAGGTGATTTCACCCTTGGCCAACACCCGAACACCGTCAAGTTTGCGCCGAACCAGACCACAAGCAATCAGCGCATCTTCGTTGATGGCTGCTTTGGCGTCCAATTTCTTGGCGTCGATGAATTTCTGGATCAGGCCCAGGTTAACAACGGCAAATGCCTTGCGATTCGGCTTGTTAAAGCCACGCTTTGGCAGACGTTGATACAAAGGCATCTGACCGCCTTCAAAGCCTTTGATCGCCACACCCGAACGGGCTTTTTGGCCTTTGATACCACGACCAGCGGTTTTACCCGTGCCGGAACCCGGACCACGACCAACGCGTTTGCGTTTTTTGGTTGCACCGGGGTTGTCGTGCAATTCATTCAGTTTCATATCGCTTCTCCTCTGCCGGATGTGACCCTCGAAGCGATAGAGGTCAACCACGGCTTGCTATATTGATTCTCGTGGCCCGGATAGCCACCGTGGGCGTATAAGCGCAATACCAGACAGGATCAAGTCAGACGTTCGCCTATGGTAGAACTGTCCATATTCGGCAACTAGCCCAGTTTTCAGGCGTATTAGCCCAGTTTTCAGGCGTATTAGCCCATTAATACCACCTACCCCGGACAATGTGACAAACGAGACTAATACGGGAGAGCGTAATGGCAAAGCCAATTCATTCCATGATCCGGGTGAACGACGAATCGCGTTCTACTGCGACGTCTTTGACATGACCGTCAAAGATCGGTTTGATTACGAAACCTTTACGCTGATCTATCTGCTTGGATCCGGGTCAAGTTTCGAGTTGGAGCTGACGATCAACAAAGGCCGAACGGATCCTTACGATTTGGGCGATGGCTATCAGATCGAAGTTTTGCAGGCCGCGGGTCGTTACCAATAACCACCGAATTGCTGAAGGACTGACCGTGCCCGTCCGTCAACCAAACAACAATCGGAGGATATAAGATGTTGTTTCACCTGGATTTCAAAGTCGAATACCCAGCAGACATGATCCCAAATGACCTATTCGCCATTTGGGCAGACGAGGCCGACGCCGCATTGGGCGCCAAAGAGGTCGGCGTTGTTGTCGATCTGTGGAAAGCCGTTGGTGCTACGCCGGGTCATTACCATTTTGAAGGTTGATTCAATGGAGATGCTTGATCTGCCAATCATGGGCAAGATGGGGCAACATGTGCAGATCACGGTCACGCCTTAGCGCACCTACGAGGGCTTTGCCGCAGACGTCAAAACCCGCCTGACCTGATAGACCTAAAGGAACGAGCGATGTGTAGATTGTTTATTGGGGCCGATCCGGCCTCGTGGGACAACCAGTCCCGCTCGTTCCGGCTTGGCGGGATGGTGACCTCTGTCCGCCTTGAGGCGTAGTTTTGGACCACATTAAGGGAAATCGCCAGGCGCGATGACCTGACAGTGCCGCAGTTGCTTCAACGGCTGCATTACGAATCGATGGACGAAGGTCATGATATTGGCAATTTCGCGCCTTTCTTGCGGGTCTGCTATATGCGCTACCCCGCACTGCAATTACGCGACCTGATCCCGCGCGACCAATGCATCGTCATCCGCGATTTGGCCGCCGAGGACATTCAAGAGCAAGAGCGTAAGAGCACCCTGCCCCACCAATCATCTGGCAAGGTCGTGCGCATGCGCAATCACCAGTAATGGCCGGTTTCATCCTGCGACCTTTGGGTTTTTCCAGCTTGTCGGCCTAAACGGCTGGGTTATGGCCCGCTCTAACATCTCTAACCGGTCCTGCCCGTAAAACATGTCGCCGTTCATGAAATAGGTCGGCGAGCCAAATACTGAGCGGTTGATCGCCTCTTGGGTATAGCGCTGATGCAAAGCCTGAACCGGCGCGGACATCGCCGCCGCAAGCAACACCTCAGCGTCCAGCCCCATCGACGTCGCAATCCTGGCCAACGTGACTGGGTCGGCAATATCCGCATCCTCACGCCAATGAGCCTCAAGCACCAAATGCGACAAGTGATCCACATCTTCGCCCGCCTCGGCCGCCGCGATAAGCAGGCCATTGCCTAGCTCAAGAGGATTGCTGTGATACGTTGGGCGATAGCTGATAATCGGAACTTTACGCCATTCGGCCCAACGTTCAATTTCTCGGCCAAAGTAGTAATCTACATGCTCTTGCGAACGACCCGCAAACGGACGTCCGCCCACAGCCTCGACCACAAGGCCAAGGTTGATCGGACGATGCCGCAGCCGACAACCATGATCCGCACACATCTGCAGCAAGCGTTTCGAGCCCAGATAGGCAAAGGCAGAATGCGCCGAATAGAAATACTCAATAATAGGCATAATACTCTCCACTGCCGCTCAGCTGCACCGTTAACCACCGCCCAAAAGACGGCGCATGCGTGGTATCAACCAAGCTTGCGCCAACAGTGTCATTCGCGTGCGCAGTTCAGAAAAAGCAACAGCGTTGCTATATGCCCTTAAAAATTTACCTGCGCATCAGGAATATTTGAATTGTTCGATATGTCCGTTGTCGACAACACAACTCACATGCTTTGTTCTGTGCCCATAAGTGAAATAGCTGGTTGCAACCATGTAAACATGGATAGAGCCATCGTCTTTCTTGGCGGTATTTATTACGTGATCAAGTATAAAATTGTAACCACCGGCGTGTTTAACTTCCTTCAATCCATGATGCACACATTTGCCAACTGCGTTTTCGTGTTCGCCAGCATGTGGGTGAGGTTTATACTCAGGCTCGCCCCGCTTATGTTGATCATGGGCAATCGCAGCACCTAAAACCCCCAGCGCAATGATCCCTGCAGCCGCCTGGGCTGCACTATTATGTGCCGTAGATGGCGCGGCCGAAACGGCCAGTGCCAATGCCGTCGCAGTTACCAGTGAAGTTATTTTTTTCATGTGTATCTCCCTCATGCTTTCAAAACTCAAAACTTTTCCGCTCTCAAATTCATCTGTGACACGAAGCGGATTTTACTAACGTTCACCTCGGCCCGCCGCATTTATACTTTGAATTCATCGTCCTTGTTGTCAAGCAACAAGGCTGGCCACCCTGGCAAAACTCCCGTGCTGATTTTTGCTATTTGGACACAAAAAGACGCCCAAAGCGTTAACCCGGGCGTCCAAAATCAATGTAAAGTAGGAATTAGCTTACTGTCTCTAATTTGGGCGATATCCAGAACACATTCCTTTCTTGATTCCAAACAATTGCGCCTGGCACACACGCGCCCCAATCAGATCAGACCCGGTAAACAGCAACCCGCGCCATTTCGTACAGGTCCGAGCGGTGCAGGCCAAATTCCATCAGCTCCCGGTCGCTCAGAAGTTGCAGTTCGCCATAGGCACGGTTGAGTTCCAAACGCTGCGCGCGCCTGGCCTGAAGCCCCTCAATCAACCGGCGGATACGCGAAACGAAGCTGAATTCAACGGAAGTGTTTGCAAGTGTATGTGTCATTATCTCGGTCCATCTGTTCCGCTGGGCGCCCATCGCCCCACGGCAAATTATAACTGTAACTGGCAGATAAGAACTACGTCCTCGGGGGACAACGGATGTTTGAGCCTTGTCGACATGCGCTGGGGGCATGGGTGAGGTTGTGCTTTCGGATCAGAAATAACTCAATGTCTTGTCGAAAATCCCCTAATGTTAAACTGCAAACTTAAGGACAAAAGGGAAACATAATAACAAGGCCATTGGCATCGGTTTCAGAGCTATCAATATCCGCGACCGCAGGTTTCTTTTGCGATGTTATGAGTTTATTCATTCAACCTGACTTTGTTATCGCAGGAACATTGGCCGGTTGATACATGCCTCAAAATCCCAGCAGCTCGAAGCCAGCGGCATAAATTGGATGAAAATTGTCACATTCGATGTCAACTGCCAGACGAAAATCCTAAGTAAATCAGCGAGTCGCTTAGACCTGGAAATAATACACTATCTGTGGCGTGAAAAACCTGTGGCACGCAAGAAGAACCAAAAATAAATTGGGAAAACAAGCATATCACTCCGCCGTTGAAATATACGTGATTGCCGACGATACTTGTATATACGAGACGCTCGACCACATTAGCACTCATAAAGAAGCAAACTAGAAACGCCCCCGGTTTTCACCGAGGGCGTTTCTAGTTAGGCTAGCGAAGCTCTGAGGCTCCGCCTGTGATCACCATAAACGCTCTAACAGAGCGTTTGTCAGGCCTTGCGGCCAAAACCGATGGTCAGCCCTTTTCTTCGATGATCTCAACCATGTGAGAGATCGAGTTTACCATGCCGCGAACGGAAGGCGTGTCTTCCAACTCGCGGGTTTTGTTCATCTTGTTCAGACCCAGACCGATCAACGTAGCACGCTGTTTGGCGGGGCGGCGGATCGGAGAACCAACCTGCTTGACGACGATAGTTTTTGCCATGTTCCGGACTCCTTACGCGTCTGCTGCTTCGGCCGAAGCCTTAGCTGGTGCTTCGTCCCGACGCGGCAGGATGTCAGCAACCTTTTTACCACGACGCTGTGCGACAGAACGGGGGCTGCTTTCTTTTTGCAGACCGTCCATGGTGGCACGGATCATGTTATATGGATTCTGCGAACCCAGCGATTTGGACACAACGTCCTTAACGCCAAGCATTTCAAACACAGCACGCATTGGACCACCGGCAATAATACCAGTACCCTCGGGGGCTGTCCGCATAACGACTTTACCGGCGCCATGACGGCCTTCCATGTCGTGGTGCAGCGTACGACCTTCGCGCAATTGCACGCGGATCATCTGGCGCTTGGCTTTTTCAGTGGCTTTGCGAATGGCCTCAGGGACCTCTTTCGCTTTACCTTTGCCAAAGCCCACACGACCTTTTTGGTCACCAACAACAACCAACGCAGCAAAGCCAAAACGCTTACCACCTTTGACGGTCTTGGAAACACGGTTGATTGCGACCAGACGGTCGGCGAATTCTGGGGTCTCGTCGCGTTGATTGCGGCGATTGCCTCCACGTTTGTCATCTCTTGCCATCAGGCATCCTTTCGTTTCAGCACTCCATGCGCCGAAATTATCAATCCAGGTGAGCCTGCCCTTGCGGGCAAAGCTCCCGGATCATCGAGACGGCCATCACAGGCCGTCTGCTGTTTAGATCTTGAGGCCAGCCTCACGAGCGGCAGAGGCCAAGGCCTTTACCTTCCCATGAAACAGGAAACCACCACGATCAAAATAGGCCTCTTCAACACCAGCCTTTTTTGCCCGCTCGGCAATCAAAGCACCAACTTTGGTCGCTGCTTCGATGTTGTTCTTGCCGACAAAGCCCAGATCTTTCTCGAGAGTGGAAGCCGACGCAAGCGTCACGCCATTCACATCGTCGATCAGCTGGGCGCTGATGTTTTTGTTGGACCGGTGAACCGACAGACGTAGACGCCCGGTGTTCACTTTGCGAAGTTTGTTCCGAACGCGCAGGCGGCGTTTCAGAAACAGTGTTCTTTTGCTGTTTGCCATACCGTTGCTCCTTACTTCTTCTTGCCTTCTTTGCGGAATACGAACTCGCCTTTATAGCGGATGCCTTTGCCCTTATAGGGCTCGGGCTTACGCCATTTGCGGATGTTCGCGGCGACCTGACCAACTTCTTGTTCGTCAATGCCTTCGACCACAATTTCAGTCTGCTTTGGCACGGTCAACGTCACACCTTCAGGTGCGATGTATTCCACGTCATGAGACAGACCAAGGTTCAGTTTCAGCGTGTTACCCTGAAGTGAGGCACGATAGCCCACACCCTGGATTTCAAGCTCTTTCTTAAAGCCAACCGTTACGCCAGTCACCAGATTGGAGACCATTGTACGGCTCATACCCCATTGCTGGCGCGCCCGCTTTGAGCTTCCGCGGGGAGTGATGGTCACGACATTGCCGTCAACAGCAAGCGTCACATCATCCGTCGCCGAAAACGTACGGGTGCCCTTAGGGCCTTTGACTTCGATGGTCTGGCCGGACACAGATGCGCTAACACCTGTGGGCAGCTCGACCGGTTTCTTACCAATACGAGACATCAAACTCTCCTAGAATACAGAGCAAAGCACTTCGCCGCCAACATTGGCCGCCCGTGCACTTGCATCTGACATCACGCCGCGAGGCGTGGAGACAATCGACACACCCAAACCCTGACGGATCGACGGGAGGTCCTTGGCGCCCAAATAAACGCGACGACCGGGCTTAGAAACCCGCTTCAGTTCGCGAATGACAGGAATGCCTTCATAGTATTTCAGGCTGATTTCGATTGCCGGATGGCCATCTGCACCAGTCATATGCTCATATCCGCGGATATAGCCTTCGTCGGTCAGCACATCCAGAACCCAGGCGCGAAGCTTGGACCCAGGTGTCATCACCGTGGATTTGCCGCGCATCTGGCTGTTACGGATACGGGTGAGCATGTCTGCGATAGGATCGGTCATATCATTCTCTCCCTTACCAGCTCGACTTGACCATGCCGGGGATCAGGCCAGCAGAGCCCAGATCCCGCAGCGCGATCCGCGAAATTTTCAGTTTACGATAATACGCATGTGGACGACCGGTCAGCTGGCAACGGTTGTGCAGCCGGACGGCCGAACTGTTGCGCGGCAATTTTGCAAGCTTCAGAGACGCGCGAAAACGCTCGTCCATAGGCTTGGATTGGTCACTCACGATTGCTTTCAGCTCGGCCCGCTTAACGGCATATTTTGCCACCAGCTTCTCGCGCTTCTTTTCGCGTTCGATCATTGATTTTTTAGCCATGTCTAATCCTTCCCGCGCTTAAGTGGTGAACGGCATGTTGAAATGCTTCAACAATGCTTCACCTTCGGCGTCGGTTTTCGCTGTGGTCGCGATGACGATGTCCATTCCCCAGGGTTCGTCGACTTTGTCGAAATCGATTTCCGGGAACACAAGAAGTTCTTTCAGGCCAAAGGCATAGTTGCCACGGCCGTCGAACGATTTGGCAGACACGCCGCGGAAATCCCGAATCCGGGGCATTGCGACAGTTGTCAGACGATCAAGAAATTCATACATCCGGTTGCCGCGCAGGGTAACTTTGGTCCCCAGTGGCATCTCTTCACGTACCCGGAAACCCGCGATGGATTTCTTGGCGATGTTGATGACCGCATGTTGACCGGCAATCAATGTCAGCTCGGCCTGGGCCGATTTGACTTTCTTGCTGTCACGCACAGCAGCTGCACCGCAACCAATGTTCAGGACGATTTTGTCCAGACGCGGGATCATCATCTCGTTCTTGTAGCCGAACTCTTCCGTCATGGAAGCACGAATGCTGTCCTTGTAGGCGGCCTTAAGACGTGGCGTGTATTCTGCAGTATCAAGCATCAATCACGTCCCCCGTGGTTTTGGCAAAGCGCACTTTCTTGTCGCCTTCCATTTTGAACCCAACGCGAGTGGCTTTGCCATTTGCGTCGATCAGCGACAGATTGCTAAGCGCAATCGGCATCGCCTTGGGGATGCGGCCACCCTGCTCAGTCTGAGTTTGGCGGGTTGCGCGAACAGAGATGTTGATACCTTCAACAACAGCTTTACCAGCAGATGGGTCGATCGAGGTAATAGTACCCTCTTTGCCCTTATCTTTGCCGGCAAGCACGATGATCTTGTCGCCTTTGCGAAGTTTAGCAGCCATGACTACAGAACCTCCGGTGCAAGCGAAATGATCTTCATAAAGTTCTTGGCACGCAGTTCGCGAACAACTGGGCCAAAGATACGTGTACCCAGTGGCTCATTGTTGTTGTTGAGGATCACAGCCGCGTTCCGGTCAAACCGGATGGCTGTGCCGTCTGCGCGACGGACTTCTTTAGCGGTGCGTACAACGACAGCCTTACGGACATCGCCTTTTTTCACGCGACCGCGTGGGATGGCTTCCTTAACCGAGACAACAATAATGTCGCCTACGGATGCGTATCTACGCTTGGAACCACCCAGAACCTTAATGCACTGAACACGGCGAGCGCCGCTGTTGTCAGCCACATCAAGATTGGTCTGCATCTGGATCATGTGGTTTCTCCCGACCTTTGAGGACCTTCCTTAGGCCCCAGGGTTTCGATCAATCTGTTAGGTTCGCTGGCTTACGCCGACAAAACCTCCCAGCGTTTCGTTTTCGACTTGGGCGCGCATTCGATGATGCGGATCTTGTCGCCAGTCTTGAATACGTTCTGTTCATCGTGGGCCCGATATTTCTTGGACCGACGAATGGTTTTCTTCAGAACAGGGTGGGTAAAGCGACGCTCAACAGACACGGTTACGGTCTGGGCGTTGGCGTCACTTGTCACGACGCCGGAAAGGATACGTTTAGGCATATTTCAGGCTCCGTTATTCAGCGGCCGCAGAAGCGGCCTTTTGGTTCAAAATCGTCTTGACCCGAGCAGCACTACGACGTGCCTTGCGGATACTAGATGCATTTTCCAACTGGCCCGAGGCCTGCTGAAAGCGCAAATTGAACGATTCTTTTTTCAGATTAACCAGTTCTTCACGAAGCTGATCAGGTGTTTTGTCGCGTAATTCATTGGCGTTCATCGCCTTTTTCCTTTCAACATCACTGGCAGGCCCCCAAAAAGGGTCACCCTGTTTCCAGTGGAGTCCATGATGAATGCTGCCAATACGCCGAGTCTCGAGTTAACGCAACCCCAGTTTATGTCATTGCGAAACGCTCCAATTTACACACCGCGTCCGAACCGAGGGGTGGGTGCAAAGCGCCCGCCCCGTGGGGGCGGTTCGGGCGCTGCCTTTGCCTCTGGCAAAGGTATTGGTTCATCCAGCAATAGTATTACGGATCTGAGGGTCAAGCCGTTCAAAAAACATCATATGTTGATCGACGAAAAGCGCTCTTTGCTCGTCGAAACCTCTATGCTTCCTTTTTGTCCCCTTAAGTAGCCCCTCCAGCAATCTGATGCTGTCGTATGCAAACTTAATCACCTCGCCATTCTCTAATAAGAAACTATGTTCATCGACCAGATCGCTTTTCTTTCGGTCATGGCTTTTACCAACAATTAGCGAGTGTGCCAAAAATTACGTTCTAGCTACTCGAAGTCGCGTCTTCAGTGGATGGCACTTTAGTTTTTCGTAAACGAGCCTTTCAGGTTTTCCCTCGGCTAAGCCAATAAAGCCCAAATATTTGTGCTGGGAAAAATGATCCACCAAGTTTGGCAGCGATAGCTTTGGTGATTTCGATCCGCCTTCCTCCCAAAGGCGACTCAAAGCCAGCGCCAGCCCCTCCATTGAGCACTGTAACAGCCCTTCTAGAGTACGCACATGTCCTTCTCGATCTGACGGGAACAACACTTGATGGTTTTTGAAAGCGATTTCGCAAAACACCGCTTGAGACATCAGAAACCGGTACTCAACATCAAAACGGTGTTTAAATTCCTCATGAAATTGATTGAGTTGCTTCACATTCATTGCCCGGTACTTAGCATTATTCCAATTCAAAACAAAAGCCCCCACCGATCTCTCGGCAAGGGCTTTTCTATTCATATCGACGGTGTGGCTCGCAGGTTTTCAAGAAAACCCGCTACACCGCACTAGAGAAGATTTACCAATCTTCTCTTACCACAATACGGGTCTTAACCGGCAGTTTCATTGCTGCAAGGCGCAGGGCCTCGCGGGCAACAACGTCGTCAACACCGTCGATCTCAAACATCACACGACCGGGTTTAACTTTGGCCGCCCAATAATCAACAGACCCTTTACCTTTACCCATCCGAACTTCGGTAGGCTTGGAGGTCACAGGAGTGTCTGGGAAAATACGGATCCAGACCCGGCCCTGACGTTTCATGTGACGGGTCATGGCACGACGTGCCGCTTCGATCTGACGGGCTGTAACCCGCTCAGGCTGCAACGATTTCAAACCGTATGTGCCAAATGTCAGATCCGAACCGCCTTTAGCCTGACCGTGAATACGGCCTTTAAACTGCTTGCGGAATTTAGTGCGTTTTGGTTGAAGCATATCTCACTCCTCCTTTAGCGGCGACCGCCAGCACCACGAGGTGCAGGGCCATCCTGGAGTTCCTGAAGACGACGATCATGCGCCGAAGGATCGTGCTCCATGATCTCACCTTTGAAGATCCAAGTCTTGATCCCGATGATGCCATAAGCTGTGACAGCCTCGACATGCGCGTAATCAATGTCAGCGCGCAGCGTGTGCAGCGGCACCCGACCTTCACGATACCATTCAGTCCGCGCAATTTCAGCACCGCCCAAACGACCAGCGACGTTGACCCGGATACCCAGGGCCCCCATGCGCATGGCATTTTGAACCGCACGCTTCATGGCGCGACGGAAAGACACCCGGCGTTCCAATTGCTGTGCGATGGATTCACCAACCAGAGCCGCGTCAAGTTCCGGCTTGCGAACCTCAACGATGTTCAAGTGCAGTTCGCTTTCGGTGATCTTGGCAATCTTTTTGCGCAGAGTTTCGATGTCTGCGCCCTTCTTGCCGATGATGACACCGGGACGGGCTGTGTGAATTGTCACGCGGCACTTTTTGTGCGGACGCTCGATGATCACACGGGAAATACCCGCCTGCTTACACTCAGTCTTGATGAACTCGCGGATTCTCAGGTCTTCCAGAAGAAGATCGCCGAAATCTTTGGTGTTTGCGTACCAGCGGCTGTCCCAGGTGCGGTTGACCTGAAGACGCATTCCGATTGGATTGACTTTATTTCCCATCAGACTTGCTCCTCAACCTGGCGAACCAGGATTGTCAGTTGCGAAAACGGCTTCATGATCTTGCCAAACCGACCCCGGGCGCGTGGACGTCCACGTTTCAGGGTCATGTTCTTGCCAACATAGGCCTCGGCGACGATCAGTTCATCGACGTCCAGATCATGGTTGTTCTCGGCATTTGCAATCGCAGACTGAAGGCATTTCTTAACGTCGCCAGCAATGCGTTTATTGCTGAAGGTCAAAACATTCAGCGCCTGATCAACTTTCTTGCCACGGATCATAGCCGCAACCAAGTTCAGCTTTTGCGGGGAAGTACGCAGCATACGCAGTTTTGCCATTGCTTCGTTATCAGCCACGCGGCGGGGATTTTTATCCTTGCTCATGGCTTATTTCCGCTTCGCTTTTTTGTCAGCCGAGTGACCAAGATAGGTGCGAGTTGGCGAATATTCACCAAACTTTTGACCAATCATATCCTCGGTAACATTGACTGTGATGTGTTTACGGCCGTTGTATACGCCAAACGTCAGACCCACAAACTGGGGCAGGATCGTTGAACGGCGCGACCAAATCTTGATAACTTCGTGACGACCGCTTTCGCTGACCGCCGCTGCCTTCTTGAGGACATAAGCGTCGACAAAAGGGCCTTTCCATACAGAGCGAGACATATCTTAGCGCCCCTTCTTTTTGGCGTGCCGCGAGCGGATAATCAGCTTGCTTGACGCTTTTTTCTTGTTCCGGGTGCGGGCACCCTTTGTCGGCTTGCCCCAAGGGGTCACCGGATGACGACCACCAGAGGTCCGACCTTCACCACCACCATGCGGGTGATCGACCGGGTTCATGGCAACACCACGTACCGATGGACGAATACCCTTGTGCCGCATCCGGCCAGCCTTACCAAAGTTCTGGTTGCTGTTGTCCGGGTTTGACACGGCGCCGATTGTGGCCATGCATTCCTGGCGTACCAGACGCAGTTCGCCCGAGCTCAGACGGATCTGAGCATAACCGCCATCACGACCAACGAACTGAGCATAGGTACCAGCAGCGCGGGCAATCTGACCGCCTTTGCCGGGCTTCATTTCGATATTGTGAATGATGGTACCGATCGGCATGCCGGAAAACGGCATTGCGTTGCCCGGCTTGATGTCAGCCTTAGCGGCCGAAATAACCGAGTCACCAATCGCCAGACGCTGAGGCGCCAGGATATAGGCTTGTTCGCCATCTGAGTACTTGATCAGAGCAATAAACGCGGTCCGGTTCGGGTCATATTCGATCCGTTCAACGGTCGCGGTTACGTCCAATTTGTTACGCTTAAAATCGACAATACGATAGAGGCGCTTGGCCCCCCCGCCTTTGCGGCGCATTGTAATTCGTCCGGTATTGTTCCGTCCGCCATGTTTGGATAAACCCTCTGTGAGAGATTTAACCGGGCGTCCTTTCCAAAGCTCCGAACGGTCGATCAGCACCAGCCCACGCTGGCCTGGCGTCGTCGGTTTATACGACTTGAGTGCCATGCTTTCTGTCTTCCGTTTAGCAACGGCGGGTTTCCCCGCCTCGCGCGAGTTTACCCGCGCTATGTTTAAGGCCCCCGTAGGTGCCCAATGTATAGGGCCCCGAAGGTCCCACTCAAATATCAGAAGCCCCGGAACGAATCCGAGGCCACGTGATCTGAGCGAGCTATCAGTGTTGGATGAGGGTGTCTATAGGGGGATCGAGTTTCGTGCTTCTGTTCGGTTTCATTTGGGAGAAAAACCGTAGACTACCGTTGGGTCTGCAATTCCACGCACCCTACGGCTCGCTCCTCTATGCGCTAATAGTTGCTTAGAAGATCGTCTCAAGCACCTTTCCAGATCCCTCAACAAGCTCGGTGATTTCATCCTTCGTTGGTTCGCGCCCTTTAGCGTGACTACAAAGGTTTCTTGTATCGGCCAAACTTTGGATAAACCGCTCCTGAGCAACTGTGATCACACCAGGAGTTCGAAGGAGTTGTGCAAGATCGAAGATCCCAGGGTTCTTCTTTGTAATCTTAAGGTTATGGGTTTCTCAAACATGACCAAGGTGTTTTTCAATCACTACGC
The DNA here is from genome assembly GCA_047623555.1 of Granulosicoccus sp. Lineage (GTDB taxonomy): Bacteria > Pseudomonadota > Alphaproteobacteria > Rhodobacterales > Rhodobacteraceae > NORP181. The sequence continues at coordinate 46,407 of JBLHMP010000004.1, forward strand.
CGCAGATCGCGCCAGCTGCCCTCAGATAGCCAGCTTTTGCCAGAGCTCCGGCTGTTTCGATTTCTGTATCAAATAGGTCAGCTTGTAATACGGCGGTCAGATCGATCAGCGTTGATTCCAAAGAGTCTTTTGCTGCTTTGACCATGCTCAACTGTTGCCTAAATTCAGGAACAGCCGACGATCCGTCGACCACTTGGCCACCTGGTTTCGTGATTTTCAGTCCTTGGAGGTAATCTCGGATCATGTAGTTATGAAAACCGATTTATTTTCTCACGCGTTGGAATTCATAGTGCGATACAAAATCTGACAAGCGATCAGGAAGAACCTGTTTTATTATGGCTTGTGATTTTGAATACCATTTTTGGTAAGAAGTGCTGAAACTAGGTAGCTTTTTAATGAACTTTTCAAGTTTTCCTTCATCACCCTTGAATACCTCCAAATATACTTTCCGAAACTGCTTTGGTTCGCAACCATGCTCCATAGCCGAACCAACCAGTTCACCATCTGTAATCAGTTCATCTAGTTCATCGGAGAATTTCTTAGTTCTTTCAGACATGAATACCTCGGATTTTAATTGTGAGTGACTGTCCACCTGTCAAAGTCAACTGTCAAGAAAGTTGTCAGCGTTCGAAGCAGATGCCTCAACCGTAGCAAATGGCCTTTAGCAGAGCTTTGCAAAGTCCACTTTTACGCATTGCAAATTTCGTCGTCGGTGATTGATACGCTATTAAGCGCGGAAACAAGGCGAAGCCGCCGCGCCAGTGTCTGCCCGTTCCGACGGGCTGGCGCTTTAGCAACGGGGCGCGTCGACTTACGAGTATTAACAAGCGGGACCATAAACTGCGCTCAACAAGTATAGCAGCACCATCCCACAGGCAGACGCTGACGCGGCTTGTGTTACTTGCCACCTGCGGCGTCGGTCGGGTCAAACGAAAAAGGCCCCCGCTTGCGCGAGGGCCTCTCTATCTTCAATCAAGCAGGTCTTAGAGACCGGTGTTCACGTCGATGGTGTTACCCTCTTCGAGAGTCACATAAGCCTTTTTGACGTCTTTACGGCGGCCAAGCTGGCCCCGGAAACGCTTGCTTTTGCCTTTGGTGATCGATGTATTCACAGCCTTAACCTTTACACCAAACAGCGCCTCAACGGCCTCTTTGATCTGGGGTTTGTTGCTTGCGATCGCCACTTCGAAAACCACAGCGCCATTTTCAGACGCCATTGTGGCCTTTTCGGTGATGATCGGCTTGCGGATCACATCGTAATGTTCTGCCTTAGTGCTCATTTCAGTCGAGCCTCCAATGCTTCGACGCCCGCCTTTGTGATAACCAATGTATCACGCTTGAGGATGTCATATACGTTTGCGCCCATTGTCGGCAGGATATCCAGACCTTCAATGTTGCGCGCCGCTTTGGCGAAGTCTTCGTTCACCGATACGCCATCAATGATAAGCGCGCGTTTCCAGCCCAGACCAGCGATCTGTTTGGCCAGAGCAGCGGTTTTACCGGCTGATGTCGCGTCCTCGATGATCACCAGCTCACCAGCTGCCAATTTGGCAGACAATGCGTGGCGAAGACCCAGTTTGCGGAACTTCTTGGTCAGCTCGTGGCCGTGCGAACGCACAACCGGACCTTTATAAACACCACCACCGCGGAAGATCGGAGCAGAGCGAGCACCGTGACGAGCGCCGCCAGTACCTTTCTGACGATAGATCTTCTTGGTCGAATAGTTGACCTCAGAGCGGGTTTTGACCTTGTGAGTACCGGCCTGCGCGTTGTTGCGCTGCCAGCGGACCATGCGGTGCAGGATATCGGCGCGGGGCTCAAGACCAAACAGGTCTGCGTCCAGCTCGATGTTACCGGCATTGCCACCATCCAGGTTGATTACATCAAGTTTCATGCTTCACCACCTTCTGCGGGTGCGTCTGCGGCAGGTGCCTCAGTTGCAGCAGCTTTCAGACCGGCCGGGAACGGCACGCCATCGGGCAGCTTTTTCTTGACGGCGTCTTTGACTGTGACCCAGCCACCTTTGGAGCCAGGAACGGCGCCTTTGATCATGATCAAGCCACGATCGGCGTCGGTCTTGACGACCTCAAGGTTCTGAGTTGTCACGCGGGCAGCGCCCATGTGACCAGCCATTTTCTTGCCTTTGAACACTTTGCCGGGGTCTTGACACTGACCGGTCGAACCATGCGACCGGTGACTGATCGAAACACCGTGTGTGGCGCGCAGACCTTTAAAGTTCCAGCGTTTCATGGCGCCGGCAAAGCCTTTACCAATCGAGGTGCCGGACACGTCTACCATCTGACCTTCGAGAAAGTGTTCTGCCGAAATCTCTTCGCCAACACCAATCAGGTTGTCAGCAGAGACGCGGAATTCAGCCACTTTACGCTTAGGCTCAACCTTAGCAGCGGCGAAGTGGCCGCGCATGGCTTGCGATGTGCGTTTAACTTTGGCGGTGCCGCTGCCCAGCTGAACAGCTGTATAGCCGTCTTTGTCAGCGGTGCGTTGTGCAACAACCTGCAGTTTGTCCAATTGAAGAACGGTCACAGGAATCTGCTTGCCGTCTTCCATAAACAGCCGGGTCATGCCGACTTTCTTTGCGATAATACCAGAGCGCATAATGTCTTACCCTCCGATCTTAAGATTGCAGCTTGATCTCGACGTCCACACCAGCGGCTAGGTCGAGCTTCATCAGCGCGTCCACAGTCTGGGGAGTCGGATCAACAATATCGAGCAACCGCTTGTGTGTGCGGATTTCGAACTGGTCACGGGATTTCTTGTCTACGTGGGGACCACGAAGAACGGTGAATTTTTCGATTTTATTCGGCAACGGGATCGGGCCACGTACGCTGGCTCCGGTCCGTTTGGCAGTGTTGACGATCTCTTGGGTGCTGGCATCCAGAACCCGATAGTCAAATGCCTTGAGCCGAATACGGATATTTTGGCTTTGCATGTCTTCAGCCTTTCACGGCTTATTAGAGTTGATAGGAGGAACAACAGACCATCCGTTGCCCCTCATCGAACCCGAAGCGCGAGAGCCACCTACCCTACACCATTAAGGCGTAGGGTGGGTGAAACCCACGCATTTTGGATTATGCGATGATCTTGGATACAACACCGGCACCAACGGTGCGGCCACCTTCGCGAATGGCGAAACGGAGACCGTCTTCCATTGCGATTGGTGCAATCAGTTCAACTTCGAACTTCAGGTTGTCGCCTGGCATGACCATTTCAGTACCTTCTGGCAGAGTAACCGTACCGGTTACGTCTGTTGTCCGGAAATAGAACTGTGGACGATAGTTGGCAAAGAACGGCGTGTGACGGCCACCCTCTTCTTTGGTCAGAATATAGGCTTCTGCTTCGAATTTGGTGTGTGGCTTAACCGAAGAAGGCTTACACAGAACCTGACCGCGCTCAACGCCGTCACGATCAACACCGCGCAGCAATACGCCAACGTTGTCACCAGCTTCACCGCGATCAAGCAGCTTGCGGAACATTTCAACACCGGTACAGGTGGTTGTTTTTGTATCGCGCAGACCAATGATTTCAATGCTGTCGCCAACATTGACAACACCACGTTCGATACGGCCAGTTACAACAGTACCACGACCCGAGATCGAGAACACGTCTTCGATCGGCAGCAGGAACGGCTGATCGATCGCACGCTCAGGCGTTGGGATCCATGTGTCAACGGCTTCCATCAGCGCGCGGATCGACTTTTCGCCAATCTCTTCGTCGCGGCCTTCCATGGCAGCCAGAGCCGAGCCCATAACGATTGGAATATCGTCGCCTGGGTACTCATACATGTCCAACAACTCGCGGATTTCCATTTCCACCAGTTCCAGCAGCTCGTCATCGTCGACCTGATCAACTTTGTTCATGTAGACAACCATAGTTGGAATACCAACCTGGCGACCCAACAGGATGTGCTCGCGGGTCTGAGGCATTGGGCCGTCAGCTGCGGAACAAACCAAAATCGCGCCGTCCATCTGAGCCGCACCAGTGATCATGTTCTTCACATAGTCGGCGTGGCCTGGGCAATCAACGTGGGCGTAGTGACGCGCTTCGGTTTCATACTCAACGTGAGCGGTCGAAATGGTGATACCACGGGCTTTTTCTTCGGGTGCGCCGTCGATTTCATCATAGGCTTTGAAGTCACCAAAATACTTGGTGATCGCAGCTGTCAGAGTCGTTTTACCATGGTCAACGTGGCCGATTGTGCCGATGTTGACGTGTGGTTTATTACGTTCGAATTTTTCCTTAGCCATGATGGCCTCCTTAGTCTTGTGCGGTGTGCGCGAACACACACCTTACATTGGTGCACCCCGTAAGGTGCGTGATTTCACGCACTTACGCGTATTTTGCCTGGATCTCTTCCGAGATCGCCTGTGGGATCGGATCGTAGTGGTCAAACTGCATCGAGAAGTTCGCACGACCCGAAGACATGGACCGCAACGTGTTGATGTAGCCGAACATATTCGCCAGCGGCACCATTGATTCAATCGCAATCGCGTTACCGCGTTGATCCTGTCCAGTCACCTGACCACGACGTGATGTCAAATCACCGATGATACCACCTGTATACTCGTCAGGTGTGATCACTTCGACTTTCATCATCGGCTCAAGCATCTTGGCACCGGCAAGGCGCATACCTTCGCGCATGCACATCCGGCCAGCAATTTCGAAAGCCAGAACCGAGCTGTCAACATCGTGGAACTTACCGTCAAGCAAGGTCACCTTGAAGTCGATCACAGGGAAGCCAGCCAACGGGCCGCTGTCCATGACGGACTTAATGCCTTTTTCAACACCTGGAATGAATTCCTTAGGCACCGAACCACCAACAACTTTGGTTTCGAACGAAAATCCTTCGCCCGGCTCTGTTGGCGTGATCAACAGTTTAACCTCAGCAAACTGACCCGAACCACCCGATTGTTTCTTGTGGGTGTAGGAATGCTCAACCTCGTGGCCAATGGTCTCACGATAGGCAACCTGTGGGGCACCAATGTTGGCCTCAACTTTAAACTCGCGCTTCAGACGGTCCACCAGAATATCAAGGTGAAGTTCGCCCATGCCCTTCATGATGACCTGACCAGATTCAAAGTCAGTCTCAACCCGGAACGAGGGATCCTCGGCGGCCAGACGGGCCAGGCCAGTGGACATTCTTTCCTGGTCAGCTTTGGTCTTAGGCTCAACCGCAATCTCAATAACGGGATCGGGGAAAGTCATGGTTTCCAAAATCACCGGATCGTTGATCGCACAAAGCGTATCCCCGGTTGTGGTGTCTTTCAGGCCAGCCAACGCAATGATGTCACCCGCAAACGCTTCGGAGATCTCTTCGCGATCGTTGCTGTGCATCATCATCATCCGGCCAACGCGTTCTTTTTTGTTTTTGGTCGAATTGATCATGCTGTCACCCTTGGAAAGGGTGCCCGAATAGATGCGGGTAAACGTCAGGGTCCCAACAAACGGGTCGTTCATGATTTTGAACGCCAGTCCCGAGAACGCCATGTCGTCATCTGCGCGACGTGCGATAGTACGCTCTTCTGAATCATCGCCCGGTTTAAAGCCCATGTAATCGACAACGTCGAGCGGGCTCGGCAGAAAGTCGATCACAGCGTTCAGCAATGGCTGAATGCCTTTGTTCTTAAACGCGGACCCGGCCAGGATTGGCACAAATGTCATCGACATCGTACCGGCACGGATCAGCTTGCGCAGCGTATCAACGTCAGGCTCTTCGCCTTCCAGATATGCTTCCATTGCGTCGTCGTCCATTTCGACGGCCAACTCGATCATGTTGTTGCGCATCTCGTCGGCTTGGTCCTGCAACGATTCACGGATCGGACGCAGTTCCCAGGACGCGCCCAGATCTTCGCCCAACCAAACCCATTCCTGCATGGTGATCAGATCAACAATGCCTTCCAGCTCGGTTTCGGCCCCAATTGGGAACTGAATCGGGCAGGGTGTAGCACCGGTACGGTCTTTGATCATCTTAACGCAGTTGTCAAAGTCAGCGCCAATTTTGTCCATCTTGTTGACGAACACAATCCGCGGAACTTTGTACCGGTCGGCCTGACGCCAAACGGTTTCGGTCTGAGGCTCAACACCGGCGTTGGCATCCAGCAGCGCAACCGCGCCATCCAGAACAGCCAGCGAGCGTTCAACTTCAATAGTAAAGTCAACGTGGCCGGGGGTGTCGATGATGTTCATACGAACCTTATCACCGGTACCTTCGCCCTCAACGCCAGTCTCGGAACGCTCCCAGAATGTTGTGGTCGCAGCGGAAGTGATCGTGATTCCACGTTCCTGTTCCTGCTCCATCCAGTCCATTGTTGCGGCGCCGTCATGCACCTCACCAATGTTGTGGGATTTGCCAGTATAGAACAAAATCCGTTCGGTACAGGTCGTTTTACCTGCATCAATATGCGCCATGATACCAAAGTTACGGTACCGTTCCAGGGGGTATTCGCGTGCCATTTGTCGGCCCTCTAAGTCTTAACAGTTACCAGCGATAGTGCGAGAAGGCTTTGTTAGCCTCTGCCATCTTGTGCGTGTCTTCACGCTTTTTCACAGCGGAACCGCGGGATTGCACTGCATCCATCAGTTCGCCTGCAAGACGCTCTTCCATCGTGTTTTCATTGCGCGAACGTGATGCATTGATCAGCCAGCGGATGGCCAGCGCCTTGCGACGTTCTGGACGCACCTCAACAGGTACCTGATACGTTGCACCACCAACCCGGCGCGAGCGAACCTCGACCGAGGGCTCAATGTTGTCCAAAGCTTCATGGAACACTTCAAGCGGCGAACGCTTGATTTTATCCTCAACGCGATCCATCGCGTTGTAAACAATCCGTTCGGCGACGGATTTTTTACCGTCAACCATCAGGTTGTTCATGAATTTTGTCAGAATGCGATCGCCAAATTTGGCGTCCGGTAATACTTCGCGTTTTTCAGCGGCGTGACGACGTGACATCTGCTGATCTCCTTATTTCGGACGCTTGGCGCCATATTTCGAACGGCGTTGCTTACGGTCTTTGACGCCTTGGGTATCCAGAACACCACGCAAAACGTGATACCGAACACCCGGAAGGTCCTTTACGCGACCGCCACGGATCAGGACAACTGAGTGCTCCTGAAGGTTGTGGCTTTCACCCGGGATATAAGAAATGACTTCAAAGCCATTGGTCAGGCGCACTTTGGCAACCTTACGCATGGCCGAGTTCGGTTTCTTAGGGGTGGTTGTGTACACGCGAGTACAGACGCCGCGTTTTTGCGGGCACTGCTCCAAATGCATGGACTTTGAGCGTTTAATTTTGGGCTGCCGCGGCTTGCGGATCAGCTGTTGGATCGTTGGCATTCCGGTTTTATCCCCGTTTCGCAACATATATGTCATGCACGCAGAAGCGTGCGGCTAAATCTTAACGCTTTACGCGTCCGCAAAGCGTTACAACCGCTTCCGTTCCCAAATTCGGGAACGACGCGGCTGAATTCCAGAGGATCGGGACCATACGGTCCGGATCTTGACCACTTCAGTACTGAAATCGACGGTCAGGTTCTTCCCTATTTGTCGAGATAGCGGGCGTATATGGGGAGTCGCGCCCCATGTCAACAGCCCCTTACCCTTGCCAAGCCCCCGCGTCGCTGCAACATTGCAATTGGGGATGACGCAGAAAAACACAAGACCAATAGAGGCAGCGATATGCAGGTAATCGGACTATGTCGGTTTTCCTATCTGGGAGAGGGCGGTTTTCAGATCAACCATGAAACCCTGCAAGAGCGCGCTGCATTTCTTTACGCCCCTGAACGCCTGGAAGAACGGTTTCGCACTTTTGAAACCATGACCCTGCCGCCGCTCAGGGCACAAACAGATCCTGATTTTACGTTTCTGATCGTCACCGGTGACAGCCTGCCAACCCTAGCTTATGAGCGGCTGATGGATCTGACCCGCGGCATGCCCCAGGTTGTGGTGCAGAAACACGCCCCGGAAAACCATCGTGGGGTCATGCGCAAAGCCATCAACTCGGTCCGGCTGTTTAATCAAGACCTCTGCGCCCAGTTCCGCATGGATGACGATGATGCCGTCGCCTGCTGTTATGTCCAAAAGCTGCGGGAAACTGTTGAGGATGTGCGCAGCTTGGCGCAAAAACACCGTCACATCGCGATTGACTATAATACCGGATTCATTGCCCGCCCCGGACCGGATGGGTTGAAAACCACGGCGGTCAACAACGCCTACACAACGGCAGCTCTGGCGATTGTATTTCGCCGCGAGGTTAGCCAGACGGTGATGAATTTTTCCCATATGAAGGTCGGCCGCTCAATGCCCACCGTGACCTTTACAGGCGAGGATATGTTGGTACGCGGGCACAATGATTATAATGATTCACGACAAAAAACCGGCGTCAAACCGGTAAAGCTACTGCCGCAAAGCCCCGAGGAAGAAGCGCATTTCAAAAAGGTGTACAACATTGATGCCGATGACGTGCGTCGGGTGTTTTCAGCCCCGTAGAAGCGCCCGTTCACGGAACAGCGTAAACAACCCCGTGAACACGACGATAGAGGCCCCCAGCAGCGTCAGAGCGTCCGGCCAGTCACCAAACATCAGCCAGCCCAACACCAGCGCCCACAGCAGGCCGGTATAGCGAAACGGCGCGATAAACGATACGTCCCCAACCCGCATCACCTGCACGCTGAACTGATAGCCGCCCATGATGAACACCGACGATCCCGCCAATAGCGCCCAGTTGCCAGACGAGACCGGCTGCCACTGCTCGCCCAACGACCCCAGCAAGCCAAACCCCAGAATCGACAGCGAAACCGCCACAGTTATTGTCATGGACGGCAGATCGGGCGACATCCGCCGCGTCACCAGATCGCGCAGCGTGACCGCCAACACCGCCCCCAACGCATAGATGGAATAAATGTTGAACCCATCCGCTCCGGGGCGCACGATCAGCAACATACCGCAGAACCCGACACCAATGGCAACAGAACGCCGCCAGCCCACCGCCTCGCGGAAAAACAACGCAGCCCCCAAGGTGACAGTCAGCGGCAACATCTGCAAAACAGCCGAAATATTGGCCAGCGGCATGTGCAACAGCGCGGTGATAAAACAATAGGTTGCGGCGATCTCGGTCAGGCAGCGCACCGACAGCAACATAAAGTCGTACCACGACATGCGAAAATCCAGCGCCCGCATCCGCGCCGCCACCAACAACACCAGCGCCAGCGTCATCACCCCGCGCAAGGTCAGCAACTGAAACAGCGGCAACGCCCCATCGGTGGCTTTTATCAGCGCGTCATTGATCGTATAGGCCGCCATGCTGGCCATCATCAACAACGCGCCTTTGGTGTTTGGCGACATGCTCATAGGTTCTTAAGCATATCCATATCGACGCCGAAATGGGTCAAGAGCTGCCATGAAATCACCTTTGGTCGCATCTTACGGGTCAATCCCATCTGCGTTGGCCGGGATTTATTGTCCCCATGTATGGTGCGGATAAACCCCGGCACCGAAATATCAGAGAACGTGTTGTAATGCTGGGCCAGCGCCCGGTGCACATAGCGATAGGGATTGCGTGGATACCCGACCGGCGCCACCAGCGTCGTGCCCGTAGACAAAGGCGCGCGTTCGCAGGCGTCAAACACATCATTGCCGCGCTCTTTGGATTCAACATAGAACCCACGATTATAGGCGATCACAAACGGCGTCTCTGGGTCTTGCATCTTCAGCAATCCAGCGGCCAGCTGTTTGGTGCGTTTGATGAAATCAAGGTCCACAGCGTCGTCGTCATCCAGTCGGAACATGATGCGGTGGCTGTAGCCTTCGACCGGGATGGAATCATAGCCAGATTTGATCAGTTGGTAATGCTTATCCGTGCCCACCGGCCTACAATGAATATTGGGAAACGGCGCAAGCAGCGCCTGCAACCGGTTCAGATGCTTTGCGGGCATGGACTCTGCGGTCAGCACAACACAGTCAAAATCTGCGTCGCTTTGGCCGGTCAGCGACGGCAGGCACAGGGTTTCAAAAATCCGAAACCTAAGCTCCATCCGCTCATCCGAAAAAATGTGTTCGGCGATTTTGTCCAACGTCTCAAAGCGTTCGGAATAATAGGTCGGGGTCAGCACCGAAAAGCGCAGAACGCCAATGACTTTGGCACGGATTTCCATGTGGTGAATGCTCCTGATCAATGACATCCACCAAACACCCGAGGCAGGGAAATGAAAAGGGGCAATAGTTGACCGCTTTGGCCGCCCGGTGTCGGCCATGTGATTTTGCAACACGAGCATGGCCCCCTCATACTGAGGGATGTTCCAACTGAAACCAGGCATCAAGGCCGATCCACGGCGTCGCCGGGCGTTGCCAGACACGGTCTTTTGGCGATGGGGCCTGTCATATTCTAGCAGGTGTATTCCTGCGCCCCCCCCTGTGGCCGGGTTTCATGCCTAACGGATCATTCCGCGCGTGGGTTTTGCGGGCAGCCATATTTATGTCACTGACGGTGTCACCGCCTTTGATTTTTGCAGCTATTCGTTGCGTTCAAATCGACTCATTCACCATACAAACGGATGGTCAAATAACTCTGCGTCGGGCTGGACCTGCCGCATTGAGCCGGTTGATTTTGATATACTGAACATGGTCGATCTGAACCAACTTAAATTTCTGGCCCCGGATCAGTATTTGCACGATCCTATCGCGCGGGCGGTCGCGTTTATTGGCCGTATCGACCTAATAAAATCCACCGCACGGGCCAGAGCCACCCGGACCGCCAAATAGCAAAGGCCCCCGCACCAGTTAAGTGTGGGGGCCTCAATTAATTCAATCCGTCAGTCGCGGTTTAATCGCGGCTTTCCGCTGTGTCGACGGCCATCGCGCTAAACGGGTCCGAGCCAACGATGTCATCTGCCATCGGTGCTGCCAGTGCCGCGGCCGCTTCGGCCTCAATGCGACGGGCTTCGATCACGACGTTATCGCGATCAGTTGCAACACGACGCATCTGCATCGTTGCCCCACCCGTCCCCGCCGGAATCAAACGACCGACGATCACGTTCTCTTTCAGGCCGACCAGTTTGTCGCGCTTACCCTGAACCGATGCTTCGGTCAGAACCCGCGTGGTTTCCTGGAACGAAGCAGCCGAGATAAACGACCGGGTCTGCAACGATGCCTTGGTGATACCCAAGAGGATCGCGCCACCTGTCGCCTCGCGTCCGCCTTTGGACAGCGCCTTTTCGTTGGCCTGCATGAACTCGAGCTTATCAACGTGTTCGCCTTTGAGCAGCGTGGTGTCGCCACTGTTGGTGACTTCCCATTTTTGCAGCATCTGACGGACGATCACTTCGATATGCTTATCGTTGATCTTCACACCCTGCAGCCGGTACACGTCCTGCACTTCGTCGATCATATAGTTGGCCAAGGCCTCGACGCCCATAATCGCAAGAATGTCATGCGGTGCTGGGTTACCGTCGAGCAGATAATCGCCCTTTTGGATAAAGTCGCCTTCCTGTACCGGAATATGCTTGCCCTTGGGCACCATATATTCGGCATTGTCTTGCGTTTCATCAGCTGGTTCGATGCTGATCCGACGTTTATTCTTATAGTCGCGACCAAAGCGAACATAGCCGTCAATCTCGGCGATGATGGCGTTGTCTTTGGGGCGACGTGCCTCAAAGAGCTCGGCCACACGCGGCAGACCACCGGTGATGTCCTTGGTTTTGGCACCCTCACGTGGAATACGCGCTACCACGTCACCGGCTTTGACCTCCGAGCTCTCTTCGATGGACAGAACCGCGTCAACCGACATCATGTAGGTGATCGGATTGCCAGCATCGTTGCGAACAGGTTCACCATCTTTATCAACCAGAATGATTTCCGGCTTCAGCTCGTTACCTTTGGGGGCCGTGCGCCAGTCGATAACGATCTTCTGGGTCATGCCGGTTGCATCGTCCGTCACGTCGCGAACCGCGAGGCCCGAAACCAGATCGACGAATTTGGCGATCCCGTCTTTCTCTGCAATAATCGGCAGAGTGTAGGGATCCCATTCAAACAACTTGTCCCCGTGCGCAACTTTCTGGCCATCTTTGACCGCCAGCTTGGTGCCGTAGCTTAGTTTATGGGTTGCACGGGTGTCGCCATTGGCGTCCTGAATGGACATCTTCATGTTCCGGCCCATAACAACCGTTTCACCAGATGTGTTTTCCAGTATCTGAGGCATTTCAAAGACGATTTTGCCTTCATGGCTGGCCTCAAGGAACGACTGCTGGCCTGCTTGGGCAACGCCGCCAATGTGGAACGTCCGCATTGTCAGCTGTGTCCCCGGCTCACCGATGGACTGTGCGGCGATGATGCCGACAGCCTCGCCCGAGTTGACCATTGTACCGCGTGCAAGGTCACGACCATAACACATGGCGCAAACGCCCTCTTCGGCCTCACAGGTCAGCGGGCTACGGATACGTGCCGAAGCAACGCCCGCGTCTTCCACTGTGTCTGCCAACCGTTCGTCGATCAACGCACCATTGGCAATAAGCACCTCATCTGTGCCCGGACGCATGATATCCTCGGCCGCAACACGACCCAGCAAACGTTCCCCCAATGACGACACTACTTCGCCGTCATTAACCGCTGGTTCCGTGGTGATTGCCTTGTCAGTTCCACAATCGCGCATACGAATGATGCAGTCCTGTGCAACGTCCACCAGACGCCGTGTCAGATAGCCCGAGTTTGCTGTTTTGAGAGCGGTATCAGACAGACCTTTCCGGGCGCCGTGCGTTGAGTTGAAGTATTCAAGAACGCCCAGACCTTCTTTAAAGTTTGAGATAATCGGTGTCTCGATGATGTCGCCGTTTGGCTTGGCCATCAGACCACGCATACCGCCCAGCTGTTTCATCTGCGTAACAGAACCACGTGCGCCCGAGTGGGCCATCATGTAAACTGAATTCGGTTCCATTTCAGACCCGTTTTCGTCGATTCTAGTCTCAGAAATCGCGCCCATCATGGCGTCGGTGACCTTGTCGTTACATTTTGACCAGGCATCGACGACTTTGTTGTACTTTTCACCCTGAGTGATCAGGCCGTCCATGTACTGCTGTTCAAAATCTTTCACCTGATCGCGGGTTGCATTGACGGTTGGCCACTTGCTGTCAGGGATCAGCATATCGTCTTTACCAAACGAAATACCGGCCTTGAACGACTCACGAAAGCCCATGGTCATGATCTGGTCACAGAAGATGACGCTCTCTTTTTGACCACAATACCGGTAGACTGTATCGATGACCTGCTGCACTTCTTTCTTGCGCAATAGGCGATTCACCAGATCAAACGGTGCCTTGGCATTGCGGGGCAAAAGCGCGCCCAGGAAAACCCGGCCCGGTGTGGTTTCAAACCGAACCTGAATTTCGTTGCCTTCTTCGTCAATCTGCGGAAGCCGTGCGGTGATTTTGGCATGCAAATGTACTTCGCCGGCGTCCAGCGCGTGCTGAATTTCGTCGATCGAAGCAAAGATTTTTCCTTCTCCAACCATACCTTTACGCTCAAGCGTCACATAATACAGACCCAGGATCATATCCTGCGACGGTACGATGATTGGCGCACCGTTTGCAGGCGACAGAACGTTGTTGGTCGACATCATCAGAACGCGTGCTTCGAGCTGTGCTTCAAGGCTAAGCGGCACGTGGACCGCCATTTGGTCGCCATCAAAGTCAGCGTTAAAGGCCGAACAGACCAGCGGGTGCAGCTGGATGGCCTTACCTTCGATCAGCACGGGTTCAAACGCCTGAATGCCAAGACGGTGCAAGGTCGGCGCCCGGTTCAGCATGACAGGGTGTTCGCGGATAACTTCGTCCAGAATATCCCAAACTTCGGGACGCTCTTTTTCAACCAGTTTTTTCGCCTGTTTCACGGTCGAGCTAAGGCCCTTGGCCTCAAGCCGCGAATAGATGAACGGCTTGAACAGCTCTAGCGCCATCTTTTTCGGCAGACCACATTGATGCAGCTTTAACTCCGGGCCGGTCACAATGACTGAACGACCCGAGAAATCGACGCGTTTGCCCAAAAGGTTCTGGCGGAAGCGGCCTTGTTTGCCTTTCAGCATGTCAGACAGCGATTTGAGCGGACGCTTGTTGGCGCCGGTGATCACACGACCACGACGACCGTTGTCAAACAGCGCATCGACAGATTCCTGCAACATCCGCTTTTCGTTACGCACGATGATATCGGGTGCGCGCAGCTCGATCAGACGCTTCAGACGGTTGTTCCGGTTGATTACCCGACGATACAGATCGTTCAGGTCAGACGTCGCAAAACGACCACCATCCAGAGGCACCAATGGGCGCAGTTCTGGTGGAATGATCGGGATCACGGTCAGAACCATCCACTCCGGGCGGTTGCCAGATTCCAGGAAAGATTCCACAACTTTAAGACGCTTGATGATCTTCTTTGGCTTCAGCTCACCTGTGGCCACGGCCAGATCGGCGCGCAGGCTGTCGGCTTCGGATTCCAGATCAATCGCCGCCAGCATTTCGCGGATCGCTTCGGCGCCAATGTTCGCAGTAAAGGCGTCCATGCCGTAAGCATCTTGCGCGTCCATGAACTCTTCTTCGGTCATCAACTGACCGTAGCTGAGGTCTGTCAGGCCGGGTTCGATTACCACATAGTTCTCAAAGTACAGCACGCGTTCCAGATCACGCAGTGTCATGTCCAGCATAAGACCAATGCGCGATGGCAGCGATTTCAGGAACCAGATATGCGCAACCGGGCTGGCCAGTTCAATGTGGCCCATCCGCTCGCGGCGGACTTTTTGCAGAGTAACCTCAACGCCGCATTTTTCGCAGACAACGCCACGATATTTCATGCGTTTGTATTTGCCGCACAGGCATTCGTAATCTTTGATCGGGCCAAAGATACGCGCGCAGAACAGGCCGTCGCGTTCAGGTTTGAACGTACGATAGTTGATGGTTTCGGGTTTTTTGATTTCCCCGAACGACCACGACAAGATGCGTTCCGGGCTGGCCAGTGACACCCTGATCTCGTCGAATACTTTCGGCGGGGTCAGCGGATTAAACGGGTTATTTGTCAGTTCCTGGTTCATTTTGATACCTCAAATTTGTGCGGATGATGGGGGCGGCGTGGGTTTTCACGCACCCTACACGTTGTGGCGTAGGGTGGGTGCCAACCCACGCGTGTTGACGATTACTCGTCCACCTCCGCATCCAGGAGTTCCATATTCAGGCCAAGGCCACGGACTTCTTTGACCAGAACGTTAAACGATTCTGGTACGCCAGCCTCGAAATTATCCTCGCCTTTGACGATGCTTTCATAGACTTTCGTCCGGCCGCTCACGTCGTCCGATTTCACGGTCAGCATTTCCTGCAAGGTATAGGCCGCGCCGTACGCTTCCAGCGCCCAGACTTCCATTTCCCCGAACCTCTGGCCACCAAACTGCGCTTTACCACCCAACGGTTGCTGGGTCACAAGGCTGTAAGGCCCGGTCGAGCGCGCGTGGATTTTGTCATCCACAAGGTGATGCAGTTTCAGCAGGTATTTGACGCCAACAGTTACAGGACGCGCGAATTGCTCGCCTGTCCGTCCGTCAAACAGCACCGACTGACCGGATGTATCAAACCCAGCGCGGGTCAGCGCATCGTTGACATCATTCTCTTTGGCGCCGTCAAACACCGGCGTTGCTATTGGCACACCGTTGATCACGTTGCCAGCAGCCTCGATCAGCGTTGCCTCGCCCATGTCTTTGATGCCTTCTTCATAGACATCTTCGCCATAGGCATTTTTCATCGCGTCACGCACCGGTGTCAGGTCACCCGACCGACGATACGCACCCAGTGCCTCGTCGATGTGCATGCCCAAACCGCGTGCAGCCCAGCCCATGTGGGTTTCCAAAATCTGACCAACGTTCATACGCGATGGCACGCCCAGCGGGTTCAGACAGAAATCAACCGGAGTACCATCCTCAAGGAACGGCATGTCCTCCATCGGAACAACCTTGGAAATCACACCTTTGTTGCCGTGCCGTCCGGCCATTTTGTCGCCCGGCTGCAGCTTACGCTTAACCGCGACGAACACTTTGACCATCTTCATCACGCCTGGAGGCAGATCATCGCCACGACGCACTTTTTCGACTTTATCCTCAAACCGCGCATCCAGCGTGTTTTTCTGGATACCATACTGTTCGTTCAGCGCCTCAACCGCCTGCGCATCGGACTCTTCGCCCAATGCCAGCTGCCACCACTGACCACGGGTCAGTGTCTCCAGCAACTCGTCAGTGATCTCGGACCCCGGCCTAACGCCTTTTGGACCTTTGACCGCAGTGCGACCCATGATCATTCCGTTCAGACGCGCATAGATATTGCGCTCCAGGATGGTCATTTCGTCGTCACGGTCACGGGCCAGACGTTCGACCTCTTCACGCTCAATCTGCAGGGCACGTTCGTCTTTTTCAACGCCGTGGCGGTTGAACACACGAACTTCTACCACTGTGCCGAAATCGCCCGGTTTCACACGCAACGAAGTATCGCGTACGTCGCTGGCTTTTTCACCAAAGATGGCGCGCAGCAGTTTTTCCTCGGGTGTCATCGGGCTTTCGCCTTTTGGCGTGATCTTACCCACCAGAATATCGCCCGGTTCTACGTCCGCACCGATGTAAACGATGCCAGCCTCGTCGAGGTTACGCAGCGCTTCTTCACCGACGTTCGGAATATCACGGGTGATTTCCTCTGGTCCAAGCTTGGTGTCACGTGCTGCGACTTCAAACTCTTCGATGTGAATCGAAGTAAACACGTCATCCTGAGAAATTCGCTCGGAAATCAGGATCGAGTCTTCATAGTTGTAGCCATTCCAAGGCATAAACGCGACGATCACGTTTTTACCCAAAGCCAGCTCGCCCATGTCCGTGGACGGACCATCGGCAATTACCTGAGCTTTTTGAACGTACTCACCCACCTTTACCAGCGGACGCTGGTTAATACAGGTGTTCTGATTGGACCGTTGGAATTTACGCATGCGGTAGATGTCTACCCCTGCGTCGCCCAGCTCAAGATCTTCGGTTGCCCGGATCACGATACGCTGCGCATCCACCTGGTCGACGATGCCGCCGCGTTTGGCCATATGGGCCGCGCCGGAATCTCGTGCCACAACTTCTTCGATGCCGGTGCCGACCAGCGGCGCCTCGGCCCGCAACAGCGGAACCGCCTGACGTTGCATGTTCGATCCCATCAGGGCCCGGTTCGCATCGTCATTTTCAAGGAATGGGATCAACGAAGCAGCCACAGAAACCAACTGTTTCGGGCTCACGTCAATCAGGTCAACGTTTTCACGCTGTGACAGAGTATAGTCGCCGGATTTCCGTGTGCTGACCAAATCGTTCTTGAAGTTACCGTTTTCGTCCAGTGACGCGTTGGCCTGTGCCACAGTGTGGCGCATTTCTTCGGTCGCCGACATGTAATGCACTTCGTCAGTCACATGGCCGTCTTTGACCACGCGATACGGCGTTTCGATAAAGCCATATTTGTTGACACGTGCAAAGGTTGCCAAGCTGTTGATCAGGCCAATATTCGGCCCCTCGGGCGTTTCAATCGGGCACATCCGGCCATAGTGGGTTGGATGCACATCGCGCACCTCAAACCCAGCACGTTCACGGGTCAAACCTCCTGGTCCAAGGGCCGACAAACGACGTTTGTGCGTCACCTCAGAGAGCGGGTTGGTTTGGTCCATAAACTGCGACAATTGGCTGGAACCAAAGAATTCACGCACCGCAGCCGCAGCGGGTTTGGCGTTGATCAGATCCTGTGGCATCACCGTGTCGATTTCGACCGATGACATACGTTCTTTGATCGCGCGCTCCATACGAAGCAGGCCAACGCGGTACTGGTTTTCCATCAGCTCACCAACCGAGCGCACCCGGCGGTTGCCTAGGTGGTCAATGTCGTCGATGCCACCACGGCCATCGCGCAGATCAACAAGTGCCTTGATACAGGCAACGATGTCTTCTTTGCGCAGGGTCCGCTGGGTGTCGTCGGCATCAAGCGCCAGACGCATGTTCATTTTCACCCGGCCAACAGCCGAAAGGTCATAGCGTTCACTATCAAAGAACAACGTGTCAAACAGGTTGCTTGCAGCCTCGACGGTGGGCGGCTCGCCCGGACGCATGACGCGGTAGATATCCATGAGCGCGGTATCGCGGTTCATGTTTTTATCCATCGCCATGGTGTTACGCATGTAGGGGCCGACATTGATGTTGTCGATGTCCAGCACCGGAATGTCGGTGATGCCCGCATCGACCAGTTCTTTGGCTGTACCACCGATCAGTTCTTCGGCTTTGTCATACTCAAGCGTCAGTTCATCGCCAGCTTCGACATAGATCGCACCGGTTTCTTCGTTGATGATGTCATTGGCAACATATTTACCAACGATATGTTCAAACGGAACCATCAGGTTCTTAACCTTACCTTCGTCGATCAGTTTCTTGACCGCGCGTGGCGTGACTTTTTTGCCCGCTTCAAAGATCACTTCGCCGGTCTTCGCATCCACCAGATCATACGTTGGGCGCGTTCCACGCACACGATCCGGGAAGAATGGAGTAACCCAGCCTTTGCCCTTTTTCAGCTTGAACTGAACCGTATCATAATACGCATCCATTATGTCTTCTTGGTCCAGACCCAGTGCATACAACAACGTTGTCACCGGCAATTTGCGGCGACGGTCAATGCGCGAGAACACGATGTCTTTGGAGTCAAACTCAAAGTCCAGCCAGCTGCCGCGATACGGGATGATGCGGCAAGCGAACAGTAATTTACCCGAGGAATGGGTTTTGCCTTTGTCGTGGTCAAAGAACACGCCAGGCGAACGGTGCATCTGGGAAACGATCACCCGCTCGGTGCCGTTAACCACAAAAGTACCATTTGGTGTCATCAAAGGCATATCGCCCATGAACACTTCTTGTTCTTTGATGTCTTTAACCGACTTGGCGCCAGTATCTTCGTCAAAATCAAACACGATCAGGCGCAGCGTCACTTTTAGTGGCGCGCTATAGGTCATGTCGCGTTGCTGACATTCCTCTACATCGTATTTGGGCTTTTCAAGCTCGTATTTGACGAATTCCAGCACGCTGGTTTCGTTGAAATCTTTGATCGGGAAAACCGACTGAAACACACCCATGATGCCGTCACCATCGGTGGGCGTGGGTTGGTCGCCGGAATTCAGGAACAGATCATAGGATGATTTCTGTACCTCAATTAGGTTTGGCATCTCCAAAACTTCACGGATTTTGCCATAATACTTACGAAGACGTTTCTGGCCAAGGAACGATTGAGCCATATCAGGTGTCACCTTTGTCTATTTCTCACCGGGCAAGAATACCGTCGGGGACCGGCAGCTTACCCATACGAGACAGTGTGTTCAGATCAATTCGTGGTCCCCCTCCCGACGGGGGGCCTCCCGATCTTTGAACGCGCCTTGGAAACAGTCCCTATTCGGGGCCCTTGCCAAGACAGGTTCGGCGGGGCCCGAAAATGCTCCGGACCCCGCCAATATCAACCGTGCGAAACCGCACGTTTCGTCAATTAGACTACTTCGACTTCGGCGCCAGCTGCTTCCAGCTTGCCTTTGACGTCGTCAGCTTCTTCTTTGCTGACGCCTTCTTTGACTTTGCCATTCGCTTCAACCAAAGTTTTGGCTTCTTTCAAGCCAAGACCAGTCAACGCGCGAACTTCTTTGATCACGTTGATTTTCGACGCGCCTGCAGATTTCAGGACGACATCAAATTCAGTCTGCTCTTCTTCGGCAGCGCCAGCATCTGCTGGGCCGGCCATCATCACTGCGCCGCCAGCAGCGGGCTCAATGCCATACTCGTCTTTGAGGATGGTTTTCAGTTCTTGTGCTTCCAGCAGGGTCAGACCAACAATGTCTTCTGCAAGTTTTTTCAGATCAGCCATTTTAGACTCTTTCCGTTTGATATGTGTGTTCCAACGACGTGTATTTAGCCACGCGCCAGTCAGTCAATTGCTCAGGCGGCCGCCTTGTCCTCGATCGTGGACAAGATGGACGCGATGTTGCTTGCAGGTGCGCCAATGGCCCCGGCGATGTTGGATGCAGGTGCGCCGATACAGCCCACGATCGAAGCAATAAGCTCGTCCCGCGAAGGCATTTTCGACACGGCTGCAACACCAGCCCGGTCCAGATTATTCTCACCCATTGCGCCGCCAAGAATTTCAAACTTCTTGTTATCTTTGGCGAAGCCCTCGGCAACCTTGGCCGCAGCCACAGGATCCTCGGAATAGGTTAGAACGGTCATCCCCGTCAGTAGACCAGCGATAGATTCGCATGGCTGTCCCTCAAGGGCGATTTTGGCGAGCCTGTTTTTGGCAACACGCACAGAACTTCCCGCATCGCGTGCACGCGCGCGAAGATCCTGCATCTCAACAACTGTCAGACCGACGTAGTGGGCAACCACAACGACGCCAGAGCTTTCAAAGATCTGGCCGAGCTCGTCGACCGTTTTCTCTTTCTGGGCTCTATCCACAGTTTTACTCCAAATTTGGGATACAAAATGTATCCCGGCTCATATTGGCCAGACAAAGTCCGGCACTCAGGTCCGTAGTTACGGGGTAGAACCAAAAATCGCCCGAGGACACTTGCCCTCAATATCTAATCGGTTTTCCCGTCTCAGGCAGGAGATTAAGGCCATAGTCTTGGCCACCCACCGTCTTGGACAGATAATGCCCCGACCATCAAGATGAGCGGAGCACAGATGTTCCTTTATGAGATTCGTTCCTGAAAGCCAAGCGTTAATTTACACGGCTTTTTGTTTGCGCAAACAGCAAGTGAAATCATACCGAAACCTACCAAAGCCAATTTCGGTGTTTTGCCGCCGCCTATTCGACGTCTAGTCGCCTCCTATTCGCCGTCTATTCGTCGCTTACTCATCACTATCCACAGGGCTGCGCATGGTCTGGATCAGCTCTTTGAGCTCGGTCGTTGAAATGTTTTCAGTGCGCGGCAGATAGAGAACATCACACAGATCGCCCAGAAAATCAAATTTGCCCTTCCAGTCGCTCCCCATGGCGAACAGATCGACATTGTATTTCTGCACATCGTCACGTTTCTGATCCCAGTTGTCTTCTGCAATCACCCGATCGACATAGCGGCAGCCTTCCAGGATTTCGACCCGGTGATCAAAGGGAATGGCGGTCATTTTGCCCTTCCCCAGATTGAACTCGTCCGTGGAGCAGGCCACGATCAGCCGATCCCCCAAACCGGACAACCGACGTAACAGCCGCAAATGGCCGACATGAAACAGATCAAACGTCCCGTATGTCAAAATCACACTATGCGCCATTATCTGTCCCCTGTTTTGAATCCCAAACTGAGGTATCGGCCATCAGAACATCGCGAAAGGACGCAAAGCGTTTGTTCGCAGGTCCCCAGGGAAAGGTGAATGACGGATCGGGCGTCTGCCAGTTTTCACCGTAGTTCACCGCCAACATGGCCTCGGGATTGTTCGGAATGGGCAATTGCGTGGTTGCACATTTGGCCAATGGAAACACGTCGCTTGCAGCCAGATCGCCATAAGTGTGCGGATAGACATACATGCGGTCGTTTTCGATCCACGCCGGGAACACATCAATGTTGATACCGGTGGTCGACTTGAGCTTGAACACACCGTAATTGCGCCTAGGTGGCTTGGAAATGAGCTTTTCCGCCTGCAGGGTGTGATAGACTTCGATCCACTCGCAGCCAGCATCAACCGCGTTATCCGCCCTGAGCAGCACCGCAATATCGACGTCATCATCATGCGGAATAAAGCCCTTTTCGCGCACCGATCCCAGCAATGTACCCGAATTCAGAAAGGCATCCCCGACCAGAGATTTAACCTTTTCGATGGCCGCGCCGGTGTCTGACCACACCTGTTCATGATCCAACGTCGCAAACGACTGAAAGAACGACAATCCCTTTAACGACACACCCTGCGTGCCCGCCTCTTTCAGGATATCCTGAAAATCGGAAAACTTCTTGCCGTCCTCATCAATCAGCCGTTTCTGAAACAAACGGTACAAAAACTTTTGCGCCCGTGGCACGCGTTTACCGCGCCCAATGATCATCAGGACCGTGGCCTCTAGATAATCCGGCAGTAGCGGGTCGTCGCCAGACACGCCCATGGCCTCAATTTCGGCCAAACCGGTAAGCGGAACGAAATCCGGGTTGTCGCCCATAAGATGCAACAAGGCCGCTTGGCGTAATTCCAGTAGACGAGCACCCTGCTCGTTAAGTTGCGGTTGTCCCATGTACTGCTCTCCTCATCGCGCTTTTGTAGTTATTAGGGCGCTTTTGGGTCACTTAACACGGTATGATAAATTGAAGTCAAGTTTGTGAGTTCAAGTTTATCTTTGCTGCGCCACGCGGGGCACAACACAGCCAATAACGAAAAAAGGCGGACCGTTAGGCCCGCCTTTTAAATCATGTTGAACAATATGCGTTATTCGCCTGCGGCGCTGTCCACATTGACCGTAACACCTGGGCCCATAGTTGAACTCAGTACAATTTTCTTCATGTATGTGCCTTTGGAACCCGATGGGCGCGCGCGGGCAACAGCACTAACAAAGGCGCGGATGTTTTCAGTCAGCTGCGCTTCGTTGAACGATGCTTTGCCAACACCAGCGTGAATTACGCCAGCTTTTTCGACCTTAAACTGCACTTCGCCGCCTTTGGCGTTTTTAACAGCCTGAGCCACATCCATCGTCACCGTACCAACCTTAGGGTTTGGCATCAGGTTGCGTGGGCCAAGAACTTTACCCAAACGGCCAACAATCGGCATCATGTCTGGTGTTGCAATGCAACGATCAAAGTTGATTTCGCCGCCTTGGATGGCCGCCATCAGGTCTTCGGCGCCAACGATGTCAGCGCCAGCCGCTGTGGCTTCTTCTGCTTTGGCGTCGCGGGCAAATACAGCCACACGAACCGTTTTACCGGTGCCGTTAGGAAGACCGATAACACCGCGAACCATCTGGTCCGCGTGACGCGGGTCAACGCCCAGGTTCATTGCGATCTCAATGGTTTCATCAAACTTGGCACCAGCATTCGCCTTGACCAATGCAACAGCATTCTCGACCGACAGATTGCTCTTGCCAGCGAATGATTCACGCGCAGCGCGTGTACGTTTTCCGAGTTTAGCCATCTTACTTCACCTCAATGCCCATAGAGCGGGCCGAGCCCATGATGATCAGCATCGCGCCGTCGATGTCGTTGGCGTTCAGATCTTTCATCTTCGCTTCGGCAATTTCACGCACCTGTGCGACGGTCACCGATCCAACAGTTTCGCGGCTTGGCGTTGCGGCACCCGATTTGATCTTGGCAGCCTTTTTCAGGAAATACGACGCCGGCGGCGTCTTGATTTCCATAGTAAAGGACTTGTCCTGATAATATGTGATCACGGTTGGGCATGGCGCACCGGGCTCAAGGTCTGCAGTTTTGGCGTTGAACGCCTTGCAGAATTCCATGATGTTGATGCCGCGTTGACCCAATGCCGGACCAACGGGGGGGGATGGGTTTGCTTGTCCTGCAGGGACCTGCAGTTTCATCGACCCTACTAGCTTTTTAGCCATAAGACCTTACTCCTGTTCCAACACCCGCGGGACGCGTCCCGATGGGATATCTAGTTGTGTGGTCCGGTTTGGCTGCCGCGGCAGCCTAGCCTCCCACTTAGGTCGTGCTTTCAGAACGAAAACACGACAGTCATCTCAGTCCTGTCGTGTGACCTGAGTGAATTCCAGTTCGACCGGGGTTTCCCGACCAAAGATCGACACAGTCACCTTGAGGCGCTGGCTTTCTTCGTCGACATATTCGACCATGCCGTCGAAATCTTCAAACGGACCTTCGTTAACTTTGACCCGCTCGCCGACTTCAAAGTGGATAAGGGTACGCGGCGAATCTTCGCCTTCCTGAACCCGGTTCAGGATCACGTTCACTTCGGCGTCGCGCATCGGCATTGGGCGGCCCTGTGGCCCCAAAAATCCGGTAACGCGGTTGATTGAGCTGATCAGGTGATAACCGCCATCAGACATTTCCATCCGCACCAGCACATAGCCGGGCATGAAACGCCGTTCGGTTGTCACTTTTTTGCCCCGGCGCACTTCGATCACCTCTTCGGTGGGCACCAGAACTTCGTCGATATCGTCTTGAAAACCCTGTTCCTCAGCAGAAACCCGGATTTGCTCGGCAATCTTCTTCTCGTAATTTGAAAGAACGCTGACCGTGTACCACCGCTTCGCCATGATTAACCGAGTCCTTGGCTTGTACAGCACATCCCACAAGAGGCTGAATACTTGAAAATTTCCTGACGGGAGGCCCGCCGCGAGGCCTGAATAAAAAGCGGCGCGCAACACGAATCGCCGCACGCCAATATCCAGGATAGGGCGTCAACTAACGCCCAATGGCCAATAGATCAAGCGGTTATCGTGCTTTTCACGCCCCAGATCAGACCTTAGCCAAACATGGACAATACAGCGTGCAACCCGCTGCGAATGCCCAGATCAACCAGGGCAAAGAAAATCGCGGTCAGCGCGGCCATGATAAAGACCATCACTGTGGTCAGAAACACTTCCCGGCGGGTTGGCCAGACAACTTTGGCAACCTCAGCACGGACCTGCTGGATAAACTGGATCGGATTTGTAGTGGCCATTGGCACGCTTTCTTCTGATAGGGTATTGCGCACATAGCTGGCTTGCTCAATGACTTCAAGCCTGAGGTGGCAACAGAATGGTTCCGTAGCTTTTGTTCAACAGATATTCTGGCCACACCGTCGCGGTGTCGGGCATGGTGGCTACGGCAAACCACCTCTTTCTAGTATAAAATCGGACGGGACAGGAAATAGCCTCAGCTATTGCGGCTTGTTAAGTATCGAACATCAGCGAGCCATCGCTTTGATTGCGGCCACAACAATGCCCAGCGCGCGTTCCAGATCGTCCCGTGCTATCGTCAAAGGCGGCGACAAGGTCAGCACACAGCCCTAGGACACCTTGAAACTTAACCCCGCCGCAAGACAGGCATAATAGATCACCTCGGCCCGTGCATTGCCCGGCGTTTTGTCGGCGCGATCCTCAACAATCTCAATCCCGAACATCAACCCCCTGCCCCGGATATCGCCCACCACCAGCACATTCGCCAGTTTTTGGCGCAGATAATCCATGGCGAATTGCCCCAGTTCCTCCGCCCGCACGACCAGCCCTTCGTCCTCGATGATCTCAATCGTCGTCAAGGCGGCACGCGCGGTCACCGGGTTTTTCTCGTGGGTGTAATGGCCGATGGCAAAGTCACCGCAGACGTCCAGATTGGTGCGCGCAATACAGGCGGCAATGGGCAACACGCCACCGCCCAATGATTTTCCAAGGGTGACGATGTCGGGAATAACGTCATCATGTTCAAAGGCAAACATGCGCCCGGTTTTACCTAGACCCGTGGGGATTTCATCCATAATCAACAGCGCGCCATGGCGATGACAGGCCTCGCGCACCGACTTCCAGAACCCGGGGGGCGGCACATTGGGCACAGCGCGCATCGGTTCGGCGATCACGACGGCCACATCGCCTACGCGGCCCAAAACATAGGCGACCATATTGGCACAGGCGAGGCCGCAAATATCCGCCCCGGCATGATTATATGGGTAGCGATAACAGGCAAATGGCGCCACATGTTCGGTGCTGGCCGAGGCTGTGTGAACACGTGTATTTATGCTATTCTCAATGAATAATCAGGAGATGTTGGATGAAGCGTTTCATTGAAGGTGATGATCGAGAACAAGGGGTTCTATTTCCCGATCATCTTGAAGA